>JBFRWO010000055.1:0-4103 GCA_051439625.1 Crocosphaera sp. | reverse complement strand
ATCCTTATTTTCATACTGTGCAATAAAAGGCGAAAAAGGAACATTAGCTGCTTCTTTAACCCATTGACTAATAGCTTCTAAGGGAAGATTATATAAAGTATTTAAAATACTTAAATCGTGTTCGGCAGCTTCAATTAAAGGTTGAGGTACGTTTTCTAAAGAATCATGTTGAACCTGTTGACTAAAAGGATTATCATCAATAAGAATTTTTCTAATAATATAATCTTGCCAACTAATTCCTTGAGATGCTAATTTTTTTACCCAAAGACTATAAGCTTTAAGACAATCAATATCAATTTGTTCCTGATTTCTAAAGTAAATTAAATCTAATATTTCTAAAAAAGCTTTTCCAATTTCATCCTCTAAAACAGATTGATATAACAGTAAAGAAGCAATTTCTTGGTGAATAAGATGATAATAATTTAAGTCTTTATCCATGTTTAATATATTTTATTGCGCAACAGTAAATTTCATAACAGATTATAACCTGTTATGTAGATTCAGAGATTCAGATGATAACTATAGATGGTTAATTTTCCAGTCGGCGATCGCATAACAGTTAACTATTTGTGAAACTGTTATGTTCTCGAAGCTCAACAGTTGAAATCATTGATCTATGCGAAAAAAAAGATATAAAAGATGATTTTTGTGTTCAAAGACGCAGCTCCTTCTGAGCATCGAATCGTTTAACAGTTTTAAACCCCTACAGGGAAATATTTGTAGGGATATATAACTGTGTTTTATTCTTCTCCTCATGTTCTCGTCACTGATAACTGTTCACTGATAACTGTTTACTGATTAATTGCTGTTGGGAGTCAAAATAATTAACTGTTTTTGTTGCAGCGATCGCACCATTTCTAAGTCGACAGAAACCTCAGTTAAAATGTCTTTAACGGTTAATTTTCCATCACAATTTTGCATAAAATTATATTCATCATCGCTTAAACTAACTGGTTGATAATCATGATTCAAGAAACTTTGACTCGGCCAACCATATAAACAAGGATGAATCTCAACAAAAGCAGATAATAAGGTTTCATCTTCTGACCAATCTATCTTAACTAAAGGAGGTTTTCCTAAAAAGAATTCGTAATGAGTAATGTTTTCTGGATCGAGTAATTCAGTCAGTCTATATCGTTCGCGATCGCTTAATTTTTCTGCTCGTTTCATCAGTTCTTCTGACTCTCCAATTAATCTTTTTAATTCCCAATAATGAGGGTTAGAAAAGCCAATAAATTCTAGTCCCGATACTTCAATAAATTCAAACAAGGTGTCAATATTGTAATCCGTTTCTTGGGGATGTACATACATATCGGCAAAGGATTCATCCCGATGATTTTCTAAACACCATTTTTCCTTTTCTCGCTTGACAAGTCTGTTATTTTCTGGCAATAATTCAAATATTTTTCTACCTACAAAAACGCCGTCTTTGTAGTCCCCTTTGGTTTCGGTTTGTAGCAGAGAAATAGCTTTTTGCATTAGTTGAATTTCCCATCTTCCTAACTCTGCATAGACAAAAATATGAAAGAGTCCACCCGGGGCTAATTTTTTGGATAATGCTTTAATTCCTGCTATGGGATCGGGTAAATGGTGCAACACTCCCACACAGTTAATTAAATCAAATTCACCCTCAATTTGATCGGCGTTTTCTAAGGGTAAATGATGGAAAGAAATGGGATGATTATGATTAGTTGCAACCCCCGACTGTTGACAACGTTTTTGAGCAATTTCTAAAGCTTTTTCACTAATATCAACTCCCACAATTTCAGCGTGGGGATTTAATAATATTAAATATTCTGTTCCCACTCCTGTACCGCATCCTGCGTCTAAAATGCGGATGTTTTCTCTTTCTGGTTTTCTACCTGTACAAAAGTTATAAGCAGCAATCCAATTCCATCGCCAATTATACCCTGGTGGGGGTTCATCTAATAAGGGTTCGGGAGGAAACGGATAGGTATTATATAGTTGTTGAACGGCTGCACTTTCAGGAGAAAACTTACTCATATAATTAACAAAAAAGCGAGTTAAACTATCAAAATCAATTCATACTTGACTATTATCTCATCAAATGATCCTGATAATCTGATTAAAATATTAAGATAATTATCTATCAATTGAATTATTTTCTGTCTCTTTAATTGCCATTCTCAGGCAACAAGCTTTGTACAGTCTAGAAGACTTTGTTAATAAAAGACTTGCTTTTTAGAAAAGTTTGTGTAAAAATCAAGAATGAAGGTTAATAATCGAAATATGACCACACAAAAACAAAGAAGGCACTATTTCCCATTACCAGACAGTATATCATAAAAGCTACCCCGTTAGATCATTGCCGCTAAAATTTTGGGATTTTTTCAAGGTTTAAAAGAAAAATTTTTGAATATGAAAGCATTTTGTTAGGGGTAAACTGCCGTTTACCCCTACTTGTAACGTTGATATATTAAAGTTTATGGGTTGAGATAGTAAAATCTACCTCACCCCTAATTATGTCAAAAGTTTCTTACTTATTAGAAGGTAAAATAACTTTATCGATGACATGAATAACACCGTTACTGGTCATGATATCAGCCTGAACGACGTTTGCATCATTAACCATAACTTCTGAGTCTTCTGACTGAATTTTAATTTTCTTACCTTGGACGGTTTTAACTTTTACTGTGGTATCTTCTTTGAGGTCAGTAGATTTAACTACACCAGGGACAACATGATAAGTTAAAATCGCGGTGAGTTTGTCCTTATTTTCAGGCTTCAGTAAGTCTTTAAGCTTTTCTTCTCCTAATGCTGCAAAAGCTTCATCAGTGGGAGCAAATACAGTAAACTTATCTTCACCAGATAGAACATCTACTAAACCAGCAGCCTTAACAGCAGCGACTAAGAGTTCAAAGTCATTAGCAGCAACCGCAGTTTGGACAATGTTCTTCGTCTTCGTCTCATGATGACCCGCTAGTATTTGGGTTTCTGGCTGAGACGATTTTTGTTCCATTTTATCAGCAACTGCTGGAGCAACAGAGAAACCAAGGGCTAAGATTCCCCCTACTAAAGCAGAAAAAGATTTTAATCCAGTCATTTGTTTAATCATATATTTTGTTCCTGTAATGTTAAGCATTGTAACAACTATAACTTAAGATTACAAAAGAAAAGTTAAGATTGCGATAATTAATCTATTCTTGTGGTAGAAGGTAGTAACAAATTTCCAAGACTGAGTTTCCCACGAGTAGAACTGCGTGGGATTGAGTAAAAAACGGATAACTAACTTAAGAGTCAGTTACTGGCTCATTTTCCCGTTTAATGCGACGAATAGGTAGATTAGCGATTAAAGCTGTCATTCTTTGGTCACTTTCGAGGGAAAATTCCATTTCTTCGGGGTCTATATCGACATAACGATTAACCACCGCTAAAATGTCTTTGCGCATAGCTTCGAGCATTTCGGGGTTTAGTCCTGCGCGATCGTGGGCTAAAATGAACTTAAGACGGTGTTTCGCTTCATCTCCGCTTTTGGTTCGATTTTTCCAGGGGAACATATTTTCAAGGATCTCAAGAATCATAGGTTAATAGGATTAATAGGGGAGTTTACTTTTTGAAAATGCTGAGAAAACGGGTGATTAGGTTATCATCAGCGGCCATAAAATCAACAAACGGAATATCTTTTCCGTTTAATCTTTGGGCGATATTCGTAAAAGCTAAACTAGGAAGAGAAGTCGTTTCTTCTAGGACTAAAGGTTCCCCTTTATTCGTAGAAATAATAATGCGTTCATCATCGGGAACAATACCCAACAAAGGAACCACCAACAAATCTAAAATATCCTCCACCCCAATCATTTGATTGAGTTGAATCATTTTCGGTTTAATACGATTAACAATGAGGTGAATTTTTTTTATATCTTCGCTTTCCAAGAGGCCGACAACCCTATCTGCATCCCTTACCGCAGCCATTTCAGGAGTAGTGACAATAATGGCTTCTTGTGCTGGAGAAATAGCGTTACGAAAACCCATTTCGATGCCGGCAGGACTATCAATAAAGATAAAGTCAAACTGAGGGTCTAATAGTTCCACCAACTTTTTCATATCATCGGGACTGATAGCTTCTTTGGTGCGATTTTGGGCAG
>JBFRWO010000054.1:0-7968 GCA_051439625.1 Crocosphaera sp. | reverse complement strand
GACTGAGGATCATCGTCATCAGGGGTGTCAGATCCAGTCTGATTAGATGCAGGGGTATCTGAGACAGGGGTATGGTCAGATGGAAAATAACGACGTTGAGAGGGGGGTTTTTGCCAGCCTGTTAGTTCAAACAGGTAATCATCGGAGTTAAGATTAAGTCGAGAAGCCCATTGATTTATTTGGCTAGAAGTTAGGTTAATCTTTTTACAAAGGTCGGTTTTTGTTAGACCTTAACTTATTACTGTATCAGAACAAGTAAACTCTATATTTCCTCTAGGGATGTCTTCAAATTTCTCCTTTAGAGAGGATAAGCCTGTGTTTATAAGAGCTTGTCTAAGTTGGTTAATCTCAGTTCTTAGGGACTCTATCTCATCAGTAAACTCAGATTCTTGTTCAGCAACGGTAGCAGATAAGTCGTCAATTTCGGTGGTTTTAGCTTTCAAGTTTTTGACTTCTTCTTCAAGAGTCTCTGGTAGCACTTCAATAAGAATATTCCCCTCAAGGTAATGCTCAAGGATAATAACTAAGGCTTGAGACACCTTTTTTATTTTGTGAGTCTTCATCCAGTTTTCTAGACTGCTGTATAGGCTTAAATCTAGATATGCTGTAACTTTAGCGTGATTTTTGAGCCATTCGTTGGTAGCCATTACTCTTTGATTTAGGATAAGGTAACTTAAAGTACTCTATAGTTTAACTAAATTAGTTTAAATTAAGTTACTACATAAAATACAGTATAATACTTTTAAATAAAGTAGCGCACTTATAAAAAGTAGAAATTATAAAGTAAGATACTTATTAAAATAAGTAATTAATTTTAATACACTACATAAATATTAGTAAATTACTAAAGTGAGTAATTAGTGAGTTGATAAAGATTAACTACTTAGTATAATACTATAGTAAACTTAAGTAAAGTAATTTAGAGTAGTAAATGTAGATTAAGTATTGTTGTATAATACTTAATTAAATATAGTAAGGTACTTTAAGCTACACAAGTAAACTACTGATGCTGAAACCTTTATCTAGAGGGGGTTTGAAAAAATCAAGCAGCCGGGAACCGACTAAAGCGAGTGGAGCGTAGCGGAACGAGTGAAAGGAGGTGGAGAGGCTGCACTCTTAGGGGTATGGGGGGAGACATCCCCCCATACAAATGCAAGTTTGTTAGCGTAACCGACCTCATAAGCGATGATTTGGTTGTTCTAGTGAGGCTACTTTATAATTTCTTATGGTTTCAGTTTAAGATTCCTGAGCAGTATTACCTAAATTATTAGTTTTATTTATATACCTAGAATAGAGGATTTGACATTAGGATAGTTATTGATTTTGGTCATGAAATAAACTTTGTTCCATTTATGTCCAAGACTCGTCTACCAAAAATTAACTTGGGAAAATTTTTTGAGGCTTTATTGACAAATTATATAAAATTTTATATATTCGTATTAAGTATTTAGAGCAAAATAGTAAAATTTATGCCACTCAAATTCTACGAGAGTCCTTTCCATGCAACAGAAGAACCTGAAGTTGCTAGTAAATCTGTTTTAAAAGCAGATATAACAATTATGATTCGGGATATTATTGAACAGGAAGGCTGGACACAAAAAGAAGCTGCTGAAAAATTAGGAGTTACTCAACCTCGTATTTCAGATGTAGTTAATGGCAAAATTGATAAATTTACTTTAGATGTACTTTTTTCGATGTTGGACGAACTTGGATTTAAAGCCGAGTTTACCTTTGGAAATATGGAAGAAGCTTCGATTAAAATCAAGAAAACAGCAGCCTTAGTATAGTGACAATTTATTGTCAATTTTGCAATTCTAATTTTAGCTCTTTGTATCGTTTTTCTAAGGTTTTCATTGCCTGTTTATCTACTTTATTTGTTGTCTTTTCAAATGAATGTAAAACAATAACAGTATCTATAAACTTAGCAATATATACGCATCTAAAAGCAGGACTGCCGTTTATTTTTAGTTCGATTACACCAGGTCCAATATTTTTTAATGGTCTTATTGGTAAAAAAGGTTTTTTATTATCTTGAACTGCCCTTAAGCTAGTTCCAAATTCTTGTTGAATGTTTTTAGGCAGGTCTTTATATTCTCTTTCTGCTGCATCATTGACAAAAGCAAATTTTTTCATTTATATTAGGGTATAAATAAGGATAAAAATAATAATTGTAAAAAACTATGCTTAGCTACATCAATTATATCAATAATATAGTTGTTTTGTCTTCGATATAAATACCGAATTTTATCGTTTTTAATAATAAAAATTTAAGTATAATTATGGTTTTAAATTAACAACGAGGGAAGCAACTAGCGAAGATCGCCTTATTGGGCTTGAATAGAGCCTTTCAAGTCATATCACTCTTAAAATTGGGCTAAACACTCACAGTATGGCCAGTTTTGATCTAAAACAAATGTTCGCTCCCGAAGAGAATTAGAAGAAAAAAAAGACATTTTTGGGCTAAACAGTGAGTGGATGTCAAGCTTTGATCCAAATTTTTAGTAACCCAAAATAAGGCAGATTATAAAGTGAATATTAAGGCACCCAATTGAAAATCTTTTACCGTTTTCGAGCGAAGAGTTACTTATCTACTTCATAAAAGATTTAATTACACAGAGAAGACAGCGCGAGTGATGAGCTTTGATCTGCCATGACTCAATAAAAGGCAAGACTAGGGAATAGAAGCGGACTTTTTCAGCAACAGTAAAGACTTGCTGGCGAGTCCATTTTTTCAGCTAACGATTTTTCAGACAACTATCATTGCGAAAACCATATAAAGAAATACCCCTCAGTTTGACCAAATATGGGGCTATTTTTGAGTGCCTATTTTTGCCGACCTTGAGCGATTTTTGGCGACGGATTTTTATGGTAATTTTGAACTACGAAAAACAAAAATAGAATTTATTGAATGATAATGGTTATATCAGTTTAATATAGCTTATTTTTGGCTCTATTATTCTTTGATACTTTGAATAGCAACGGTTTTTTAAAATAAAAACCGACGAATTACTCCTTCGTTTTTCGGCGTTTTCCTGTGCAGCGTGAGAATGATCATGCTGAAAACCTGATGAATTGCGACTTTGATAGATTTAATGGGGGGGTAATGGTTGAAATATATAGAAAAGTTGATCAATATTTTTAATGTTTCTTTTTGTTAGAGATCATATTCCCACCGGCCCGGACGAGTGCGCAGTAGAACGAGTCGGAAATTTATCATCTTTGGTCAACACCGTCACCATTGGCTCACGATGTTGGTAAAGTGGCAAGTAGTGAACGGGTACATTCAGATGGAACTGATTTTATATTTAATATGGGAAAAGCACAAAGATTAAGAAAAATTAGAAAACTCAATAAACAAAAAAATCAAGAACTTGACTTACACAGAGTTGTTGCGAGGACAAAACTTTACCGTCATCAGATCGCAGCAATCCCTGATGAGGTAGACGGCATTAAAAATTTTGTGGATGTTGGGAATTATTTCTATCGACTGTATGGGAGGGGAGCGGTTGTGATTGTCCCTGAATTAAATGGTATGTTTTCGCCAGGTTATGTTGTGTTCTCTTTCTTCAGAGAGACACAAAGTACCTCGCGATCTCTGGTGAGGAGTTACAGTCCCCAAAATGAACTCGTTATGAGCATTGATGCTGATCTATCTTTTTCATCCGTAGATGAATGGGGAGCCTTCCAAGCTTCTTTAACGATACTTGAAAAAACAGATTCCTATTGCACACGAGCTATTTTTTGATCAGGTTTGTGGTGGTGGCTGTAAAAATTCTTGCCAAACTTGGTCGGCGTTGGGGGTAAATAAGGCCAAAATACCTAAAATTTGGAATGCTTCGTGAGGGCAAACTTTCCTGAGATAGTCGACAACACTTTCCCAGCCTTCATTATGAATGGCTTTTATCATGTCGAGAGCCACTTCCAACGGCTTCAGCCCCAGCCATTCCTGCATTGTAGCGTTTTCTTCTGTCCCTGTGGTAATTATTCCAGTTTCTTTATTAGCTTTATATAGAGAGTGGAATATTTTGCAGAAATCACGCCAGGATAGGATTTCAGCCCCCCCAAACAGCTTGCATACCCAACTTTGGGTTGCATTGATTTCTCTGGCGATAGCTACTTGAGTAATTTTCTTTCCAGCCTTGATCAACCCCTTGGCAGCTTCAAAGATAGCCCATTTATCCCTTTTACGTCGACGGCATAACTCAGGGATATATTGATACTCATCTTCATATACCACCTTATAACCAAGCTCTTTTAGAAAAGTTAGATCAAGGTCAGGGGCGAAGATGAAGCTATGGAACTTTTGGTCTGGGTAGAGGTTTGCCCTCTGTCGGCCAACATACTGTATTATTTCCTGGTTGCACGACTCCTTATAATAATCATCAAACCCCATTGGTTTAAGTTCATTATCAAACTCAGTTACACCAAACAAGGTTATATACTCAGACTCTAAGCTACCCATATCAGGTAAAGGTTTCCCGAAGGCGGCGATGGCTTCTTTACCTTTGTCATGATTACCGCCCCTGTTGTGGTTGAACCAGTAGTAACGGTTCTCTAAAATCTTCTCATACTTCTTAAGAGCATAAATACTTATTTCTGGGTATTTATCTTTTAATTTGTCGATGGTGGCAATAATGCGCTTTAAGGGCCCTTCTGCTTCTTCTTTGGTTAATAGTTCGCCGTCAGCATTCCTGGTACGACCCCAGTTATTAGAACCCAGTCCAGAAAAGTCAACAGCATGAACAACGATGTTATTTTTAGCTCTAATGGTTTCTTGTTTGACCGTGATAATTTCAGTGGGGTCAATATCTATTAATGCTGCTAGTTTAACGGTTGTTAAAGTAGCGTCAAGGTAAAGATTAGCCTGACTGGTTTTCAAGATACTCTGCATCTTAAAGTCAGGTCTAGTTATAATAATTTCACCATATTTGTTGGTCTTAAACGCGCCTTTCTTTCCTCCCCAAACTTCTAATAAGTCAAAGAGAATGTTTGATGGTAGTCTCTTAATATTTTCTAAGGTCTTCTCACGGGCTTCAATAGCTAAACCTCGACGGGCGGTCTTTGCTTGTTCACGGGTTATACCCCCCTCTTTATAGTTGACAGTTCCTGTACTGTCAGGAGTTACAAAAACATCGTCTAATTGGTTGAACTCATTGTAGATAAACTGTATTATTTCTTCTAGGTTTTCAGGAGCTTCACCAATAATATCTAAGATTTCTTTATGTCTTAGACCATAACGGCGTTTGGTATCTTTTTCAAGATAGGGGCGTAAATTTAATAAATTTTCAATAGCCAAGAAATAATCGAGATTTTTGGCTCTTAGGTCTAACATCTGGCGATTAAAACAATTGAGAGAGCCTGTTATTTGTTTTGTACCTAATGTTCTACCAGCTTCTTCAATTGAGAAGAGATCCGGTGAATAGTTATAAGCGGTTACATCACTTAATTGCTCTGTGGTGCATCTTATTGTAGGTGAGGATAAAGTTAGTTTTCTTTGATGTAGAAAGCCATAGCCTTCTCCTGATTCGGCACCGCATTTACTAACTATAAAAGGATTTCCCTCTGAGTCTAATTCGTTAGATTCTTGTTTGATTTTACCATAGATACAATGACGACAAACTTGGTTGACTCCATCAAAGTAAACATCATAATTCTTAGTATATAGTTGGTGAAAGGCATCGACATTAGAACAATTACTAGGGGCAATTAATTGATGTTTTTCTCCTTTGAGTTCAATTCGCTCACCTACTTGATAGAGTCCTTTATGTCTTGGGTTAAGGTCAGTAAAGTTGTCTTTAATGGTGGGAGTAGAGGGGTTACGGTGGTCTACTGTTATATGCCAATGTTTACCATTTTCTGAGGCTAAATTACCTGTGTCATAAGATTTGCCAGAGCCGGGAACACTAGCATCTAATATATGCTTCCAGCCAGCTTTTATTAATTTTTGATTGAGTTGATTTCTATCACCTTTCTTAAAGATAATTATCGGTGGTTGAAGCCCTTTATAGTCGTCGGTAGTGGGGACAGGATCATTAAGGGTTAATGTTATTTGTCGAGGTAATTTAACTTTAGTTTTTTCGACTTCCTTGGTAAAACCGAAGCCTTTCTTATAGTGTTTGCCTAACCCGTGAAATTTAGCTTTTAAGAAGTTGATAAACTCTGAGGTTTCTTGTGCTTGTTCATTTTTTGCTTGTTCAATTTCCCATTCAACGTAAGCTTGGTATAGGTCGGCATCTGGTTCAATGGGGTATCTTTCCAGGGAATGCCATTGTTTTTCTGGGAATTTAAAGCCGTGTTGCTGCGCTATCCAGAATAGAGTACCGGCGGTGACTTCACCTACTCTGAACCCTTGAATCTTTTTGGCAGGGTTCCAACCTTTCATGGGGGGACTCCAGGCTTCAGCTATGGCGATCGCTTCAGTGGGACCAAAGATAGTGGTTAAGGCCATGAGGACTCTTAACGATTCTTCATAAGTTCCGGTACCTGGTTGCCGTGGTGGGATGAAGTTGAGGGCTTCTAGGGCTAGGGTTTTAACTGAGTCGAGGTTTTGTTCATTAAACCGTGCTAAATTCTCTTGACGGCGTTTTTCCCTGGCTTCCCATTGGATTTTAGCTTGTTCTTTGGCTTCGTCGATCAAGGAAGCTGGTAAGGGATCTCCATCGAGGATAAATATTTCTGCTTGGCTATTACCAGCCCAATACCGTGAGGCATCTTTACAAGCCTCATCAGCTTCATGAAAATGCCCCATCACAGCTTTGACTAGCTGTTCGTATGAGTCAATATCCTTGATGGGCTGATTGGCATTAAAGACGATTCTAAAGCGGTCACAGGGTGGGATGTTTCCTTTGGGCTTTTGGTGGGATGCCGAAGTATAGATTAATTGCCCATACTGCTTAACAAAAGGATGGTTGAGGGCATCGTTGAGGGTTAAGCCGTTATCAATATCAAGGCCAATAAGTTGAGCTTGTTGATAGTTGGCTTTTGACCTCATGGAGTCGTCATAGGTGGCGCAAGACCAAGCAAGACCACGTTTAACGGCTTCTGCTAACTCGTTGATGGTTAATTGATGGGTTTTGAATCCGTCGCGGTAATGTTGGGGGTTGTCAACGGTTTTGTCAAGGTGGTGACGGTTGACTGATAACTGAAAAGTTTGGTTTTGTTGTTTCCCTGTATTTTGTTCCATTGATGGGTTCGCTTTGGTAAGGTGAGCGAGCAACCCGTTGATAGGAGGGGAAATACTGTCTTATATCGGTTTTAGAAGAGAAGGGAAGCAAGAGTGACAAGCGTGGTTGGGTAAGTCAAACAATTGCCGATTGCATTCGCGTAGATTTTAGATTTACCAATGCTTGAAAGCAAAGGAACCTGTTTTTATTCAATCTCCAATCTTCGGTCAGAAACAAAGTTCTCTTGTCTAAAATAATTCGTTAAGTCCATTGCCCTCTAGGATTGAGAGGTTGTACATCAGTAATTGACTGTACGGACATAACAAAATTGTGTACCATAAAGACAGCAATCCCCTCCATCACCTTCACAGTCTTTTAGCCGTCAAACTAAAGTAATTTAACTGTTCGGTGGGCGGGTTGCCCAAAACTTTTAAAACTTGTTCAAACTTATTTTTGGCTTTTACACCGTTTCAAGTTTGTCAAAGCTCAAAAGCTTTAGTAGCGGTTACGTTGTCTATGGGATGTCTATACAAGTACACACAGACATCCTTATAACTTCAAGCATACAGCAAGAAGCCACCCACAATAACTAATGGTTGGATTGTTGGGGAGCTTTGCACGCTAAAACCCATTACTCATGAGGGTTTTGGGAATTAAGAGTAAGATAATTGTCATTTCCTTAATGGGACTTTAGCTTATTTCAAGCCCAAATATAGCCAAAACTAGCTTTATACCTGGCGAATACATCACCATTATCCTTTAACCAGTTGTGAAAACGGTAAGAAATTGCTGTACGAAATGCCTC
>JBFRWO010000053.1:0-9426 GCA_051439625.1 Crocosphaera sp. | reverse complement strand
TTGATAGATTTTAACGGTTTGCCATTTATCAAGAGCGGTTTTATTCCGGCTTGATTGAAAGTTAATGTAGCTAAATTGTTTAAACCAATATCAATACTAGCGTAGCGATTTTCCTCTAACTCGTATTGTTGTTTTTCCGCTTCATAAATGACCTCAATTACATAATGGTTAAGTCTAGGAACAAGACGAACTTGTTTGATTTTTGAAGGTTCTACCTTGTTTTTCAGGTAAATTGCAGTCTTACTGGGATTAATGATACCCTGTTTATGCTGTTTTTTGCTGATAGCTTGCGCCGTATAAACCACCACATTTCTGCCCTTGATCTTATGTTTATATCCAGGGAGACGAGGACGGGCTTTAAATTTTGATGGTGTTTCTTTGTAAGCTAAATTAGACTCTTTAAAACTTATCCAGTTTCTCTCAAGTATCATTAAAACTTGTTGAGAAACTTTAGCTGGCATAGCTTTATAGTCTAATTGAGATTGCAAGGTTTTCTGAATGTCATGATAGTTACGATAAGTGTTTTCAAATATAAAAGACTGACGACATAAATAATTAGCATAGTTGTAGAGATTTTTAGATAAGAAACACAGTCGGTCAATTTCAGCATAAAACCGATGATTTTTTTTAATAATATGTCTCTCTACTAATCTCATCAATTAATTCGTTAATGATTCTTTTGATATCAAAGAAGGAGTGATTTATTAATATAGTATCAATCTGCAATGTCAGATTTTTAGTTAAGTTTAATTTTACCATTAAATAACTCAACCGAGTTGTTGATTTTTGTTAAGTAGGATCACAGTAAGTACAAGAAAACTAAGTATATTTGTCGTTGTTTGACTATATATGACTATATTTGTGTTGAATGTTTATGATACTTATGTGCGATCGCTTTTGCCCTTAAGCGACAGGTAGATTTAGCGGTATCATAATAATCATCTTTCTAAATACTGATAAAATTTAAAGCGATCGCTCAACACAGGAATTATATGTTACGTAAACTTTCATTAGCACGAGTTGGATTGACAGTCGGAGGAATTTTAACCATTATTGGCTTTGTGGCCTATGCTGTGGACAATCCTACCCTCAACTTAGCAGGATTTTTCTATGGTGTCCCCATTTTATTAGGGGGACTAGCTCTGAAGGCCGCCGAATTAAAACCCATTCCCTACAGTCAAAGCACATCTCCAGAAATTATCGCTTTAAGAGAGGAAAAAGCGACCCCAACCCAAAATCAAATTCGTAAAGATGTCACCCGTTATCGTTATGGACAAGAAGCTCATCTGGATGATTCCCTAGAAAGGTTAGGGTTGAGTCCTTCGGATGAAGATCGACCGGTATTAGTTGCTATTCGTGAGGAAAATATTGAGGGGAATTATGGGTTAATCTTAGAGTTTGAATCTCCTTTTATTACCTTGGAAACTTGGCAAGATAAAAAGGAAAAAATTGCCAAGTTTTTTGGTCCTGATATCACCGTAAAAATTGATCCTAAAGAAGATAATGAAATTGATGTTTTTTTAATTACCGCAGGAGATAACTTAGATAAAACTCAAGAAACATAAAATAAAGGTAACAGGATTATTTTATCTCCTGTTACCTTTACCAATTACTTTATTTTTTACAGTTTATTTAGGACATTCTTTCCAGAATTTTTTGGACAATTTCCATTCCACTAATAGCTTGCCAACCAAATAAACCAACAATGGCCATATTGAGAGTAATGTGAGTATAACGGGCTAATTCATTGCCTTTCTGCATCAAAGGAGAAAGAGAAGCAGAAACAGCAATTAAAGCAGTCATGGCTAAACCAATTAATAAATGAGGACCGACGAATAATTTACCGTTGTTGATATAAGTAACAGCCATACCGCCAATGTTACCTAATACCATTAAACCTAAAATTAACGAACCAATTTGATAGTGTCGATTACGAAAATCTTTTTTTACTAATTCTTTTTTGATATCTTTATCAACAAAGCGAGTTCGTCTCCATTGAACCCCTAAATATAGAGCATAAATCGTAAGGCCAAATAAAGCCCACATCAGAATAGGATGGCCAAACTGTGACCAGACTTTGATTGGTTCTGGAATATTCATAGACATAAAGTGTTCTCTTACAGAATTTAAGAATAGTTACAAAACTTAACCTAACATCAATTGTATACCATCAAGTGGTTTGACACAATCAGAAGGTGAAACAAAATTTTTAGGAGTCGTCTTAAAATGCTGCTCAAAATGCGTCAAATTATTGTTGTTTTTTCTCTCAGTCTCCTTTTATTAACATCCTGTGCTACTCAGGCCCCATCGAGGTTTGAGCAAGCGCAACAAGAAAGCTCTGGGAGGGGTAGTAGTGCGGTTGTCCGAGAATCAGAGTCTGGGGGCAGTTTTAATAAGTTTTTCCCCCCTTCTGGTGGCGGATATCAGCGTGTTTACAGTCAAGAGAAAAAAGGTTTTGCTGAAGCTAAGTTGAAAAAAGATGGTAAAGAGGTGGCAGTATTAGCTATTTCCGATATTCTTAATAATCCCAGTGCTGCCAAAAAATTTGAGAAAAGTACCCAAAAGATTAAGGGTTATCCTGCTGTTTCTCAAGGCAAAACCGGCACTGCTGTTTTAGTGGGTGATCGCTTTCAAGTTAAAGTTTTGTCCCGTGATCCTGCTTTTTCTGAGAGCGATCGTCAAGCTTGGTTAGAAAAGTTTGATCTCAATGGGTTATCTAAACTTAAATAATGAACAATTAACAATTAAGAGTGTAGAATGAGCAGACAAATAAATTCTACATTCTTAATTTTTGATAACCTACAGGTCAAATATATTCGGAGAGATTATATACTATAGTTAACGCTATAGAATGATTGAACCTTAAAAAGATATGCAATATCAAGTTAATCTAAAAAAAACAGAAGAAGGATATGCAGTATGGTGTCCTAGTTTACCTGGATGTGCTTCTCAAGGAACAACAAAAGCAGAAGCTATTGACAATATTCAGGATGCAATTATAGCTTATTTAGAAGTTGCTAAAGAATTAAATAATGGAATCGAATCTTGTTATGTAGAAGTTGAATTAAATCATGCCTAATGTTCCTAGAATTAATCATCAACGAGCAATCAAAGCATTTGAAAAAGCAGGTTTTCAGATTGTAAGACAGGGTAAACATATTACCATGACTGACGGAGAACATATCTTAATTATTCCTAGAGCAAATCCTATTAATGGTTATACAATGGGGGCAATTATTAAAGGTTCAGGAATGACGGTTAAAGAGTTTAAAAAGCTTTTATAAATAATAAAATGGATAGATAAATATGGAAACTGAATATAATTTTAGCAAAGGTAAACGCGGTGCAATTAATCCTATTCCATCAAATACAACACCTATTACTCTTCATTTAGATAACGATATTTTGGACTGGTTTTGTCAACAAGTACATTCAACAAATGGAGGTAACTATCAAACTTTAATTAATGAAGCCTTACGTCAACATATTCAACAGCAAAAAAAGGAAGGTTTAACCCTTCCTCACACCTAAAATATTAGAACAAGTTACGTTTAATTTATCCTTTGCTCTTACGAGATAAAGTAGCTAAGGAACCCACCGCTAATAATCCTAAAATAGTGGCAGGTTCAGGGGTACTCACAGGAGGAGGAGTATGATCAACCCCAAAGGTTAAAGATTGGCCAGAAAAACTTGTTGAGCTGGTATTTACTGTTAAAGAGCTAATCGGACCGCTAAACTGAATCACTCCATCAGAAAAGCCACTGGTAGGTAGTGATAAGGTATTGCCCACAACTGTTGCGCCTGTTAATCCCGATAGGATGGTAAAGGATTGATCAAACTCATAGGTCACAGGAGAGATATCTCCTCCAGTTGGTCGCCAAAAGCGTGGGTAAAGTAACAGATCGGAGACCGGATTAGAAAAAGTGGCTGTCCAGTCACTATTAGCGTCATAGACAATAATTTCTTGACTAGAGGATAGAGGAGCAGCCGAGTAATCACTACCAGATAAATCTGAAGTGCTAATACTAGGAAAGCTAAAATTACTCAGAGTTACAGTAGTACCGTTTAAATCTCCAGTGGTAGGTGTCGTCCAGTCAACTCCAATGGCCGCAGCCATTACAGGTGCAGAAGCTCCTAACAAGGAAATGGCGGAGACACCAGCAATGGTTAAGGAAGTTAATGTGGTTTGATTCATTGTTTTAATTGCTTGTGAATTTTGCAGGGCAAAAAGCCGGAAAAATTGCAAATTTATTGCTTCCTTTTCCTTGAATAAAGATAAACGCCTTTATTCTACCCCCCCCTCATATTCTGTCAACTTATCGGCTGTAATCTGCTCTATACAAGCATTTGAGGCACTGTTATTTTTTTTATTTTCGTAGGGGTTGATGGCCATTGACCCCGACAACATCCACATCTGTAATGGTGTTTAACTGTTGCGCATTAGTAAGGGTTCCGAAAATAGAGGCGATCGCTATCAGAAAAATCAGGTTTATAACTGTTGCGCTTTAGTAACGGTTCTCAAAATAGAGGCGGTCACGCGAAGCGTGTGCTGCTGCACCGCTAGGAGAAGATCCGATTAAACAACCTGTATCAACCAAAGTATTATAATAACCATGATTAAAGAAACGTAAAAATTAATGACCTATCAGTGGAACCCAGATAAAGCTATTGCTAATTTGCGTAAGCATGGGATCGACTTTGCTGATGCAGTTTCTGTCTTTTCTGATGACCTTGCTATTACTATAGAAGATGAAAGGTTTGACGAAGAGAGATTTATTACCATTGGGCTTGATTTTTTTGGAAGAATTCTTGTTATTGTTCACACTTGGCGAGGTAAAGCAACTCGTACTGAACGTCAACAATATATGGATAGATAACAATGGAAACTGAATACGATTTTAGCAAAGGTAAACGGGGAGCAATTGATCCCATATCATCAAATAAAACACCCATTACACTTCATTTAGATAATGATATTTTGGACTGGTTTCGTCAGCAAGTACATCTAATAGGAGGAGGTAACTATCAAACTTTAATTAATGAAGCATTACGTCAACATATTAAACAACAAAATGAATCCTTAGAAGAAACATTTCGCCGAGTTTTGCGAGAAGAGTTAAACCTGTAGTTACCTATTCCTCTGCTGATTATGATAAATACCAGTTCTAAATTATCTCCAACTACTCAATAATTTACCCAATGAATGTTTTGTTATTCATGATTGTTTGGATTGTATAGTGCTTCTATTACCACATCTAGTTTATAATGATTATAGCAATTTTTAATGGTTTGAGTGAGCATTGCCCACCTACTTATTTTCTTCATCCTTGTCAATTTCTGCTGGTAATTTTAAAGTTGAATTACTATCACCAATCAACTCCAAGATTAAATTTTTTCCTGCTTTTTTGGCTTCATCAGAAGTCAAATAACCACTTATAACTGACTGATCAAGAATTTGTAATTTTTGAGTGACAAGTTTTTCATTTTTACGAAAATTCTTCAAAGGATCGGAGGAGTTTTGTGCAATTAATTTAACTAAAGATCCCAACAAACCATTTAAACCTGTACCTAGTAAACCACCTAATAATGCAATAATCTCAAAGGAGTTGGCTGTTTCTTGGATACCAAGAAATAAGTTAGGAAAAAGCACATAGATGAGACACAAGACACCAGATCCCAAAAAACCACTCCAGCCAAGTTTTCCCAGAAACCTGAGTATAAACTCCCAACCCTTGAAATCATCCATCAGAACCCTGCATTAGTCAAGCTGATCACATTATAGGACTATGGGGTTTAGATGGTGGCTTTTTTTTCAAGTTTGATTCAGATAGCAATATTTTGCTTCTCTTGTGTAAATAAGACAATAATTCTGATTCTTCTATATCTTGATAATCAGATCGACTATTTTTAGAAATAATTACCCTAATTATTATAAATATCTCTATTATGCTATATATGGCTAATAAGAATAGGACTATTGGCTGAAAACTTGGTAATTCATTAAATCTAAGATGGTAAACCTTCAAAAACAGACACCAAGTAGCGATCGTTAGAACTAAGCGAACGATACTCTCCTTTATCTTGTTAACCGAGGGGTTTTGTTGTTGCAAGGTTAAATTAATCTTCTTCAGTAACTTATTAATTCAGTAACTTAGGCATTTTATAACTTTGTAGTTCCCTAACCTTAAGCTACTCTATTAAGCATAACAGATACTAAAAAGTGAGCTAAACTTGTTTTATAATTAAGTTACAAGTCACTAATATATAACTTATTGTTGATTTTTTTAATAAAGCTCATTTTCCATTAACACCTAAACTATGTCACGTTCATTAAAAGTTGCTGAAATACATAAAGATAAGCTTGAATACGCTTTAGTGTATAACGGATATTCAACTCAAAAGCTATTTGCTGAAGATATGCAGTTAAGTTTATCTACCATTAGTAAATTTTTTAATTGTAAACCTATTGATAAGTTAAATTTTATTGAAATTTGTCATAAATTAGACCTTGACTGGGAAAAAATTTCATCCTTACATTCTGATACAGATCCAGAAAAAACCAATAGATTGACTCCATCAGAACCGATTTCTAAGGGACAATCTAGAATCCGTATATCTCTAGAAGCGACCATTGACGAATTCAGCAAAGAAATGTTAGATGAGTTTATTAAATTGATTCGGGAAAAATCCCTAGATGCTTCTTTGAAAATTACAAAAATTGAAGAATAATTACATACATAATATTTAAAATAATGGATAAATTAATCAATAAAGTTTTATTGGGAGATGTCATAGATGTCTGTCATGATATCCCTAATAACTTGGTTTAATTAATTTAACACTAAACAAATTATGTGTTTTTTCTATAATAATAGCAATTTTTAAGGGTTTGGGTGGGCATTGCCCACCCTACTTTATTTGTAGGGATATCGGTTCTAACTTACTTTGGAATTTTTTGTAATTGAGTTTGTAAAGACATATCAGAACTAATGACTAAACCTCTTAAAGTTTTACCGAGGAAACTAGGAATTTTAACCTCTTCTTGGGGGAATAAAAGCCAACGACTTCCCGATGGTAACTTATCCAGGGTAGCCGTATTTTCTGTGAGCCAAATTAAAGGTAATGTTGGTAATTCATGTTTTCTATCTTCTTCTTGATTGACAGCAGCTAAGGTTTCTAATACACTGCGATTACCATGAATAAGTCCATTTTTAGCCGTCCATAATTTAACATTTAATTGGGCCCGAGTGGCATAAAAATATAAAGAAGCTGCCGCAATAACTGCCTCTTCAAAGTTATCCTCCAGCCAAGAAGAAGCACTATCCAAGCAGATAATAATATCTTCCCCCCCAGTAATCACTTCTAACTCCCGTACCTGAAACTCGTCATATTTGGCACTGGTACGCCAGTGTATCATACGCATAGGATCACCATAACGGTAAGGACGAAGGGCTTTTGTTACCCCTTCATTCGCCCCTTGAAAACTGCGATCGCTTTGTTGGTTGTCGTTTTCCTCTTGTCCAATAGTATCGATGAGAGGACAATGATTTAAGGGTAAAATTTGCGGATAAACCACTGCTTTGGCCGGAACATCCTGACTGCGACGACACCAAAATAGTCCCAACGGTGAACCACTGCGTAACTCTAGATCATGCCAATGATAAACCCCTCTACGTTCGGTTTTCAGGTAATAAGTCCAATGGTGTTCCCCTTGGGGGATAATGGTTTCAACAGCAGTATTTTGCGGCTTATCCATAACCATAGGGACAAGATCCCATAGTTGCAATAAACTTTTGGGAGATTTTGACTTATTTTCAACAATAACTTCGATAGTGAGATCCTCCCCGGCACTAACAGGGTTAAGGGGATGGCGACGAACTCGTATTTTAGACAGCGATCGCACCGAAAGAATAGCCCCTAAAATTAATAAAGCGAGAATAGTCCCACTTAATACATATAACCATCCTGCCATAGTATTAGTAGCAGCACCAAAGAAACAGAGGGCTAAGACTGCTAATAACCAACCACTAAAAGCAGGGGTTGTCCAATGGGTTTCTAACCAGTTTGTGAGGTTCGGTTTTCTTTTACTTATCATCATAATTTATCCACCAATAGTGATTGTTTCGCACCAACTAAAAACTTGCTAATATCTAACAGTATCTTGCTAAGCTAGAAGTTGAGGCATCGGTGAATCCGCCTATGTTTCTCGATAAATTAAAATCACTTAACAATGAGCGATCGCTTAACCCAAAGTTGGCAATGGCAGTCTGTAGAAGGGTTACCCTATTTAACCTGTTCCCTACTACAAGCTTGGCCCCACGGTTTTTTTACGCAACCGTTCTATCCGAGAACCCCTGAAGACTTAAGTAAAATTCTTGATCCTGAAGCAGATACCTACCGTGTTAAACAGGTTCATGGCAACCGTGTTTTGTCCCCTAGTGAGATTAATAACGAGGCCACAGAGGATACTTTTGCTTCGGCTGATGGGATTATTGCTAACCTGGAAAAACAAGCGATCTGGGTCGCTAGTGCTGATTGTACCCCCGTTTTAATCGGAGATGAAGTAACAGGTAATATTGCCGCCATTCATGCAGGGTGGCGAGGAACTGCTCAACGGATTGTACCAGAAGCGATCGCCCGTTTACAAGTTTGGGGCAGTGCTATCGAAAATTTACGTATTGCTATGGGACCGGCCATCAGTGGAGAGGTGTATCAGGTGTCCGAGAAGGTGGCAGCAGAAGTGGGGTCTAGTTTGTTCCAAAAGGAGAAAATAGAGAGCGTAGAGGGCATTTTAAACCCCTTAGCCAAGATTTCTAACCCCCCCATCCTACCCGATCCCAAACCAGGAAAAGTTCGTTTAGATGTGCGTCGTATTAATCAATTACAAATGGAACAATTAGGCATCAAAAGCGAACAAATTAGCATCGCCCCTTATTGTACCTATCAATCCCCGTCTCATTTCTTTTCCTATCGTCGTAGCCAAGAAAAAAAGGTGCAATGGTCAGGAATTGTTAAATGAAGTCAGAAGTCAGAAGTCAGAAGTTCCTCACTACGTTCCGGCGCTATCGCACAGAAGTTGTTTTTGAGACGAGGATTTAAGCCTCGCCTCAAAAACGTTTCGCTTTAAAAAGCCAGGCTTTAGACCCTACTATCTCGGTAAAAATTTCGTCATAATAGAAATATAGTTTTTCGTTTAATAAATAGAATCTTTATGCAACTTACTTGGCTTGATAACAACTCCTGGTTAATGGAAATCTCAGGAAAAAGAATTCTCCTCGATCCTTGGTTAGTGGGATCGCTGGTTTTTGGCAATTTAGAATGGTTATTTAAAGGTGTTAAGGGCAAAACCTACGATATTGGTCAACAAATTGATCTGATTGTTTTATCTCAAGGATTAGACGATCACGCGCACATTCCTACCTTAAA
>JBFRWO010000052.1:0-6939 GCA_051439625.1 Crocosphaera sp. | reverse complement strand
AATATTTGACAACTAATTTGACGACACCATCCGGGACGAGTTGGAATCGCATATAAGGCTAATATTAATTGTCTTTGATCATTAGAGGTTAACTCAATACGATGATGACAAGGGGGTTTAAAATCTTGTATTCCTGTGCCAAAACTAGGATCAATAGGAGGAATTTCAAAGGAAAAACCTTCTTCCTTCTAATGTAAGAATGAGTCCCAATGGGAGAATTATTTGCTCGGTAAATAGAGTAAAACCAATTAATATTTATGGGTCAGAAAACGGTTGGTATGTGACAGATGCTTGTGGGCAAATGGGATATATTCATCGCAGTCAAATTCGCTTACAATCTAATCGGCCAAACGCAGGTAATGCAACTTTTTGTGAAGTAATTAATATTCAAAGAGGTCAACTAGCTTTACGTTTTAACCCCAATGGAGAATCAAGAGCAGGACTCAATAATGGGAATATTGTTCGTTTTATTTCTCAACAAAATATTTGGTATAAAGTTAAAGTAATTCAAGGACCTAATAATCAAGTGAATGGTTTAGAAGGTTGGGTGAATTCTAATTATCTTTCTTGCAATAATTGAAGTTATTATAGCGTTTCTCTGACCCATTAGTTACACCTAATATCTAACTCCAAAACCCGAACTACTAAAACCAGAAAACTATGTACATCACAAGTATGGGAACTGCTATATTTGATTTTTAATCATCATAATCTTAAAATCAAATGAGACAAAACTCACCAGTTTTGTCTACAGCTTAGTTATTTATAATTTCCGTTAATAGATAAAATATAAAAAGTAAAATATTAGTTATTGGCTATAATCCACATCGAGATTCTGCAAAGTAACAACCACTTGATTTAAACCGACTCGATCAATATAAAATTGAAGGGTTTCACCATCTCCATAAAAAGGTCTCGCACGATCGGCACGAACATCGTTTAATATTTGTTGTCGTTTTTCTGCACGACCATAAGCACAATGAATTTGCGGTTGATTCCCATAAGTATATAAAGCACAATTATCAGAATCTAAAATACGTTCTGCTCTTCTTTTTGCACGTTCAGAAATTTCACTAACTTCAGGTTTACAAGGGTTGGCAATACTTTGTATACAAACCTCTTCAGCTTTCACTTCATTAGCTATTAAAGGGAAAACTAAAATAGGGGTAAGTGTGAAAATAAGACCTTTAGTTAGATTATTCATTTCCTTAATTCTCCTAGTTTTTGGTGGGTGATTTTGTTGTCTTGTTTGTTAACAACCAACAAACTTTATGCTTTTCAGATTAACCTCAGTTTATCCCTAAATATCTTTCCATGTCAGGCTGATAATTAGTAGAATTTTGGTCAATATTTAAGTAACATATAGTTCTATTTATCTTCTAAAAAGTAGATAATAGTAGAATTAAGTAGAAATTAGTGCCATTAAAATGTCAACACTGTCGACATTTCCCACACTCCCTAAAGCGAAATATTAAGACACTCAATTGAAAACTGCTATAGTTGCGTCCCTTGATTATTGATGACAACATACTTATACTCAGATGACGCTATGCGAAGATATTTTTGCAGTAGATTTTCATCATAATTAACAGGAACATTGATCTCAAAATGACCTTCTTCGGGAACCCAAGCGATCCACCAACCCTCATTAATGCGATCGTAACCAATAGTTTGCCAAAATTTGAGTCTGATCTTTTCTTCTTTCTGTTGCGCAATAGAAACATTCACATTTCGCCATGAGGGTTGATCTCCATTCCGCAACATTTCGGGAGTGATAGAAATTTGCCCCTCTCGTAAACTATTGCGATACACTAAAGTTTGATAATAGTAGCTAAAACGCTCTTTTTCTGTCAGTAAGGTCAAACGAGTACAACCATCGTAGGCCACTGAGATCAGACGACCATCACTACTGTAAACTCGATAAGGGGACATTGCTCCGGATCGAGAATCTTTTAACATTTCTGCTTGTTCCTCAGCAGAGAGAAATTCAACCCAGTTATTGTTATAACCTAGTTTAAGGGGTTCTAGACCTTGCTTTTTTTCCAACCCAGTTAAGCGATCAAACTCCTCTGTTAAGGTAATCGAATCATCTGTGATCTCACCATAGATAGGGTTTTCCGCTTTTAGCTTTGGCCATAAACGTTCCATAATTGGTTGTACTAACTCTAAACTCGCTATGCGATCGCTACAGTTGGCCAAAACAGAAGGAACTCCAAACAAAAACCCTAGTGCTAGAGTTTCGAGAGTGATTAATATAGCGTTTCTGGGACTCATCAAGTTAAGCATAAAATTTATCATTAAATTCAATAAAAATGAGAACAAAAGTTACCTACTTTATTGTTAACATAGTAAACAGTATTGCCTCAAAACTCCTAAAACTAGAAAGCAGTACTGTTGGTAAAGAATGTGTGTTAAAATCAGGGATGGAAACCAAAATAGATATCATTACAAAAGAAGAAACCATCTTAAAGTTTTTCTTGCGTAAAGCTCCATTATTGGTAGATATCTAAAGTACAATTCAACAATTATTGTTCTATTTAAACCCAAAAAATAATGACAGAAAAACTATACGAAGGCAAAGCCAAAATTCTTTATGCAACCGACGATCCCGATGTTTTGCTAACCCATTTTAAAGACGATGCTACCGCCTTTAATGCTCAAAAACGGGGAACTATTGTAGAAAAAGGGAAAATGAACTGTCAGATCACAGTTGCCCTATTTCAATGGTTAGAATCTCAAGGAATACCGACCCATTTAATAGAACAATCTGCCGACGATAAAATATTAGTCAAACGGGTTAAAATTATCCCCATAGAAGTAGTAATTAGAAACATCGCAGCAGGTAGTTTGTGTCGACAAACAGGGTTAAAAGAAGGATATAAATTACCCTTTTCTTTAGTGGAATTATACTTTAAAAACGATGAACTAGGAGATCCCTTACTAACTAGAGATCGCCTTTTAATTTTAGAACTCGCCACAGAAGAACAACTAAAACAACTACAAAACTTAGCCTTAGAAATCAATCAACATTTACAAGAATTTTTCAGCAGTTGTCAAATTACCCTAGTAGATTTTAAGCTCGAATTTGGTATTGATAACCAGGGCAAAATTCTCTTAGCAGATGAAATTAGCCCCGATACCTGTCGACTCTGGGATCAAACAGAAACAGATCCCCAAAAACGGGTTATGGATAAAGATCGCTTTCGTCGAGACTTAGGAGAGATAGAAACTGCTTATCAACAAGTCCAGAAGAGAGTTTTAGATAAATTAGAATTAGGTGATAATGGAGGGTGATCAAAAGTGTGAGGAGTTTCTAAAGAAACAAAAATTGGAACAATTTGTTACAGTCAGGGTCAAGGAGACGGGTAATATGGCTCGGCTGTTAGACAAGCTGTTAGCTATTTAAGTTAACCACAGGCAACGGATAACAGTAAAAACGCTATAGCTTGATTGGGTGTGTAGGAAGTGTCAAACCAGAGCAAAAGATTACATTTTTCTCCCTTACTGGGGATTATCCTGACAACGACAACCGTATGGATAACAGGCAGGCCATTAAGAGGGCAAAATGTCCCGTCAGTGGCCAGTATCAAAGACCCAGAAGCAACTGATTTTGAGTTTCTGGACAATCTAACTTGGGACTCACAGGCCGATGAATATTCGACAAAAGTTGAGCCTTATACCAGGGTTTCTGATATTAAAGATGCCACATCTTCCCCTGAGAAGTCCCAAAATGAGATTAAGGAACCAATAGCCAGAGATTATAACCCGATAATGCTTGAAGATCCCTGGTTAGAGGAGTCTGAGGATACCATTGAACCTTATCCCAAAGTTTCCACAATCAAAGAAGCAACTGACGAAACAACCCCAGTTGTTGCTGCTGAAAATAACGATTCCATCCCCTCAGATTTTCCCTTAGAAGAGTCCCCAGAGGCAGCTAATTCTTATCCTAATGTTACTCATATCAAAGCAGTCGAAGCAACCTCTCAGCCCCCTTCTCAGTCGGCTAAAGCCATCCCAGAAGATGAAGGTTTAGCCCCAGAATCGACCGTAGATAGTGTATCCCAAGCCAACCTAGATCAAGCGATCGTCGTTGAATTCAATGAGCAACAAGAAATAGAGCAAGAAGCGATCGCTGCCGAGTTAAGTCAAAAACAAGAAATAGCCCAACAAGCAACCCCTCCTAGTAACAGTGAAGATCCCCAAGCTCCTGATGTTCCAGTGGTTCCCACCCCGGAAGTGATTCCAGCCCCCGAAGGAGAAACCGAAGAAATAGAAACCACCGAACAAGAACCCCGAGTCTTAGTAGTGGAAGTGGTGGTTGAAGGGGCTGATCAAGAATTAGAAAACCTAGTTTATAACACAATTCAAACCCGTCCAGGGCGTACGGCCACCCGTTCCCAACTCCAAGAAGACGTAAACGCCATTTATGCCACAGGTTTCTTCGCTAACGTAGAAGTTACCCCTGCTGACACACCTTTAGGGGTAAGAATCACTTACGCCGTCGAAGTTAACCCCACTTTAGAGCAAGTGGTGGTCAGTACCGTACCAGATGTGGAAGATAAACGGGCTTTACCCCCCGAAAAAGTTCAAGAAATTTTTGCAGATCAATACGGTAAAACCCTAAACTTACGGGATCTTCAACAAGGAATCGCCGCCATTAACGAATGGTACGCCCAACAAGGATTTGATCTAGCGCAAGTCATTGGTTCTCCCCAAGTCAGCGAAGATGGCATTGTCACCCTGGTAATTGCTGAAGGGGTGATCGAAGACATTCAGGTACGCTTTTTTGATGCGGAAGACGAACCCCTAGAAGGACGAACCCGTGACTTCATCGTTACCCGTGAAATGCAGCTAAAACCTGGCACTGTCTTTAACAGAAGAACGGCACAGTTTGATCTACAAAGGATTTTTGGTTTAGGACTGTTTGAAGATGTACGGGTTTCCTTCAGTCCAGGGGAAGACCCCAGAGAAGTGATCGTCAACGTCGATGTTGTCGAAGGTAACACCGGATCGTTGGCCGCAGGGACAGGGATAAGTTCCAGTAGTGGACTGTTTGGAACCATTAGTTACCAAGAACAAAACTTAGGGGGTAACGGTCAAACCATCGGGGGTGAAGTACAAGTTGGGGAAAGGGAACTGTTGCTGGATGTCAGTTTTACAGATCCTTGGATTGGTGGTGATCCTTTCCGTACCGCCTATACAGTTAACGGGTTCCGTCGTCGGACTATTTCCCTGGTCTTTGATGGGGATGACTCCTCCATTAGAACCCTTAACGGGTTTGACAGTCCTCGGGTGATTCGTACAGGGGGCGGTGTTTCCTTTGCCCGTCCCATAGCCGATGATCCCTTCACTAAACCAGACTGGCGACTCACCGCCGGGGTTAACTATCAACGGGTACAAATCGAAAACGCCGACGGGGATATTGCCCCTCTATCTGCCCCTCTTAATGGTTTTCCGGAGCAACCCCTGGCCTTTAGTGATTCGGGACGGGATGACTTATTAACCCTTAGCTTTGCGGCGGCTCAAGATTTTCGGAATAACCCCTTACGTCCCACCAGTGGTTATGTTCTTCGCTTAGGTCTAGAACAAACCCTTCCTGTGGGTTCGGGAAGTGTTATGTTTACCCGTTTGCGCGGAAATTATAGTTACTTTCTACCCTTAAATTTGATCGATCTAGGATTTATTGAAGACGATCAACCCAAACCCCAGGCTTTGGCGTTTAATATACAAGCTGGAACCGTATTGGAAGATTTACCCCCCTATGAAGCTTTTGTCATCGGTGGTAGCAACTCAGTACGGGGTTACGCAGAGGGGGAAGTGGGTAACGGACGCAGTTATTTTCAGGCGACGGCAGAATACCGATTTCCTATTATTCCGGCGGTTGGGGCTGCTCTTTTCGTCGATTATGGGACAACGATTAAGTCTCAACGTTCTGTACGTGGTATTCCTGGGGTAGTTCGACAATTACCCAGTGATGGTTATGGTTATGGCCTGGGGGTAAGGATTCAATCTCCAGTCGGACCGATTCGGGTTGATTATGGGATTAATAATGAAGGAGACTCTCGTATTCATTTTGGTATTGGAGAGAGATTTTAGAACAGTTATCAGTTATCAATGGAGTTTAAAATGGCGTCTACTATAGAAAAAGGTTTTGTAGTATCGGGTATTGGTTTACATTCTGGGGCAAAAACTCAAGTCAAAGTTTTGCCTAATTATGGCAATCAAGGCCGTTATTTTGTCCGGGTTGATTTACCTGAAAAACCCATTATTCGCGCTACTGTTTCGGCGGTGAATCAAACCCTATTATCCACAGAATTAATGGCTGAGGGGGCAACGGTTCGCACTGTGGAACATTTATTGGCCGCTTTAAATGGGTGTGGCATCGAAAATGCTCGTATTGAAATCGACGGGCCCGAAGTTCCCTTATTAGACGGTTCGGCTAAAAATTGGCTAGAGGCTATGATGGAATCTGGTCTGAGTCCCTCGGAAATGGTCATAGGAAGCCCGATCACAGAACCTGTATGGGTTAGGGATGGAGATGCTTTTGTGGCTGCTATTCCTGCCCCAGAAATCCGCTTTAGCTACGGTGTTGATTATCCTTACGAAGCGATCGGCAATCAATGGGTTAGTTGGAACCCCAAACAAGAATCATTCCAAGAGTTTATCGCCCCGGCCAGAACTTTTGGCTTTGCTGATCAAATCGAACAGTTGAAACAATCAGGGTTAATTAAAGGGGGTAGTTTAGATAACGCTTTAGTCTGCGATCGCTCCGGTTGGCTTAATCCTCCTTTGCGCTTTGAAAATGAACCAGTGCGCCATAAACTCTTAGATTTAATCGGCGATTTGAGTTTATTAGGAACTGTTCCTCAAGCTCATTTTTTAGCCTATAAAGCTAGTCATAAACTTCATGTTCAACTAGCTAAGGCTTTATCAAGGGAA
>JBFRWO010000051.1:0-5022 GCA_051439625.1 Crocosphaera sp. | reverse complement strand
TATCGGCACTACGGGCTGCCCTGGCTATTTCTTGTAAGACAGGGATAGCTGCGATTAAAACTGCCATTAAACTGACTGCCATTAAAATAAGAGAGCAACTAAGCCAAAATATGGGATCGCTGGTCATATTTTTCCCTAATTATTGTTGGATGAGTTGGTTTGAGGCGTAATATCGCGAGGAGAGTCCACAGGGGGGTTTTCCAGTTGGCTGGCCTCGATGCCGGCTGCGATCGCTTCTTTAAGTCGGGTTAGGGTTCCGTCCCAGTTTTTTTGTGCGGACTCTGAGAGGCGATCGGCTTGTAGTTGTACACTGGTAGATAAGTCTTCGGCCATTTCTGGCAGTGCATCGGCAGATTTTTTGATAATGCGTCGGGTTTCCTTTCCAGAACGGGGGGCTAATAGTAGTCCGGTAACAGTTCCCACCATACTGCCCAAAACTACCCCGACTACAAATAAACCACTATTGTTATTTTTTGACATGATTTTCCCTGTTACTATAACAATCATTTTAGGCAGAATTAGCTTTATGGTCACTGCTTCTTAGTTTTTTTTCGGATCTAACATTAGCAAATCATAACCGGTGGAGTGTGGGGGATGTGGGGAGTGGGGGAAGTCAAGCAATTTTAATGTTTAATCTATGCAAATGAAAATTGCTATAAAGCTATCATTAACGCGCCGTTCAAATCAGCATCCCCAACACATCTGCAAGTCTTATTGCTACACTTGAAAGACTTATTATTTCTAAGTCCAATATGTAGACAACAACGGCATGACATAACAACATAAAAATCCTACTTCGTGTTAATATGTTAGTCGCAATTCCTCTATACAATATTAAAGGCTAATAATAGTAGCAAAACAATGCACACAATTCAAACCGAAGTTAAAATCAATAAAGATCATATTCTCAATATTGCTTTACCCGATGATATTGCAGAAGGAACTTATCAGGTGGTAATAGTGATGAGTTCTCAACCTGAAAATTTACAGGACAATGATGATACTCCTGATGAGGTAATCTTAGAAGGAATTGAGGAAGGACTCAAACAAGCTTTTAGCGATCAAACTATTCCTATCAGTCAAATGTGGGAAGGAATTGATGTCGAATAAATCTCAACCTATTTCAATCTCCTTAACATCTCGCTTTAAAAAAGACCTCGCTAAACTTTCTAAACGCTTTCGATCAATTCGTCAAGATATAGAACCCCTTATTAACCAATTACCGAATAATTATTAATTGTTCATTGTTAATTGCTGAAGCTAAATCAGATCAAGCGGATATTGAGAATAAAGTAATTGAGTCTATTATTGAACAATTTGAACAAGAAAATTAACTAAATTTACCGTTCGATAATGCCCCCACCGAGAACAATTTCCCCATCATAGAAAACAGCAGCTTGTCCTGGAGTAATACCAAATTGAGGCTCATTAAATTGTAATTTTACCCGATTATCTTCCAGGGGAATAATAGTCACAGGAACGGCTTTTGAACGATAACGCACCTGTACCTCTGCTGTAATAGGTGAAGCCGGTTCAGCCAGAGAAACCCAGTTTAAACGTCCCACAGTACAATCAGAACGCCCTCCATCGGCGCGGTTGCCAACAATAACCCGATTCATCACTGCATCTAATTTAACCACGTATAAGGGTTCTGGGGCAGCAATACCTAACCCTCTACGTTGTCCAATGGTATAGTGATGAACCCCTTGATGAGTTCCCAAAACTTTGCCCTGGAGATCGACAATTTCTCCTTCTTTGGGTTTAATATATTGATCGAGAAAGGTGGCCATGGAACCATGAGCTTCAATCAGACATAAATCTTGACTTTCTGGTTTACTGGCGGTTTTTAAGGCAAATTCTGCGGCAATACGTCGGGTTTCGTCTTTCGTTTGTTCTCCCAAAGGAAAAATAGTCCCTTTTAAAATGTCTTGAGAGAGATCGTATAAAAAGTAAGATTGATCCTTGTTGCGATCGACCGCTCGTAAAAGTTGATATCTTCCCGTTTGCTCATCATAGCGAATACGAGCATAATGACCAGTGGCGATGCGATCGCATTCTAACTCTTCTTGAGCATAAGCTAACATGGGGCCAAATTTCACGGCACGGTTACACTGAGAACAAGGTAAGGGAGTGACACCGGACTCATAACCGGACACTAAATAATTAATAATATTCTCCGTAAATAAATCTCTGGTATCAACAACATGATGGACAATACCCAACTGTTCACAAATAAGGGCCGCATCTACCATTCCCTCGGAACAGCATTGTCCTTTTCCTTTCATTAACCACAGGGTCAACCCGATCACATCATAACCCTGATGCTGTAAACTCGCAGCAGCAACGGAACTATCTACACCACCAGATAAACCTACAACAACCTTGTTCATCTTTTCTTGAAAATCGCAAAATTAATTCTAGACTCTTTCTAGGCTAACATTTTCATTAACTTCTGACTTCTGACTTCTGACTTCTGACTTCATAAAGCCCCCATTAACCGCAAAAAATGCACTTTTCCTGAACTATCCCCCGCAACAATAAACACTCCATCGGGTGCAATGGTAACGCAAGTTACACTAGCTTCAGCAGTAAAGGTAGCAATACATTTTCTTGTTTCTAAATCCCAAACTTTTATAGTTTTGTCTTTACTCCCAGAAATAACTTTTTTACCGTCAGTGGTCACAGCGACTGTATATACCGAGTCATTATGACCGGTGAGAGTCTTTTCTGATTTCCCTATATCTAAATCCCAAATTGTCAGAGTTTTATCCGAACTCCCAGACACAAGTTTTTTGCCCTCAGGAGTTACTGTTACTGCATTCACCGAGTCACTATGACCCTCTAAAGTTTTTTCTAAGTTCCCTGTGGCTAGATCCCAGATTTTCAGGGTCTTGTCTCTGCTTCCAGAAATGACTTTTTTGCCGTCAGGAGTTGCAACTACTCCTATTATCCAATCAGTGTGACCCTTAAGAATGTTTTCTAAGTTACCTGTGGCTAAATCCCAAATTTTCAGAGTTTTATCCGAACTCCCAGAAATGACTTTTTTGCCGTCAGGAGTTACAACTACTCCTATTATCCAATCAGTATGACCCTTAAGAATGTTTTCTAAATTCCCTGTGGCTAAATCCCAAATTTTCAGGGTCTTGTCCCAACTCCCAGAAATGATTTTTTGTCCGTCAGGAGTGACAGCTACTGCTTTTATCCAATCAGTATGACCCTTGAGAGTTTTTTCTAAGTTACCTGTAGCTAAATTCCAAATTTTTAGGGTTTTGTCGCCACTGCTAGAAATCACTTTTTTGTTATTAGGAGTGACAGCTACTCCACTTACCAAGTCAGTATGACCTATAACGGTAAAAGTCTTTTCTAAGTTTATTGTGGGTAAATCCCAAATTTTGAGAGTGTTGTCCCAACTCCCAGAAATAATTTTTGTTCCGTCAGGAGTCAGTAATACTACACTGACCCAATTAATATGACCCTTGATAGATTTTTCTAAGTTACCTGTGACCAAATTCCAAATTTTGAGAGTGTTGTCCCAACCCCCAGAAATAATTTTTTGCCCGTCAGGAGTAATAGTTACTGCATATACTGGGTCACTATGACCCTCAAGAGTCTTTTCTAAGTTACCTGTGACCGAATTCCAAATTTTGAGAGTGTTGTCCCAACTCCCAGAAATAATTTTTTGCCCGTCAAGAGTAACAACTACGGCTCTTATCCAATTAGTATGACCCTTGAGAGTGTTTTCTAAGTTCCCTGTAGCTAAATCCCATATTTTCAAGGTGTTGTCCCCACTCCCAGAAATGACTTTTTTGCCATCAGGAGTCACTGCTACTGCATTTACCGAGTTACTATGACCTGTGAGAGTGTTTTCTAAGTTCCATGTAACTAAATCCCAAATTTTGAGAGTTTTGTCCCCACTCCCAGAAATGACTTTTTTGCCATCAGGAGTTAGTGCTACTGCATATACCGAGTTACTATGACCTTTTAGAGTCTTTTCTAAGTTGCCTGTAGCTAAATCCCATATTTTCAGGGTGTTGTCCCAACTCCCTGAAATGATTTTTTTTCCATCAGGAGTTACTTCTACTGCACTTACTGAGTCAATATGACCTGTGAGAGTACGAATTAAAGGTTGTGCAAGAGGTGAGGAAATAGTAGGACTTAGTAAACATAACCAAGGTTTATCTTGATATTGAGTAGCTGTTTCTAATAATCTTTTAATCTGAGATAGATGTTGATAGGAAACTAATAATCTTGTTACTTTTTCTGCTAATTGACTTGTATCTTTAGCGAGAATATCCCCCGACATATACAAAGCTTTTTGAATTAATCTCAGTTCTTCCCAGCTTTCATGATTTTGAACTAAATCATAATCATCAATTAATTCTCCTACTCCCAACTTGTCTAATTTTATTTGAATATAATTAAAATCAGTCAATAAACGACATAAACGCTTAAACTGTTGACCCTTTGCTAAGTCTTTAGCTAAATCTTTTAAAATATATTCCTGTTTTTCAGGAGTCTGTGCTTTTAACTTATCAATAAACTTACTCATGGGTCTAGTTTTTATTTACTCATTTTTTATTCATTTGACTATCTTCTCTATGATTAATTATCATCCTGGTCATTATCACCATATAATTCTAGCCATAACTTATCAGCAATTAACCCATGAATATTACTAATTTCTACCCCTGCTGCTTTCACCATCTCATCACTTTTTAGGAAGTCAGCAAAACTCTGATGATACACTTTATAACGGGTTTCCCCATCAACAGGAATCTTATCAATAAATTGTGACCATTCTTTGAGAACTTCTTGTACTCTAAACTCGGTAACTTGTAATTCTCCTACCGTGGAAAACTCAGATAATAATTGTCGAGAAATTGGTCTAGAGACAACGGTTAAAAGATAAACAATATTAATTTTAATGCGATCCATTTTCATCCGTCCCCAATGATCTCGATAATAATTTTGTAATCCTTGGGGAATATATTTTAAATCTAAATCCTGATAATATCCATCAGC
>JBFRWO010000050.1:0-4237 GCA_051439625.1 Crocosphaera sp. | reverse complement strand
ACAAGGAACCATCATTAATGTTGCTTCCATTGCTGCAACTCAGGCTTTTCCTGAGTGGGGAGCTTATTCTGTGAGCAAAGCAGCTTTACTGTCTTTTTCCAAAGTATTAGCAACCGAAGAGCGAAGTCATGGCATTCGTGTGATGACAGTTTCTCCTGGTGCCGTTAATACCCCTATTTGGGACACAGACACTGTACAAGCTGACTTCGAGCGCAGTGCCATGTTAACCCCCGATCTCGTGGCGCAAACCATCCTTCAAGCGGCCTTACTGCCAGCCGAAGCCGTCATTGAAGATTTGACCATTTTACCGAGTGCTGGAACCCTTTAATCCCAAGATCAACATTTTTTATTACTATGACAATAGCTTCCTCCAACGGCTCCAACCTTCGTCAGTCCAATGGTTCTAGCGTACTGAAACCCGATTTAGTCGAAAGGGCAACCAGTAGACCGGATCGCAACACCCATAATGGACAAGAAGCAAAAATTCAACCCACTTCTGACGAAAGCATTGAGAAAATGAAAGAAGCGGTTTACACCATGTTAGAAGAATTGGGAGAAGATCCTGAGCGTGAAGGGTTACTAAAGACCCCAAAACGGGTAGCAGAGTCCATGAAATTCCTGACTCAAGGCTATAATCAGTCTCTAGAAGAGTTGGTCAATGGAGCCATTTTTGATGAGGGACATAACGAAATGGTGTTAGTGCGAGATATCGATTTCTTTAGTCTCTGCGAACATCATATGTTACCTTTCATGGGACAAGCTCATGTGGCTTACATTCCTAATCAGAAGGTAGTTGGGTTAAGTAAGTTAGCTCGTATCGTTGAAATGTACTCCCGTCGTTTACAGGTACAAGAACGTCTCACTCGTCAGATTGCTGAAGCTATTCAAAAAATTCTACAACCTCGTGGCGTTGCTGTGGTCATAGAAGCGACTCATATGTGCATGGTGATGCGTGGGGTTCAAAAACCTGGATCTTGGACGGTTACCAGTGCCATGCTCGGTGAATTTGACGAAGAACAAAAAACCCGTGAAGAGTTTCTTAATCTTATTCGTCATCAACCAAAATTCTTCTAAAATAAGGTAATTTGGTAATTTAAGTCACTAGGGGTCAACGGTTGTTGACCTCTAAATAATTAGTTTAGCTAACACCAACGTTGGAGGAAGCATAAACAGCAATAGTCAACACACCAACAATTAATAAGACAGCCGCAACACCAGATATAATGTAATTACGTTTTTGAGATGCACTGGGGGGTTCAGCTTCATAAACTTTGGGCTCTGCTGCAAAATTGTTTAAACGTCCGCCTTCTTCTGTGGTATATGGCATAAAAAGTCCTCTTATGTACTTTTTGTAATTTTGGTACTCATTCCTTAATATAATCTAAAAAAAGATCACAAACAAGGGGCAGAGTAAAAAAAAGGAGATATCAACCATATTAGATATGGGTTTCGGTCAATTGTATCAATGTTTAGGTCTAGGTAGTACATTTTTACAAAATATTTTTTAGATGAAAATTGAGGTGTTTTCCTTATGGTTTGGGTTACTAAAATTTCTAGATTCTACTTATTGTGAACTGTTTAGTGTATCTAATCTAAAAAGTTAGGTCAAGGTATATTTATTAGTGGATAATTGATAATTAATTAATTCGGTTTCAAACCTCTCCAAAAGCATAATGTTAGAAAACATTTCTAACATTTAATCTAACTTTAATTAAGTCTTAATAATTTTCCCTTCACTAGAATGTTACAATTGCTACAATATGAATAGGGACTAATACTCAGGTGGTCTGATTAACCATTTATCTAAACCTGTGATCTTTATCTTTTGTCAATTTATTTTTTTATTAGAAGTCTATTTTACCGAAACATAAACATTATTTTAGAGTTAACGCTTAAGGAGGGACTGGGCTATGTTAATGACAAGGTATACCATAGAAGATATCAAAGATGAGGCACTACATCTAGTAGAACAAGGGAAAGTAGATAGACAACAAAGAATCTATACCTTGTGTCAATATCTTCCTTCAGGGGAGTGGTGTTGTATAGAAACTGAGTTAGAAAGAAATGATTTCTTACTCAGAGATTGCATTGCCGATTTGATTCCAGCGCAGGATTGGAACAACGATTAAGGCACCTTTTACTGAGAAAATACTAACATAATAGGGGGGTAAGGACAATTACAATATTATCTTTGCCCCCTTCAAATATCTTTATCCGTAATTTTTCTGTGGCGAATTAATAGCCCTTCGGGGAGCCAGGGGGCAGGAGAGGATGAAAAAGTTCAAGAATAAGATAATTTAGCTTTTAAATGTCTTAAAAATTGTTAATTAACACGATATCTAAGTATTACTCCTCCTGCCTCCTGCCTTGTAACTCCTGCCTCCTTTTAAGATTTGTTTTAGCTTATAATCAAGAAACTTATAGGACAATAGAAGGAAATATCAGTTTATTTGAGAGATAATTTCCCAATGGCAAGGTTAGCCTTACTGAGTGTATCAGATAAAACAGGAATTGTTGAATTAGCCCGTCAATTAGTCAATGAATTTGGTTTTGAATTAATCAGTAGTGGAGGGACGGCCAAAACCCTACAAGATGCCGGACTCACAGTTACAAAAGTTAGTGACTATACAGGTTCCCCAGAAATTTTAGGGGGAAGAGTTAAAACCCTGCATCCTCGTATTCATGGCGGTATTTTGTCCCGTAGAAATGTGCCAGAAGATGTGGAGGATATGAACAGTAATGATATTCGTCCCATTGATTTAGTGGTGGTTAATCTTTATCCCTTTGAAGAAACCATCGCTAAACCTGGTGTTACAGTAGCTGAAGCTATAGAAAAAATTGATATTGGTGGACCGACTTTACTCCGTGCTTCTGCTAAAAATTTCGCCCATGTCACCGTTTTATCTAACCCTAAATACTACGAGAGTTACTTACAAGAATTAAAGGATAATAAAGGGGAAGCATCCTTGAATTTTCGACAAAAAATGGCAGGAGAAACCTTTGCCTTAACCAACGCCTACGATGGAGCGATCGCCGATTATTTTGTCAGTCTTTCCACAGCAGAAACCACCACCTTACCCAGTCGTTATACCGCTGCCGGAACAGCCTTGCAAACCCTGCGTTATGGAGAAAACCCCCATCAAAGCGCAACTTGGTATGAACGGGGAACCAAAGCAACAGGATGGGCTGCTGCCACACAACTGCAAGGAAAAGAACTCAGTTACAATAATTTAGTGGATTTAGAAGCAGCAAGACGGATTATTGCTGAATTTGACCCCAAAGAACCAGCAGCAGCCGTTCTTAAACACACTAACCCCTGTGGGGTAGCCGTAGCTGCCAGTTTAGCCGATGCCTACGAACAAGCCTTTAACGCCGACTCGATTTCCGCCTTTGGGGGAATTGTTGCCTTAAACCAACCATTAGATGGGGAAACAGCAGAGAAATTAACTAAAACCTTCTTAGAATGTGTGGTAACTCCTGGTTGCACCGAAGAAGCTAAGGAGATTATTAGTAAAAAAGCTAAAGTTAGAGTGTTGTTATTGCCTGATGTAACCCAAGGACCGAAGCAAACTGTAAAAGCGATCGCCGGTGGGTTATTGGTGCAAGACTCCGACGATGCGGTAGATGTGCCGGATAACTGGGAAGTGGTAACGGAAAAACAACCTACCCCCGAACAACTGGCCGAGTTATTATTTGCCTGGAAAGTAGCCAAGCACGTTAAATCAAATGCGATCGTGGTGACCAAAAATCGTACCACCTTGGGCATTGGTGCCGGTCAAATGAATCGCGTAGGGGCGGTGAAAATTGCTCTAGAAGAAGCAGGAGAAGGGACTAATGGGGGCTATCTTGCTAGTGATGGTTTCTTCCCCTTTGATGACTCTGTACGCACTGCTGCTGCTGCTGGGATACAGGCGATCGTGCAACCTGGGGGATCTTTACGGGATAAAGATTCTATTGCTGCGGCCAATGAGTTAGGGTTAGTGATGGTGTTGACAAAAATGCGTCATTTTCTCCATTGATGATGATGGTTTTTTGTGCTGCAACAGTTAAGCTCAGTTGCCAGCAATTCTCATTTTGGGAAAAATAGGAGATTTAGTTCTCTATCCAAATTAGAGAACTAAATCTCAAAGCCAAGAAATTAAGCATAAATACTTATGATAAAATTTGAAAGGACGATAGTTACAGAGTTAAACTATACTACAATTAATTTAAGAAAAAGCGAATAGTCTAAAACTGT
>JBFRWO010000049.1:0-35377 GCA_051439625.1 Crocosphaera sp. | reverse complement strand
TATAGTCTAGAACAATTATTAGATGAAGATTGGTTTCCGACAAAATTATAAATTGTTAATTTTCATTCTTTTTTAATCCTGAAATTGCGTGTAATTTAACGGATTTAGTGGAATCAGTAGCAAGTTTTTTGAGACATTTTATAGCCGTTTCATTGCCTAATTCTCCGAAAGCAAAAGCAATTTTTTGCTTGATCCTTGTTTCTTGACTAATAGGGTTATTTGATAATAAAAATTCTTCTAAAAATTCACTGCTTTGATGTCTAATTATTTCACTTTTTGTAGTTCCTAATAAATCAATTATTATTTGACAAATTTCTATATCTTCAGTAAATAATGCTTGTTTTAAATAAATTAATGCTTGAGATGATTCTGTCCAACTTAAAGCTTTAATTACTGCTTTTTTTAGTTCTATAGGAGTTGTTTTTTTCTGGAGAACTATAGATAATTCTTCTATCGCTTCATCTGTTTTAATTTTTCCTAAAGCTAGGGCTGTTTCTTGACAAATTTCTAAATTTATGTCATAAAGTAGAGGCTTTAAATGGGGAACAATATCAAATTCTGTTGTTAATTCTGATTGCATTCCTAAAACTATAATAGCTTCTTTACGAACAGCAGAAACAGGATCATTTAACCCATTAATAAAGATAGAAATCAGTTGTTTTTGATGAAAACTTCCTAAACATTCTAAAGCGATCGCACGAATTTCTGGGTTAGGATCACTAACAACTGTTAGCAAGGGTTTAATAGTATCTGAATGACGAATTTGTGCTAATGCTTTAACAGCTAATAACCTAGAAGATTGATCCCTTTGTAGTAATATTTCTAGACTTTTTATAGCAGAAACACCCATTTTTGTCAATCCTTCTGCTAGGATATTTAATATTTCTTCTTCCTCTGTTGTTTGTAATAATTGAGTAAAAGAAATAATGACTTTCAGATCATTAAATTCCGACAAAATACGAGCAACAAACCAACGATATTCAACCTCAATATTCTCATCTTCTAAGACAATTAATAAAGGTTCTATTATTTTTTCTCCAAGTTTAGGAAATAATTTAGACACATCCCAACGCTGTTGAAAATCTCCTGATTCTAAAAGAAATAATCCTAATTTTATAAGTTCAAAATCATCAGTTTTATTCTCATAAATTGCTGTTTTAAATTGTTGGAATGCTTGACCATTATCCATAGATTTAATCCCTTAATCTATAACAGTAATATTGAGTTCATAATTAACAATTTTCTTGCTTTTTGAAACAACAGTCAATTCATAATAACCGCTTTCAATTAGTTCTCCAGACCATTGATGATTTGTAGAATCTTCTAATATATTATTTCTTCCCGTAGGAGAATAAACAGAAAGAAGTAAATTGCGATCGCCTTCTAATCTTACCTCAATTCTTTGGTTCGCTTTTAAGTTAGCAACATAAACATTTCCTTCACCTGACTCTAATTTTTTAAGCCGTTGAATAGCCCCATTTTGCTCTAATTCAATTCCCAATCTTTCGTAACTATCACCTTCTTGTAAAGAAACTATGGTATCTGCAATCATAGCATTCCAAATTTGACCAATAGGTTCCTCAATAAAATCCTCATTTTCTTGTTCAGGAAAAGTAGCAAAAAAACGCCCATCAACTAAATCATATAAAGCACGACTACTTAAAAATAAACGATTAGCTTGTTGCTTCCAAATCGTTCTTTGACTGCGAGTATAACTGCCAATACTTTCTAATGATTCTGAACTCAAAGACTCAACACTATCTAATACTTGAATAGCGGTTTTATCCCATCTATCACGCCAATTAATATCGTCTTTACCATTGCTCAAAATCTTGTCTCTTTGCTCAGGATATTTATCCCAAAAAAGTTCATCAACCACCCCAACAAACCAACTATGATCTAATCCTAATTGACGACGACGAGTGCGTATTTCTGTTTTCCGTTCTAACTCTTTATCACTAATGTTAGGGGTTGAAGATTCCTGCGAAAAAACCTCTGTAGGTTGGCTATCTTCTTGAGCATTAAGGATTTGAGAAATCCATAATTTCCCTGCCCACCATCCCATTGTCCCTGAGCCTAAAATTAGCATCAAAAGTAAAAATAACTTACCTAAACAGCCAGTAATAGGACTATTTTTGCGGTTGGTTACTGTCATATTTTGTTCGGTTTTTTGCCTAGAAGAAACGATCACTTTTGTTGGAGAAGTTTGAGGCATTATAGCAGACTTCACCACTTGGGTGGGAGGGGTAAGAGGTTGAGAAGAAGACTGGGTGAGGAGTGGGATGATTTCTTGCGCCGAAGAATAGCGATCACCTGGATTTCTGGCCAACATTTTTGCTAAAATCTGGCTAAAATCGGAACTAATGGGCAAGTCTGAGGAAAACATACCGCTTAAATTGTCACTTTCTTGTAACTGTAATGGTTCTTTTCCAGTTAATAAAGCGTAAGCAGTGGCTGCTAACCCATATAAATCACTATTGGCTGTGACGATCCCTTGTTCGATTTGTTCCTGGGGTGCATATCCAGGTTGACCCACTTGTATAATTTTAGTGGTTAATAATTCTGGGTGTTTAAAATAGGTATTGGCAATAGTTGATAACTGTTTAACACTGCCAAAATCGATCAAAATGGGTAAATTATCCGCTTTACGACATATAATATTATCAGGGGTAATATCCCTATGAATAATTCCTGTTTCGTGGAGATAATGAAGAACGGGTAAAACTTCTAATAAAAATTGTTTAATTGCTGTTTCTGTGAACAGTTTTCCTGTTTTTAATCGTTGTTCTAAATGTTGACGATAGGTTAATCCTTCCACATAGTCTTGTACCAAAAAGAGTTTAATTTTATTTTCCTGTTGGCAAGAAAATAGTTCCCGAAAACGAGGTATTTGCGGATGCTCTAAAGTATAAAGAATTTGTGCTTTGCGCTGAAATAATTCTTCTGTTTTTTTTAGGGCTAAAACATCATGGACATCGGGAGCAAATTCCTGGAGAACACAACGCTCATTAAAGCGATGACGATCTTCAGCTAAATAAGTTCTTCCTAGTTTCCCTTGACCGAGTTGACGTAGAATCAGAAAACGGTCATTGACCATAGTTTGAGGTTGTAACCCAGTATTCATAGCAAAACTCAAAAATTTTTACCTAAATATTTATTAATTGCTATAATTATAGGCAATGTCTGGGCTTTAAAGTTGTCAACGCCATGCTTCCCCATCACACTCAGGTTAAGATGTCTTTTAAACGTGGAGAAGGAGAAGTTGGAGCAGGACGTTGGGATTGTATCTCTACTTGATTGGGAACAAACATAAACGTCTTTTCGGCTATCCAAAAGGTTTGTCCATCAATGGCGCAAGCTCCTCCTGCCATCCAATCAACGACCCGTTGTGCTTTATCTGTGCTTAATTGATCCAAGACCAAAATAACTACTTTTCGAGCTTGCAAAAGTTGCAAAGCTTCACGGGTTTCTTCAACTACCTTGATGTTTTTGACAACAACCTCTGATTGAAAATTCTGGTCAGCAGACCAATCAAATCTAGGAATACGACTCATTGATTTTTCTTTCATAAGAAAGGTATAAAAATGATTAATACTATCGATTAAAATTATTAATCGCTCACTTTATCTAAGGATGTTAATCGATGGTTTCCATTTGAGAAAATACATCATTAATAAGTAGATGATTCAAAAAGGTTTTATTAAAAGATACCACTCTTAGTATATCTGAATTACAGGAGTGATTAAGTAATATAAGTAACATTTTGTCTTAAAATTTAAGTGTTAAGGGAATAGTGGCTAAAAAGTTAAAGAGCAATACCATCAGCTTATGATGTTATTTCAGAACTATTAGAAGCAAACTCCTTCTAATAGTCACATTCTAACAATTATTTCTAATTTTTATCTGCACCTCCTTAACACACACGTAATTTAAAGAAATTTAATAATTTTGCTTTCTAGTAGGGAAATCTCCCTGTAATCCCTTTTATGGAAGGTAACATATTTTTAAAAGGCAGATCATTAAATAAGTATAAAGCTTGTTGAAATCCCATCTTGCCGGGTAGTGAAAAAGTCATAGTTCCCCAACTCCCTAAAAATTATATGGTTTAGCACCCACAAAACAATCTTTAGGTAAGATAAATTAAAATTAATTTTTCCAAAGATTTATGGTTTCAAAAGTTTTCAGTTGACACCAGAAAAACTATTAGCTTATCACCATAAATGTGAGAGAAGAGTAAATATACCGATAGCAGAGCATCATGCAAAGTTTTAATACAATTACGTTCCGAAAGCTCATGAATACGATATTATCGGAGTAATAAGAATATCTATAAACACTGAAGACTTTAATTTAACAATTTAATATTCAAAAAAAAAGTTTAATAGGAAGACAGGAGGAAATAGTATGACTGTAGAACATCGCTGTCCCTTGTGTAACTCACCCCTTTGGCCTCATGTAAGGAGTGGACATCTGACTTGGTTTTGCCGACACTGTGAACAAGAAGTACCCTACAGTGTAGAAGAAAAACAGTCCGAGAGGGTTGAAAGTTATAGCACAAAATTGACACCTCAAACACCTCAGCTATCAACACCTCCAGTTCCTCAAACTTTCAGCCTTAAAGAAATTTTACAAACTACTGTCAACGGTATTGCTCAATTTTTGCAAGCGGATCGAGTTGTCATCGCGCAAATGATGCCATCGGGAGAGATGACAGTAGTGGAAGAATGGAGACAACGACCTTGGAAAACCTTGCTTCATTGTCACATCAACCATTTTGTCAGCTTAGCGAATCTTAAAGCTTGGCAACAAGGGAACATAGAGGCGATCGCAGATGTTAGTCAACCAGACCCACAAACTCCAACAATGATGGGCTTAGATAGTCTTTTTGATGTTAAAGCCAAAATTATCGTTCCCATTCGTCAACGAGACCCTCAAGCAAAGCCTATCCATCGCTCAAGCCACTCTAGTTATAGTAGCAAAACGGCTCACAGTTTGTGGGGACTGATTATGGTCCATCAATGTTCGAGTCCCCGTCAATGGACTCCTTCGGAACTGGGTTTTTTGTCTTTCTTATGCACTCAATTAATTATTTCCATCCAACAAGATCACTTTTATCAACATCTCAATCAAATTAATCAAAAATTAGAAGAAATTGCTTTTCAAGATCGTTTAACTCAGATACCTAACCGTCATTATTTTGAACATTATTTTAACCAAGAATGGCGACGCATGGCCAGAGAAAAACAACCCCTTTCTTTAATCTTATGCGATGTAGATTTTTTTAAAGCTTATAACGATACTTTTGGCCATCTTCAAGGGGATCTCTGTTTACAAGAATTGGCTCATACCCTCAAATATACTTTAAACCGTCCAGGGGATATGGTTGCCCGTTATGGAGGGGAAGAATTTGTTATTATTTTACCCAATACTAAAGTATCAGGGGCGGTTCATGTTGCGCAACAAATACGAACAGCCATTAAACAGTTAAAAATTCCGGCAGCGATAGAGAAAGTAAATAAATACGTCACCATTAGTTTAGGGGTTGCTAGTGTAATTCCCTCACCAAAAACATCAGCGAGACAATTATTAAATGATGCAGATAAAGCTTTATATAAAGCTAAAGAAAAAGGACGAGATCAAGTATTTTTTCGAGGACAAGAACAATTTAAGCCCTCTCCTCAATTAAATCGCCATCAACCTACCTTAATAACCGCGCCTCCAATAGATAATATCAAACCGAAGGATCTTTTAAAAAGTTATGTCGCTTATTTTCTTAGTCGGGGAATTTCTGTTAGTAGTCCCGAAGCAGAAATTTTACCCTTTAATGGCTTAGTTTATCAATACCAAGGTTATCATCAAGATTTTCTTGATTGGTGGCAACAAATAGAAAAAAGAAAAGATTATTTACAATTATCTTTGAATGGAGATACTCATCAATTTAGAGACTTTTTAGACGGTGAGTATGGGGTACAAGAATGCGCCCTTTGCAATCTTCCCATTGCTATGCCAATAGGAAATATTTATAATTCACCTAATTGTACTTTATGCCTCAGAGATGAGCAAAGTTGTCAACAAAAACAATCTGTTAATGAGATTCAATCTGAATCCATTTTTAGAGTATTAATAATAACAGATAGTGAAGAGAATATCAAAAAATTACAACAATGGTTCAATAATAACCAAGTAGAATCTATTTTTATCCATGATTTAACCGAAGTAAATGAACATTTATTATCGCAATCATTTTCAGTAATTATTATTGATAATCATCTCAAAAAACACATAATTGAAAATTGGGTTAAAAAATTATACAAATACCCCACTTTCCAAGAAATTCCTATTATTGCCTTGAGTGAAAAAGCAGGAAATGGAATTCCTTGGTTAGAGAGAAAATTAAAATTAGAAGATTATGTTTTGAACCCTTTTAATGGAGATCAATTAGTTAACTATTTAAAGAATTTATCATCTACACATCCAGCTTTAGCAAAAAGCGATGTTTATTGGTTTCCTCGCTAATAAAATAAGATATTGTAGATTAATTCTTAGCAGGAATATATTTAGCTAACTTAGCAGCAAGATTAGCAAAAGGCATACTTTGTAACCAAACCTTACCCGGGCCAGTTAACTTAGCCAAAAATAAACCTTCTCCACTAAACAAAACATTTTTTATCCCTTTAACAGATTCAATTTCAAAATTAACTGTGGGTTCAAATAAAGCAATATGGCCAGGATCAACCAAAAGGACTTCTTGGGGTTTTAAATCATAGCTTTGCATTTCTCCTGGAATTTCTAAAAATGCCTTTCCTGGACCTGTTATTTTTTGTAGGATAAACCCTTCCCCTCCAAATAAACCAGCACCCAATTTTTTGCGAAAATGTAACTCTATTTCCACAGTTTCTTCAGCACACATAAAGGCATCTCTTTGACAAATTAAACTCTGTCCAGGTGTCAATTGAAAATCTAAAATTGTCCCAGGAACCTCCATTGTAAAAGCAACCATTCCCTGACCAGAATTACAATGATAACTGGTCATAAATAAAGACTCTCCAGCTAATGCCCTGCCAATACCTGCCATTAGCCCCCCTCTGGTGTTGGTCTTCATTTCTATGTTTCCTTTCATCCAGGCCATGCCACCAGACTCTGTAAAAATAGACTCTCCCATCATCAGATGAGTTTCTAGAATTTGCATTACGGTTCCGTGAATTTTATATTGCATTGATCGTTAAATAAATCGACTTCATTCTCTGTATACTATGAGATTAAATGCTTATATATAGGGGAATATTTAAGGACATTTTAATATTTACTTACCTTGGCTGATAATGTACTTATTGGAAAAATATATAGCAGTTCCCATACTTGTGAGGTGCAGAGTTTTCTAGTTGTAGGAGTTCGGAGTTCGGAGTTAGATATTAGGTGTATCTCACTCCTCGCGAGAAACCCTATACCCTCTTTTAAAGAATTGTTATATAATAGATGATTAATAGCCTTTTCTTGGATAAGGAAAATTTACCAAGAAAAATTTTATTGATGATAGATTAAATGATGAACTTTTTAAAACAAACCCTTGCCAGTATTATAGGAACTCTAGCAGGATTATTTTTATTTGCGACCTTAGGCGTTAGCAGTTTAGTTATATTATTGATTACTTTAGCGAGTGTAGATACAGAACCCACAATTAAAGATAAATCAGTATTAGTATTGGATCTTTCTACAGAAATTCGAGACAGAGAACCCATCGTTAATATAAGGGACATATTATCAAATAGGGAGCGTTCAGTATTAACCTTAAGTCAGGTTATCAAAAACATTGAAAAAGCCAGCAAAGATAATCGCATTAAAGCCATTTTTTTGGATGGAAGTAACGCAAGTGGTGGCAGTGGTTATGCCAGTTTTGCGGAGATACGAGAAGCATTAATAAAATTCAAAGAAAGTGGCAAAAAAATCATTGCTTATGATGTTAATATAAGTGAGCAAGAATATTATTTAACCTCATTAGCTGACACCTTAATAATTCATCCTTTGGGGTTAATGGAATTGAATGGAATAGGGACAGAACCCTTATTTTGGACAGGGGCATTTAATAAATATGGAATTGGGGTTCAAGTGGTAAGAGTAGGGGATTATAAATCAGCAGTCGAACCTTACACAAGAACTCAACTCAGTCCAGAAAATCGGCAACAATTAGAAATTTTACTGGGTAGTATTTGGGATAATTATCTGCAACAAGTTGGCGAAAGTCGTCAAATAAAATCTAACGATTTACAAAAAATTGCCGATAATCAGGGTATTTTATATCCCCAAGAGGCACAACAACTAAAATTAATTGATAAAGTTGCTCATCGGGATAAAGCAATTTCAATTTTACAAGAAATTACAGAAAACGAAGAAGAGTTAAGACAAATTTCATTTAATCGTTATACAAATATCCCAGTTACAGGAATAGAAAATAATAGTTCTAACAATAAAATTGCCGTTGTTTATTTAGAAGGTTCTATTGTTGATGGAGTAGGAACCAGAGAACAAATAGGAGGAAGTCGCTTTGCTAGAATATTACGTAAAATTAGAGAAGATGAGCAAATCAAAGCAGTAGTTATTCGCATCAATAGTCCTGGAGGAAGTGCCACCGGATCGGATATTATTTTACGGGAACTTCAATTAATTCAAGAGACAAAACCTGTGATTATTTCTATGGGTAATGTAGCAGCATCTGGAGGTTATTGGATCGCTACAGGAGGAGAACATATTTTTGCTCAACCCAACACCATTACTGGTTCAATTGGAGTATTTGGACTTTTATTTAATATCCAAGAAATTGCTAACAATAATGGTATTACTTGGGATGTTGTAAAAACAGCAAAATTTGCCGATTTAGGAACAGCAACACGACCAAAAACTGAGCAAGAATTAGCCATTTACCAAAAATCAGTTAACCGTGTTTATGACTTCTTTTTAGAAAAAGTTGCCACATCTCGTAACCTAAGTAAAGAGAAAGTTGCTAGTATTGCACAAGGTAGAGTCTGGTCGGGAAAAACAGCAAAAAGTATCGGATTAGTGGATAGTTTTGGAGGGTTAAATGCTGCGATACAATACGCAGCAGAAAAAGCAGAATTAGGGAAAGATTGGGAAATTAAATCTCATCCTAGTTCCCAAGGGTTTCCTAATTTATTTATTAATAATACTTTAGAAAAAGGAATAACCATAGGCAATAATTCTGTCGATCCTTTAACCCAAGAATTTTTGAAATTTCAAGAAGAATTAAAAGTTATTCAAAACTTTAACGATCCTCGAGGGGTTTATTCTATTCTTCCTTTTAATTGGCAATTACGGTAAGACAAAACAGGAGACAAAGATAGGGTGTATCTGAAAAATATTCATTTATATGCTTTTCGTAATTATCACGAACAAACTCTTAATTTACAGTCACAAAAGACAATTTTGTTAGGAAATAATGCTCAAGGAAAATCCAATTTACTCGAAGCAGTAGAACTCTTAGCAACCTTAAAAAGTCATAGGACAAACCGCGATCGCGATCTTATTTTAGAAGGAGAAAAAACAGGACAAATTTTAGGAACAGTAGAACGAAACTATGGGGAGTCCCAACTAGGAATAACTTTTCGTTCCCGAGGAAGACGTAGTTTAATGTTAAATCATGAAAACTTACGCCGTCATTTAGAATTTTTAGGCCATATTAACGCAGTAGAATTCTCTTGTTTAGACTTAGAATTAGTCAGAGGTTCACCGGAAACCCGTCGCAGTTGGTTAGATACCCTTTTAATCCAACTTGAACCAGTTTATGCTAGTATTATTCATCAATATAATAAAGTTTTACGACAACGAAACGCCTTATTAAAAGTCATTCGTAAGACAGTAGAAGAACAAAAAACTAATGATAATTTATCAGCAGAAATGTCCCAATTAAAATTATGGGACCAACAGTTAGCCGAAGCAGGAACAAGAGTCACTCGAAGACGAAATCGAGTTATTAAAAGAATAACCCCTTTAGCACAAAATTGGCATAAAGAAATTAGTAACGGTACAGAAAATTTAGAGATTAATTATTTACCTAATATTTCAATTGATAGCGAAGAACCCCAACAAGTACAACAAGCTTTTTTAGACAAAATAGAACAGCGTCGTATAGCTGAACAACAACTGGCCACCAGCGTTGTTGGACCCCATCGAGACGATGTAGAATTTAACATCAATCATACCCCGGCCAAGTCCTACGGGTCCCAGGGACAACAAAGAACCCTTGTTTTAGCTATCAAATTAGCCGAATTACAATTAATTGAAGATGTCATAGGAGAACCCCCTTTATTACTATTAGACGACGTTTTAGCCGAACTCGACCCCAACCGACAAAACCAACTATTAGAAGTGATTCAAGGACGGTTTCAAACCATAATCACAACCACCTATTTACACTCTTTTGATACACAATGGTTAAAATCATCTCAAATCATGAAAGTTGAAGGGGGAAAACTTTTTCAAATGTAAGATAAAGACCCTGTTTTTAACTACGGTTTCTAAAATTATAATTGATAAAATTTATAAACATTTTTTGCTGCACGATGTAATAGAGAATGTCGATAAACTAAAGATTTTAAATCTTTTGCATAGCCTCCCCCAATGACACTAGCAACAGGATATCCTTCTGCAATACAACTACTTAAAACCAGCATTTCTCGGCGATAAATTCCCGTATCTGTTAAACTTAATTTCCCGAAATGGTCATTAGCATGAGTATCAACCCCCGCATCATATAAAACTAAATCTGGTTTAATTTCTGATAGTAAATCCGAAACATATTGCGATAAAATCTGTAAATAACCATCATCATCTAATCCTTTTGGTAAGGAAACATCTAAATCACTTTTTTGTTTTTCTCTGGGAAAATTCGACTCACAGTGCATAGAAAAAGTGAACACTGTCTCATCATTTTCAAATATTTTAGCAGTTCCATCCCCTTGATGAACATCGAGATCAATAATTAATACTCTTTGAACTAACTTTAATTGTTGTAAAACACGAGTAGCGATCGCTAAATCATTAAAAATACAAAACCCGGAACCATAGTTAGGAAAAGCATGATGAGTTCCCCCGGCAGTATTACAAGCTAAGCCGAATTTCAAGGCTAATTTTGCAGTTAAAATTGTTCCTCCGACGGCGAGACAAGTCCGTTCAACTAACGCTTTACTCCAGGGTAAACCAATACGTCTTTGTGCTTTATACGTTAAACTTCCTCCACAATAGGCGGTTATATAATCAGGAAAATGAACTAATTCTAATAACGACTTTTCAGGAATTTTTGGAGTGTAAATATGATTAGAATCAATAATATTTTCTCTCAGTAATAATTCATAAAGTAAGGAGAATTTTGCCATTGGAAATCGATGTCCATCAGGGAGGGGAACAACATACTGATGATGATAAACAATAGGTAAATTCATCGTTAATATTATTTTAAAGGAACCAAATCAGAATATAGCATTTTTCTCTTTGTGTGAGGGGCAAAGTTTATACCTTGCAATCCATCCTATTTATTCTAGAAGATTAGTCTTAGATTAATAGCAATTTTATTGACTAATTTAGTAATTTTCGTGATGCTAAAAATTTTGATTTCACTTAACCTATAAAGTATACCTTCCACTTCAGTTTCAAAGTCGAACGCTGAACAAGCTTCGGGTGAATGTTTATCCAGACGGAAGCACTGTCATCTTCACCGTAGTTTTCTTATGTATAGACTAAAAATTAAAATGTTAACACTCCCCACACTTCCCACCCCTCCCAGACTCCCCAGACTCACTCAATTGAAAACTGCTATCACGGCCGTTGACTCTTACAAGTATGTCTAGTGGGGGTTAACGTCCCTTAACCCCTACTTGTTCAAATTGGGATAACTCAGTGATTTTTCTGGGAACATCTGAGGGGAGAGTAACGACTAGATGAGAAAGCTGTGCAAACCCCGAATAAGAAAGGTTAACTTTTTCATAAAGTAAGATCAGTCTTATCATCAAAACCGAGGAAAAAACAGCAAAGCAATGGGATGTATTTTTTCTTTAAATCTTATTAGAATAGGAAAAGAAAAAACCTATCTTTTACAAACTCCAAACCACCTTTTCTTAATAACGCTTTGTAAATTCAGTGAGATGTCAAGATGATTTTAGATAAACTGAAACGCTGGGCCATTACCGAACCAGTTGAAGACGATTCTGAATACGATGATCCCAACTATGTTGAAATAGACGGCAACTCGGACTTTGAAATCGAAGACCCAGAACCAACTCCTCCTATGCCCCAAGAAACCGAACCCCTTCCTTGGAGTAAGCCAATGGCATCCAATCTGAATGCAGAATTAAACATGAGAAACAATAAAGGTAATGTGGTCCCTATGCCTGGAATTAATAATATTGCTGAAGTGGTAGTCGTCGAACCCCATTCTTTTGATGAAATGCCCCAAGTTATCCAAACCCTTCGGGAACGCAAATCTGTGGTTCTTAACCTCAATGTGATGGAACCAGAAGAAGCCCAAAGAGCAGTTGATTTTGTTGCTGGTGGAACCTACGCCATTGATGGCCATCAAGAACGAATTGGGGAAAGTATCTTCCTTTTTACACCTAACTGTGTCAAAGTGAGTAACCTCTCTGGTACAGTTCATGATGTCCCTGAGATTCCCGTTAACCCTACTCGTACCCCCTCTCCTGTGGCTAACTGGGGAGCAGATGTTAACCGTTTGGTTCAGTAGTGGGTAACTCAAGCTTCTCCTCAGCAGTTTAAGGGAAGCTTAATCCTTATTTTTTTAGTGAATTTTACCATTGAAAACTTATGTCTATCAGACTAGGTATCATTGGAGGCGGAGTGATGGCAGAAGCGATACTCACCCGTCTTTTAGCATCGCAACTTTATCCAGCTAATACTCTATTGGTGAGTGAACCCCAAACTTCAAGAAGAGAGTTTTTAGCCCAAACCTACGGGGTTGGGGTAACAGACAGCAACCAAGAGACTTTACAAGCTAGTGAAGCCCTCTTATTAGCTATCAAACCTCAAATTTTGGACAAGGTTGTTTCCCAGTTAACCTTGGATGGGGTAGAAAATTACCCTTTAGTTCTCTCAATTTTAGCAGGAACCCCTTTAAACCGCCTCGAAACAGCGTTTCCTAACTTCCCTGTTATTCGCGTGATGCCCAACACTCCAGCTACGGTAGGGGCAGGGATGACAGCGATCGCAGCAGGGACTCAGGTTGAACCTTCTCATCTCACCCTAGCTACCTCTATCTTTGGGGCTGTAGGTGAAGTTGTGGAAGTGTCAGAATCATTAATGGACGGCGTTACAGGGTTATCGGGATCGGGACCTGCTTTTGTGGCCTTGATGGTCGAAGCTTTATCCGATGGTGGAGTTGCTTCTGGTTTACCGAGAGCGATCGCAACTAAACTCGCTATACAAACGGTGTTGGGAACAGCTACCTTGATCAAAGAAACAGGGTTACATCCTGGGGAGTTGAAGGATAAAGTTACCAGTCCGGGGGGAACTACTATTGCCGGGGTAAGCAAGTTGGAAGAAAAAGGCTTTCGTTCTGCTGTTATCGAAGCGGTTAAAACAGCTTATCGGCGATCGCAAGAGTTAGGCAAAAAATAGGGTGACAATGGATACTGATTTTATTTACACCTATCCTCCTCTCATTCCTGGTATTCTCAAGAAACGTTACAAGCGTTTTTTAGCGGATATTGAGTTAGAATCTGGGGAAATAATCACGGCCCATTGTGCCAACACTGGTCCCATGATTGGAGTTTGTGATACCGATAGTCGGGTTTATATTTCTAAAAGTGATAATCCCAAACGAAAATTGGCTTATAGTTGGGAATTAATTGAAGTAGAAAATACATGGGTTGGTATTAATACATCTTTGCCCAATCGGGTTATTAAACAAGTTTTAGAACAAGAAAAATTTCCCCCTTTACAAGGACAATATAATCAAGTTCGTCCCGAGGTTCCCTATGGAAAAAATAAAAAAAGTCGCATCGATTTTCTTTTAAGGAATGAATCTGAAAAGAACCCTATTTATTTAGAAGTAAAAAATACAACTTTGGCTAAAGATAATATGGCCCTGTTTCCTGATACTGTTACCACTCGTGGCCAAAAGCATTTACAGGAATTAATGGACTTATTGCCAGATGCTCAACCGATGATGTTATATTTTATTAATCGGAAAGACTGCGATCGCTTTTCCCCTGCTGATGATTACGATCCAGAATATGGTAAATTGTTTCGGGAAGCTGTTGAAAAAGGGGTGAAAATTCTACCCTGTCGCTTTGAAATTACACCCCAAGGAATTCGTTATTTAGGACTCGCAGAATTAGTCCTGTAAACAATTCAAAATTAAATTAATGACTGGAACCATTGAGATAATAATCCCTCGTTCCTTTAGCGTCTAATGCGTCTCCTAAACGGTTTAAAGCATGAATATAAGCTGCTGTTCTCATAGAAACCCCATTTTGTTGTGCGATTGACCAAACTTCTTGGGCCTCAATCATCATTTTATCTTTCATTCGTTGATTAACTTCTGTCTTCGTCCAATACAAACCGCTACGATTTTGTACCCATTCAAAATAACTAACTGTTACCCCTCCTGCGTTGACTAAAATATCAGGAAAAACATAGATTCCTTTCTCATCTAAAATGGCATCAGCAGCAGAACTAATCGGACCATTGGCAACTTCAAAGATAAACTTTGCTTTGATATTATTGGCATTTTCTGCTGTTATTTGATTTTCTAAAGCTGCCGGAATCAAAACATCTACATCTAACTCTAATAACTCCTCATTGGTGATACTTTCATGTTCACCAATATCGCAAACGGTATCTTGACAATAAATAGCTGTAATCCCTTGATGTTCTTTTTTGTAGTTACGAATACTAACAATATCTAATCCTTGTTCAGCATAAATTCCTCCTTTAGAATCACTAACTGCTACCACTTTGTAGCCAACTTTTCCTAATAATTCTGCCACCACCGCCCCAGCTTTTCCAAACCCTTGTACGGCAACTGTTGTCTTTTCTGGTATCATTTCAAACTTAGGAAGTATGGTTTGAATAACATAATAAGCACCGGTTCCAGTTGCTGTATCTCTTCCTTGACTACCTCCCATAGTTTGGGGTTTACCTGTAACTACACCAGGACTAATTTTGCGTTGGATAATACTATATTGATCCATCATCCAACCCATGATCATTTGATTAGTATAGACATCCGGAGCAAGGATATCTATATCAGGCCCTATAAAGTCAGCGATCGCCTCAATATAACCCCTACTGAGACGTTCTAATTCTTGTTTTGAAAGCTCTTTAGGATTAAGGGTTATTCCTCCTTTAGCACCCCCAAACGGAAGGTTTAATAAATCACATTTAAATGTCATCCAAAAGGCTAAAGATTGCACCTCATCCATAGTTACATTAGGATGATATCGAACTCCACCTTTTCCCGGTCCTCTGGTATCATCATAACGCACTCGATAGCCTTGAAAAATTCGTAACGAACCGTCATCCATTCTCATAGGAATGGAGACACTTAAACTGGTTTTAGGATATTTTAAACGTTCAATAGCATCATCAGAAATTCTGGTATATTTTAATGCTTTTTCCAGTCTTGTACTAGCATCAGCAAGTAGTCCATTCATAATTTTTGTATTCCTTATCTTTTAGAAACATTTTCAAGGGAAATTTAGCAATTATTAGTTAATAAAAAGCAACAGGCTCTAAACATTCCTTGATTGATTAATAAAGGAACAAAATTCGGAACTTAAGATGTGGGAACTGTTGCTCATTATCAATTGTTTTTGATCAATCTTTATCCAATCGATAAGTTATTTTGACCAAAGAATTTTGCTTCTTAATTAAATTTTAAGATATTAAAGTGGCAATAGTTAACCCCAACTTAGCAATTATTTATCTTCAACTCCGTGGTGTAATTTTGTAAATAATCGGGTAACTTTCGTTATATCTTTATCTCCAGGCGATCGCTCAACTCCACTGGATAAGTCGATCCCATCGGGGGCTAAATTGTCAAGAGCTTGTAAAATATTGTTAGGGTTCAGTCCTCCTGCTAAAAACCAGGGACGATCAGGCTTAAAAGTGGCTAAAATATCCCAATTTAACGTTTTTCCCGTTCCTCCTAACTGTTGAGGATCGTAAGCGTCTAAGAGTAAAGTATCGATCGCCTCCACGTACTGAGGAATATTCTGCAAAGAAGCAACCGTTTTAATTCTAAAGGCTTTAATAATTTCCAAATCAGGCCATAATTGTTTAACCTGAGCGCAAAATTCTGGTTTTTCGTCTCCATGTAGTTGTATTGCCGTTAATTTAGCCACCTTTAAAACCCCTTCAATCTCCGTTAAGCTGGCGTTAGCAAAAACCCCAATACGGTCTATGCTGGTGGGGAGAAATTCAATAATTTCTTGAATTTGTTGAGAGTTGATATAGCGGGGCGATCGCTCAACACAGATAAAACCGAGAGCAGTTGCACCCAGTTCTGCGATCGCTTGTCCTTGTTGGGCTTGAGTAATGCCACAAATCTTAACACGCATTTTTCTTAACCCCCAATAAGTGTTTTCTCAGGAACAAATTTAAGTGCTAACTGCTAAATTTTTACCAAGAAGTATTGTATAACCTTAACAAGGATTTATTATATTTAATAATAGGCTTCAATACTGTGTCATACTGTTTTTTGAGCCAGGGAATAAAAACTCAGTGGTAAACCACTCTCTATAAGCTAGAATTTCGGTGATTACTCTAACTTTACTCCATCCGACCAAAACCACCCCTATCCAAAGTTGGACATTTGAAACAAGAGCGACCATTCGCATTGGTCGTTCTAACGATAATGAGGTTGTTCTCTTCAGTGCTGTCGTCTCTCGTCATCATTTAGAAATTCGCCACGAAAAAAATCACTGGGAACTTGTTAGCTTGGGAACCAATGGCACTTATATTGAGGGAAAATTAGTTAGTCAAAAACAGGTCACAGATGGTATGACGATAAGCTTGGCCAGTTCTGGTCCAAAAATTAAAATTTGTCTTTCCTCAGAAGAGTCATCCCTTAAACGTCAACTTGCTCAAATTAATCAATCTCATTCATCCTCTCCTGTTCAAAATAGAAACCCATCAACGGAAGATACCATTCCCAGTGAATCTAGTGTTGATTAGATGAAACTCCCCGTCACCTCGTCACCCGAAACTCCCCGTCACCTCACACTTAATTACGGCTATCCTCACTGCATTCCTAGTCAAAAGACGATACAGTATGAACTATAGTATTAAGAAATGTAACAAGCGGCAACTCAGAAACTTATGTTTGAGAATTTTACCGATAAAGCCATCAAAGCCATCATGCTGTCCCAAGAAGAGGCGCAGCGCATGGGACAAAACTTAGTGGGAACAGAACACTTATTATTGGGTTTACTGGGTCAAGGAAACTCTTTATCCGCCAAAGTTTTACAAAGTATGGGCTTAAACTTAGCCACCACCAGACAAGCGATCGAACGTTTAAGGGGTAAAGGGGGAGGGTTTAGTCCGAGTAATTTGCCATTTACTCCCACTGTCAAACAAATTTTAGAAAAATCCTTTGAAGTAGCCCGTAAAGATAATAGTTTCGTTACCCCAGAATACATATTGATGGTGCTGTTAAGTGACTCTGACACAGTAGCAGTAAAGGTTTTAATTTCTCAAGGTATTGATATTCAGGAGTTACGTACTACCCTACTTAAAAAGTTAGGGGAAGAAGAAGCCGTGCCAGTAACGGCAGGAGAAAAAGCCTCTCCATTTTCTGGTTCTTCCCAATCTAAGGCTAGTTTGGAACAATTTAGTACAAATTTGACCCAAAAGGCTAGAGAAGGGAAAATAGACCCAGTTGTAGGGCGATCGCGAGAAATTGAGAGAGTGATCCAAATTCTTGGCCGTCGTAGCAAAAATAATCCTGTGTTGGTTGGGGAACCTGGGGTGGGTAAAACAGCGATCGCTGAAGGGTTGGCCCAACGCATCGTAGAAGGTGATATCCCCGAAATTTTACAAGATAAACAGGTATTCGCCCTGGATATGGGGTTATTAGTGGCAGGAACTCGCTTCCGTGGGGACTTTGAGGAAAGATTAAAGTCCATTGTCAAGCAAGTTAAAGAATCTGACAACATTATCCTGGTTATCGATGAAATACACACCTTAGTGGGTGCCGGAACTATGGGTGGGGTAATGGATGCAGGGAACCTCTTAAAACCGGCTTTAGCTAGGGGTGAATTACAATGTTTGGGAACAACTACCCTGGATGAATATCGTCAGTACATCGAGAAAGATGCAGCCTTAGAAAGACGTTTTCAACCGGTGATGGTGGGAGAACCCTCCGTAGAAGAAACTATCGAAATTTTACAGGGGTTATGTAAAGAATATGAAGCCCATCATCAAGTCAAGTTTTCCCCCAAAGCTTTAGAAGCGGCTGCTAATTTAGGAGATAGATATATCAGCGATCGCTTCTTACCAGATAAAGCTATTGATCTGATCGATGAGGCTGGATCTCGTATTCATTTACGGCATTCTTTACAAACAAAAATGCAGCCTTCTTTTGAAACAGAAAATGAAGCTCCTGTTATTAATCCTGACTCTTTGGTTCCTGTGGTTGATGAAGAAGATATTGCTCAAATTGTCACCGCTTGGACTGGTGTTCCTGTTAATCAACTGACAGAAACCGAGTCAGAATCTTTGATGTATTTAGAGGACAATTTACACGAAAGAATTATTGGTCAGGATGCGGCTGTAGAAGCTGTCTCTCGGGCGATTCGTCGTTCCAGAATTGGCTTACAAAATCCCAAGCGTCCCATTGCTAGTTTTATTTTTGCTGGTCCTACTGGAGTTGGTAAAACTGAATTAACTAAGGCATTAGCTGAGTTTTTATTCGGTTCAAAAGATGCCATGATTCGTTTAGATATGTCGGAATACATGGAACGTCATACGGTGTCTAAATTAATCGGAACTGCCCCTGGTTTTGTGGGTTATGAAGAGGGAGGACAATTAACGGAAGCGGTTCGTCGCAAACCTTATAGTGTGGTTCTTTTTGATGAGATCGAAAAAGCTCATCCTGATGTCTTTAATTTACTTCTGCAACTGTTAGAAGATGGACGGTTAACCGATAGTAAAGGACGAACGGTTGATTTTAGAAACACTTTAGTTATTATGACTTCTAATCTTGGTTCACAAGTGATTGAGAAAGGGGGTTCTAACTTTGGGTTTGAAACAGAAAATGACGATGACAATGTTAACTACAAACGCATTCAAGCAGCAGTTAATGATGAATTGAAACAGTATTTTCGCCCTGAATTTTTGAACCGGTTAGATGAGATGATTGTTTTCCGTCAACTGACTAAATCTGAAGTGACAGAAATTGCTGATATTTTATTAGCAGAAGTGGCTAAACAATTGTACGAACAAAGGAAAATTACTTTAACGGTTAGCGACGCTTTCAAAGCTTTAGTGGCTGAGGAAGGTTATGATCCTAGTTACGGTGCAAGACCTTTACGCCGTGCGATTATGAGACGTTTAGAAGATAGTTTAGCTGAGTCAATTTTAGCTGGTAATATTCAGGATGGTGACACTATACTGGTTGATATTTCTGAAGATAAACAAGTAAAAATTGAGTCTATTTTACAACCTGATTATGCTTATGCTGACCGTTAGGTTTTTGTTATAAAGATGTTCAATTTACAATCAATAATGCACCATATTATCTCTATAAGTATGGTGCTTTTTTGTATAATAAGTCTATATTACTGAACTTCACCCCATATATATATTCTAGATACAATTATATTTAGGAATAATGCTAAACTGATGAATCTTTTTTGTATCTATTGCTTGACTAAAATCGTCAACATTTATGATATACTATTTCTCGCACATAAAATCTCAGTAAGATATCGAATGTGATTATTTTAACAGCATTTTCTATTTGTATAGATTAAACATTAAAACGTAAATACTTCCCACACTTACTGAAGCAAAATATTGATATGCTCCACTAAAAACTGTGATGAAAGAACCTCTCTATGTAGGAAGACCCAACATTGGCAATTATAAGCGTTTTTTTAGCCTAGTAGAAGAAATATTCCACCGACGCTGGTTTTCTAATAATGGCCAAGTTGTCCAAGAATTAGAGTCTTTTCTGCAACAGTATTTGGGGGTTAAGCATTGTATTTTAGTCTGTAATGGAACAATTGGGCTGCAAATTGCCACTAAAGCCCTAGAATTAACAGGAGAAGTAATTGTTCCTGCTTTTACCTTCATCGCAACTGTTCATACTTTGCAATGGATGGGGCTAAAACCCATTTTCATTGATGTTGACCCCAAAACCCATAACCTTGATCCTTCCAAAATTATATCCTTAATTAATGAGAAAACTTCAGCCATTCTAGGGGTTCATATTTGGGGTAATCCTTGTGAAACTGACAAAATTGAAGAAATTGCTCGAACTCATGGACTGAAAGTTCTCTATGATGCAGCACACGCTTTTTCTTGCCGTCATCAGGCTAAAATGATCGGTAATTATGGAGATTGTGAAGTATTTAGCTTTCATGCAACTAAATTTTTCCAAACCTTTGAAGGAGGTGCAATTACTACTAATAATGATCAATTAGCTCAAAAAATTCGGTTGATGAAAAATTTTGGTTTTCAAGGACAAGATAATGTTATTGAATTAGGAATTAATGGCAAAATGTCAGAAATTCAAGCAGCTATGGGATTAGCTTGTTTTGAAAGTTTAGATAACATAATGGAAGTCAATCGCCGTAATTATCAAACCTACAAAAATTATCTGGAAGGAATGACAGGAATTCGCTTTTTTAACTATGATGGAATGGAACAAAGCAACTTTCAATATATTATTATAGAAGTTGATGCTAAAGAGGCGGGAATAAGTCGTGACGAGTTAATGCAAATACTCCATAATCAGAACATTATTGCTCGTCGTTACTTCTACCCTGGATGTCATAATTGTCAACCCTATCTAACCCTTTATCCTGAACAACTTAATTGTCTTCCTAACACAGATTTACTCTGTCAAAAAGTTCTGGCATTACCCACAGGAGAAACCATATCAGTCAGCGATATTAAGAGAATTTGTCAAATTATTCAACAAGCCTTAAAAAAGTAACCTTTCATGAAAAATATTGCTGTTATTATCCCTTTATATAACGGAGAAAAATGGATTAGTTCAACTCTTGAATCTGTTTTAGCACAAACTTGTTCTCCTAAAGAAATAATTGTTGTTGATAATAATTCCACTGATTCTTCTGTTGAAATTGTTAAATCTTTTCCCCATATTAAACTAATCAATAATCCGATTCCCGGTCCTAATTTTACTCGCCAGCATGGATTTCAAGCTAGTGATGCTGAGTTTATTGCTTATTTAGATCAAGATGATATTTGGCATCCAGAACATCTCAACTATCTTTCCAATCTTCTCGAAAAATATCACGATTATCCGGCAGCAGTAGCTTCTTTTTTTTCATTTAGTTCGAGTAAGAATATTCGTTTTCCTCAGCCCATTCTTCAGGAATTTACTTACAATCCTTGGAAAATTTTTCCCACTAATCAGATTGGAACCCCGTCTAGTTTAATGATTCGTAGAACTGCATTAGAATCCATTGGAGGTTGGCCAACTCAAGTCGATTTTTGTGGCGATATTTATACTTGGCTAAGATTAAGTGTTAACCGTCCTTTTATTAAAAATAAAGGAATTACAGTAGCTTATCGACGACATAGTAATTCTCAAAGTTCAAGTTATATTGCTAATAATACAGCAAAATGTTTTCATTCCTTTTTATCTGGACTAACAGATGCTTTCAATTACTATTCTGCTGCAAATTCGCAAAATTGTTCATCTTTAAAACCTCGATTATTAGCTCTTTCAGCTATGGGTAATATTCTGGATCATTTTCTTGAATATGAACCATCAAAGTTGAAAGAATCTATTATTGTTTTTGAAGAAAATTTGTCAGAAGAAACTGAGGGATTTGTTGGTTCAATGTGTGGATTACTGATCTGGTTTTTATACATTAATTTTGTACATAAACCCATTCTCTTAAGTCGTTTACTTTCAGTTTGGCCACAAGAAGCTAAGAGAACTCGTAAAGCTTTTCGAGAAAGAATTGCTGCTAGTCGTTTATTAGGGATAGGGTTGTTATCTAACCCTCTAAATAGACATTTTTGGCAACTCTTGCTAGGATCTTCAGATAAGATTATTCAAAAACTTCCTTTATATCGTCAGTAGTGTATTAATGCCAGATGCTTATGAATATTCGCCAAAGAATCTATGATAAGATAAGAGCCGAACTGAAAATTTTACCCTATGGTTTTTACCGTTGGCTAAATCAGATTATTAATTCTTCACTATCAACAAATTTTCCTTCTCAATCAATTCTTAATCAACTTCAAAAATTCGGTTGTCATTCAATCTCTCACATGGATAGAGATTTATTAAACCATTTTCTAGGAACCTATCAATTACTCAAAAAATGGGGAAATAAAGAATCAGTTTGTTTAGCAGGTTTGTGTCATGCTCTCTATGGAACAGAAACATTTCCCGTTGCTTTGGTTCCCCTGGAAAAAAGACAAGAAATTGCTGATTTAATTGGAGAAAAAGCAGAAAAACTGGCTTTCTATTACTCGATTATCACTCGTCAACACTTTATAGAAAATGTTAAAAATAGTGATAATTTCGCCATTAAATCTCGTTTAGACGAGCAAGTTATTTTCATTACTGAATTAGAATTTAGACAATTATTAGAAATTTTCTTGGCAGATCGTTTAGAACAAATTTTCTCTCTCAATTATCGTTTTCGCTATCAGTATCGATCCTTTTTTATGGAAGCTAAATCTTATCTGAGTCCACTAGGACATCGAGAATTTTTAATTGCTTATAATGCTAAATTAACTTAACTTTTATTTAAGTGAGGTATTTTTTGTCCCTCATATTTTATGTCAAGGAATTGGCAAAGACGTTCCATAGAATTTGTATCAGCAACGTTCAAAATTAGCAGGTCTTTTGGTCTATCCTTAAAATAATCTATGATACGTTGATTGTGCATTTCATAATGTTTTTTGTAAATATGAGGGTCGTATAAAGTAATTTCATCAATTCCATAAATCATTTGATGTTGTCGCCAAAACCATCCTTTATACACATAGGGAAAATTTTTTAAATCATCGGCAGTTGGTAAGCGATTCTTGTTCAAAATCTTAGTATGATATTTCACTAACGATTGATACCATTCTTCTGAATTATTTCTGATAGTCAGAATAAACTTAGCGTTAGGAAAAGCTTTATCTAAAACTTGATAAGTATAATCTAAACTGAAAGGGACATCCTGAAAAGCATCGGCAAATTGACAATAAAGAATAATACGCCAGAAGTTTCGTTTTCGCCAATCTTCCATCAATCTCTCTGCTATGGACTGCTTTCCCAGGGTAAAACCTAAGAGAGTTAATGCTTTTCCGATAGAGGTTGTTCCCGTTTTATTACGACCAATACAAAAGACTTTTTGCGATTTATTTGTCTTATTTAGATAGTTTAATAAAAATGACATATTTATTTTGTCTATCAGTTAACTATGGTTTTATTTTTAGCTGGAACACCAGAAACAATTGTTTGAGAGGGAACATTTTTTAACACAACTGCACCAGCTTCAACAACGGCATCATGTCCAATCCTAACATCTTCTATGATGGTTGCTCCCATGTCAATAATTGCTTGTTGTTCTATTCTAATATGACCTGCTAATTTAACCCCAGATTGGATAATTACATAATTTTCTATGACTGTATCATGTCCAAAAATTACCCCTTGACCAACAAAACACCCTGCCCCTACGATGACATTAGAAGCTAGAATGGCACCGGCTGAAATCACAGAACCCGAGCCAACTTTTGCAGTAGGAGAAATAAGTGCATGAGGATGAATTAAAGGAGCAAATATAATTCCCATCTCTTCTTTAATTTGTTGATGAAATATCTTAGCTTTTTTTCCAATTAATCCACAAAGATAAGTTTCATCTCTTTGAGGTTTAAAAGTGTCCCAAGATTCCACAGATACAGATGAAAAAACTGCACTGAGTTGTAACTTTTGGGGATACTGAGAGACAATTTTTTTTAAGGTATGACCTTGAGCAGAAATAATATCTAATAAACAGTTTAAATTATCATCCCATTCTAAAATTACATAGTTATTCATGATGATAAATCCTTATAAAGACTAACAAATGCTGATAATCTTCCCGAAACTTTATCCAAATCAAATACTTTATGAGGATCAATATCCTCTACTCCATGTAAGCTAGAACCATCATAAATAACAATATCACCGGGAGAGATATAATCATCAAGAACTATATGGTTTCCCTTATATTCAATAAAACCACCTCCTCTCTCAAAGTCTTCTCCTTTTTGACTTAAAATAGCAAATACTTGATAATAATTGAGATTAACTTGCTCAGAAACTGCTGCTTGTGTTCTATCTCGATGAGCTTGAATAAATCCACCACCCACAGGATATTGATGAATTCTTGCTGCTGTCCAAAGACCCTCTTCAATAGTATTACTCGCAAAATTAATCGGCTTACCTATCAGCTTATTTCTAACAATAACTAATTGTCTAAAAATATCGTGCATTTGATAAATATCTTCTTCCCATAGTGGATTAAAAAACACTCTTAGAAGTCGTCCGTAAGAACCTAAATGATGTTTTCCTCGCGCACAACCAATGGATAATTTCTGAAAATTTTGGCGAACATCTTCAGGAGATTCGCCAATGGTCGCATGATCATTGACTCTAGAAAATTTCCGAGTCAGGGTTATTTTTGCTTGCTTAACTTTTGAAGGAGAAAGAATTCCTCGAAGACAAACAAATTTATTTAAAGATAAAGATAAAAGAATTTCTTGACTAGGAATTTCTTCGGTGTTGTTACAAATAAATAAATTGTCTTCAAAATGGTTTTGGAAAGTTAATGATAATGTCATTATTCAAGTTTTTTATAGAAATTAGTTTTTTTAATAATGGCGGGAACACCAGCAACTAATGTATTAAAAGGAACATCTTTATTAACTGTTGCACCAGCAGCAACCATTGAATATTTGTTCACCACTATGCCATTTAATATAACACAGCCAATTCCTAAAGTCACTCCTGTTTTAATTAATGTATTTTGACCGACAATGCTTCCAGGAGCTAATGAAGAAAAACGTTCAATTATTGTCTGGGAACCAATATTGACCCCTTTATTAATAAAAGTATGGTTTTCTATTTGAACCCCAGAAGCAATAATAGTCCCAGCTTGTATAATCGAACCGGAACCTATCTGAACATTAGAAGCAATGCTCGCACTAGGATGAATTAAAGGAGTAAATTGAAGATTAAAAGTTTCAGTTAAATATTGAAGCAGCTTCGACATTTTAAACCCTGTAAATCCTATAATATATTTTTCATCTTTTTTGGGACAAAAATCCTCTAAACTTTGAATTAATATTGGATAAAATTGATTGACATAATTGGGATTAAATTTAGCATCCTGAAGTTTTGCTAATCTTTCTTTAAGAGTAGGACGATTATTTTGAACAGGTTCTTCCATATTTTGGACAATTTTAGTTAAAATTCCCTGATTTGCATCAATCAGTTCTATTAAATCTCCTAAAATGTGACCATGACCTATCATTACATATTTTTCTCGATTCATAGCAGTTTTCAATTGAGTTTATTAATATATAGAGACGCTTAATTATTGTAGTATTCAAGGCTACTTCTTGAAGTGCGTAATGTGACTTGTCAAAGTCAGACTTAAATCGAGTAAACTGTATAAATATTTACAAGTAAAATTTTAACCCCCGTGACACAACAATCCATCGAAACCATCAAAAGAGATTATCCTTATCAATATTTCGGGGCCCATCCTAATCAGAATGAAACCACATTCCGAGTCTATGCACCCCGTGCAACAAGGGTTAGTCTCTTGCGTGAAGGGAACGGATGGGATTGTTTTGCCGAGACAATGACAAAAAATGAAGAGGGGGTTTGGGAGATAAATATTCCTGAAAATCTGACTTGGAAAGAGTATAAATATTATATTGAGAATCATAGTGATTATTTAAGCCAACCCTACGAAATGTCCCGTATTGATCCATTTAGTCCTCAGTTGGCAGTCACTTGGGGAAACGATGACACCCGTAATTTTAATAGTATTGTCGGCGATCGCAATTATTTTAAGTGGACTCATAAACATATTGATCTACCTCATGAACCGATGAGCATTTACGAAATGCACCTATCTACATTTCATGATGGAAACTATCGCGATATTGCTCATAAAATTGTCGATCATTTGGGTTATATGGGTTTTACCCATGTTCAAATTATGCCCCCGTTTCAAACTCCTATTCATCAATCTTGGGGATATTTAGTCGGTTGTCCTTACGCTATTTATGAACGTCACGGAACGGTAGACGACTTTAAATATTTAGTTAACCACTGTCATGCGCACGGTATTGGGGTCATTGTCGATGTTCCTTTAGGTTTTGGGGTACAAGACTGGGACTGTGGCCTAGCAAACTACGACGGCACCGATCTATATCATCATTCTGGCCCAAAAGGCTGGAATAATCAATGGAATAGTCGTATTTATAATGTGGGAGATGTTTATGTTCAAAATTATTTGATCGGACTCTGTACTTATCTCTATCACGAGTTAGGAGTAGATGGTGCGCGCATCGATGCTGTAGCTGCTCAAATCTTTTTTGACTACGATCGCGGTTTTTGGGACTGGGCAAAAAACGATCGCGAACAGGTTGACTCAGAAAACTGGGACCTCTTTAATGGTTTAGGAGGCGATCGCTATTTTGAAGAGCGAGGATATTGGTTATCTGAAGCCGTAGATTTTGCTGGAATGCGTTTTTTAAGGGACTTACACGCCCGTTTACAGCATACTGCACCGAAATTTATTACCATTGCTGAAGAGTCACGACGAGTATTCCCTAAATTAGCTTGTCCCGTGGATGAGGGGGGACTGGGTTTTACTTATGCTCAAAATATGGGGGAAATGCACCGTATCCGTAGTTATTTACAAATTCCCATCGAACAGCGTTTAATTGAACATATCGAGATCCTCATCCATAATAATAGTGCGGAAACTATGGTTAACGCCATGAATACCCACGATGAGTGTGCCAATGGTAAGGTGCGACTAATCACAGAATTGGGTAATCATGTTCCTTTGATTGGTTTAGCAGCACTTTGTTGGTTTCGTCCGGGGGCACCCATGATTTTTCAGGGGGATGAGTTTGGAGAAGAGGGTTATTTTGATGTTTTTCAGGGGGTTGACTGGTCAAAAACTGGGGACTACGCAGCTATTCATCAACAACAAATTTCTAACAATTTTCACGATCTTAATCAGCTTCTTCGTAATGAACCAGCGTTGGCCCGTCACAACATCCATTCGATGATTCGTAATGGTTCTAATAATGAACGCAAATGGTTTAGTTTTATCCGATGGGGTAGCGATGTTGGTTTTGAATCTGATAAGTGGGAAGATCATAAGGATGATATTATTTTTGTGCGTAACGAAACTCCCTATCAAGTTGAGTGTAATGTAGAGATATATGTGCCGGTGGTTGGAGAATACAAGGTTATTTATAATTCCATTGATCAGCGTTATATTGGTTCTCAGCACTACAACCAACATGACCCTTATTGGACGATTCATAGTTCAGGACAATTCCTTTATTTTGATGTTCATCCCTTTCAAAATATTGCCTTCAAATTAAAATAATATCAGCAATTGATGACTCACCACCTAGCAATATCGGGTTTTAAAGCCAACGAACTGTACAGTAAAGTTACTTAATCCTTGGTTTTATGAACAGGGTTTGGAACTTTGTCTCGTCAGGTGCAAGATGTGAGTCTAAGATTCCTGCTTTGTGGGAGTTTGGAGAATGCGATTGCTGTCGGTTATTATGTAGAGAAATGTAAATATACTTAGATTACTAATTGTCTTGTTTAACTTTCTTTTTAGTTTTTATCGTCTTTTTTCTTATCAGTTTCAACCTTAGAAGAATCGGTAAATAAACCTAACAAGACTGTTAATAGTTTAGTTAAGTCTTGTTTAACAAGAAAACCGCTAATAGCTGTTAACAAGAGACTAAAAACAGTCCAATATTTTTTGATTTGTATATCTCTTAATGAAATGTTAAACTTGCAAGTTTCTATCGATTTATTTTGAACATCAGAAATTATAGAAATAACGGATGATGATACTTTGTCTGAACCAGAATCTCGAACTATAAAATCTAGTGTATAGTATTTGGTTTCTCCTATATATAGTGATTCAATTTTGATTAAATTTGTATTATCTTTTTGGTATTGAATTTGATTTTTTAGAGAACTAAATGTTAGAGTAAGTGGTTTAATTTCTTTTTGGTCTAGATTACTAATTAAGAAGGTTAGTTTTCCAGTTTCCCCTCTTTCTACAGAAGAAGGTACATCAATCAAAATCTGGGTTTTTGGAAAATCATTTGTATTAGTAATAAATTTACATGAAATGGGTTTAAATGATGGATGAGTATAAAAGTAGATTGATATTGCTGAAATAACTAAAATAATTGCAGCTATCCATTTTAAAATAACAATGCGAGTGTTTTTAATGGAAGGTAATGGAACATTATCTTTTCCCCATTCTTCTACTAAAAGACCAACAATTCGATATTTTTCAGCTGTGTCTTTATAAATTTTATCGAGTGATTCTAAATCACTTAACTTATCTCGAATTTGATTTGCAGAATGAGGTAGTCTTGCAGCAATTTCTTTAAAATTCAACTCAGGTTTATGAGCTAATAATGCCAATATATTCTGAGAAATTTGATCTACATAATCAGCTTTATAAAAGTACCTTAAGGTTTTATCTTCTTCTTGTTCTTCTATTTCCTCTAAGACATTTTTTTTCCATCCTTCTATTAATTGATGATGATTATTTTCTAAGATTTTTTTTATTTCATAACATATTGATTGAACATAAGATGGTTTATATCCTGTTAATTCAGCAGCATCGGTAGCAATTTGTTCAACTGTTTGTTGAACTCTAAGAATATCATCTGGAGTTGCAGGTGAAGTCGGATTAAGATAACTTAAAAATGGTTGTCTAATTAAATACTCTCTAATAGTAGAAGGTGAAGCAGACTTTAAATAATAAAATTTAACATTTCTCAAGGGATTACTGTCTCTTTTAAAGTTACTATACCAAGGTTCCGCACCCGCTAAAATAAACTGAATTTGGGGACAATTTTGAGTGATTGCTTTAATATTACTTAGTATATTGTCTTGTTTTTTTTGAGATAAAGTACACAGTCTTTCACTTTCATCTATTAAAAATAAAAGTTTATTTGGTGTTAATAGGGAATCAAGTTTTTTAAATGTTTTGCTCAAGGAAGATTCCCTGGAAATAGGAGGAAATAAAGTTGAATCTTCAATTGCTTTATAAACTAATTCTTCAAAAGTTTCTCCTTCCTCTTGTAGAGGAGCAATATCTCTATAGATAACTTTATAATCTACCACTCTTGTCTTTAAGCTATCAATAATATTTTTTAAGTTTATGTCAATTAGAGTATTTTTATAACTATCAATCTTCCCATTTATAATATCTCTAATCAAATATAAAATAGAGGTTTTACCTATTCTTCTTTCTCCGAATAAAACAACAGTATTTCCTTTAGAAATATAATCAAGTAATATATTTATATCATCAGTACGGCCTGTAATTAAAGCTTTATATCCATTGGTGTCTGCTGTTGATGTTGTGTAGTTAATCATTGTTTTTTATTATAGTTATTATTGAATTAAATTATGCCATTAATACCCATTGTTTGTTTAGTTCTGAGCAGAATACATAAGAATTTTGTTCTCGTCTAATTAAATTCCAATTAATTAGTTCTTTTATTTGCGATCGTTCAATTTTTATTGATTCAGTAGATTTTCCTTCAGCTAAATTTTTCAAGAAACTTCTCTGAGTTTTATCTGCACGATCCCAAAAACCTGAAAAATAGGAATCAAATAAATCCTCAATAACTTTTTCTTCAGCTTTTTTAATGTCATTCATTTCAATAGAAAGACGTTGATTTGTAGTAGCAAACTCAAAAGCTTCATAACAGAGAGCTTGACAACAGTAAGGTTGTCCTCCACTTAAATTAATAATATGATTAATCGCTTCTTCTGAATAAGTATAACCTAAACACGATGCCGGTTGAGTAATTAAGGCACGAGTTTCTTCTTCTGTTAACATTTTAAGGGTAATTCGACGAAAAATATTGAGAAAAGGGGAATTATACTTTGCTCCATAACTCGATAAAATACTGGTTCCTGCGACTACAGCAACCAAATTATCACCTAATTGTTGTAAAGCGGACCGTAATATATTTTGTACCGTTTCATCTATTTCATTTAATTCAGAACTAAGTACATTTTTCATTTCTTCAATAACTGATTGTTGTCCCTTGAACTTCTCTAGGAGTAAATTTATCTTTGATGATAAACCTGTATTTTCTGATTTAATAGATAATAAATAATCTGCTTCATCTAACAACCAAACAATTTTTATATTCGGTAACTTGAGTTTAGCTCTTTCAATAATTTCTTGAAAACTTTCAACAAAGTTGTTGGATTTTAAAAAATTACGATTTTCTAACTTATCGTCAATAATTTTGTTTTTAATTAAAGAGGAAATGACTTCGTCAAGAATATTGTTAAGAATTTCCTCAGTGGTTGAATTTTTATAGATATCTACATTAACGGGAATAAAAGGTGTCTCTAAACGTTTTTTCAATTGATACAATAAGCTAGTTTTTCCTAAACGACGTTCACCGATTAGAAAAGTATTTATGATTGGTGTTTGTATTACTCCTTGCACTATCTCTTGTAATTCTTGTTTTCTACCATAAAAAGCAACCTCTTCTTTAACGATAGAACCATAAACATAAGGATTACCTTTAACAGCATAAATAGATAAAGCTGGTGATTTCAGTTCACCATTAAATTTATAATTCACAGTTATCTCTTTAGGGTCATTAATTTTTAGTTTGAAAGTAGCTTGTGTTGATTCTTCTGGTTTTAAATCTGCTAATGAAAGAGGATTTCTGCTAAGTACAGTATATTCGGCTGAGGGTAGAATTTCAAGATCAGCAATCTCTAAATTAGTATCAGTTTCATTGGTTACTTCTAAAATTAGTTCAGATTCTTGGTCAATTAACATCCCACTTCCTGAAATAATTTGTACAGAAACTTGAGAACCGATTAATTGTGAAGCTAATTGTCTAATATCGGAGGGTAATTGTTCGAGATTGGTTTTAATTGCGTCTAAAATACGTTGACGCACAAAATAACTTTCATCTTCCGCTAAATCACTCAGAATTGATTGATAAGTTTTGCCAAATTTATTATATTTAGTAATAATCCAGATAGCAAGATCAGCACGAATACTATCATCTTCATCTTTAGCAAAGTCTGGAATTACATCAGTAATATTTCCAGGTAATAGCTCAAAATTATTTAAAATATTTTTCAAGAAATTTAGTCGTACTGATGAACTTACATCTTTCTTTAAGGACTCGATGAGTTTAGTTAATCTAGATTGTTCGTTGCGATTGTATTTTTCACCTCTTGCCATTCTAGAAATAACTTCTTTGGCAACTTTTGAGCGTTTTTGCTCATCATTATTATTCGATAAATAGCTAAGTTGTCCAATAGTTAGATTAGCAAATTTTGATGATTCTGTTCGTTCGGAAATCGTTACTTCTGTATATAAATCTTGAAAAAAGTCACTAAAATTACCAACTGGATAATCTAAATAAGTTGCTGAAATATCTTCTTGTTCACGGATAGATTCATCCATTACCCAATAAAAATTATTATCTTTTCCTCTATTTCTTCTAAATCTTCTATCAAAAGGAAAAAAACCTTCAACAAAAAAACCAGTTAAAATGAAATTAGGATTTTCTACATCAAATCTCAGTCTCTCAAAAAAATCTTCTAGTAAGTATCGCATATCTGAGAATTTACGATCTTTACTACTAAGAGGAGATTTTTGAGATGAAAATAGTTTGAAAAATAGAGTTTGTCCTTTTTCAACATATCTCAATCTTTTTGAGATCCTATATATAGATTCTCTAAAATCTTCGGTGTTTAAAAAGCTTTCCTCTATAACATTAGAAGAAAACATATTTTGATTTAACTGAGAAAAAATATCAAAATCTATAACAATATCGAAAGAACGTCTGTTAACTAACTCAATTAAAGCAGCATAGTTTTCCCTAAGAGAAGAAATAACATTAAAATCGGGTTGATTTTTTGTTGTTTGCCAAAGTTGCTTTTCTGATAAATCTTCTGGGGAGAACTCTTCAACCTCACTCCAAAAACGAGAATCATCGATTATCCTCATATACAAATCGTCAAATTCTCTTTGTATTCTCTTTAAATTAGGATTTTTTTCATCATAAGAAAAATCTCCGTAGGAAAAGAATCTTCTGAACCATTTTAATTCTCTGTATCTAAAAAGTTCTTCTTTTCGTAAACTTTGAGGAGGAGGTAAAAAAGTTCCTGGAGCAATAATTAAAATTGTCGTTTGATTTTTTCTTTTTTGTTCTTTGATAATTTGACTCGATAGGGTTTGAATCCGCCGAGTTCGTAACCAATAACGTAACTCTTCTCTATTTTGCGTTTTAGGTAATTCAGTCGGATCAATTTCTATTGCACCTTTACGCAAAAGTAATTCTTTTTGGGACTCTCGTAACCCTTTAACTCCAAAAATATTAGCTCGTAGACAGTGAAGTTCTTGACGAATAAACCTACGATTATCTGTTTGTAAATTGAGTAAACCAATGGATTTGTCTAAACCAGCACTAATTAATGTTTGAGTGGCTGCACTATAATCGAGACTATTGATAAATTTTTTATGTAATTTATCGGTTTGAATCTTCTTTATCTCTCTTAGATCCCAAATTTCAAATTCACCATTCCTAGACCCAATTATAATGTTTTCTTCTTTGGGAAGCTGTCTAAAACAATTAGGGTTTAAACGTCCTTCAATTACCTTAATTTCTTTCCCTGTTGCTATATCCCATAAGCGAATGGTTTTATCATCTGAACCACTGACAAGAAATTGACCATCCGGACTTATTGCTACTGATCTCACATAATCTGTATGTCCAGTAAGAACGTTAATTTCTTTTCCTGTTGCTATATCCCATAAGCGAATGGTTTTATCATCTGAACCACTGACAAGAGATTGACCATCCGGACTTACTGCTACTGATCTCACATAATCTGTATGTCCAGTAAAAACGTTAATTTCTTTCCCTGTTACTATATCCCATAAGCGAATGGTTTTATCCAATGAACCACTGACAAGAGATTGACCATCAGCACTTATTGCTACTGAGTACACCAAACTTTTATGTCCAGTAAAAACGTTAATTTCTTTTCCTGTCCCTATATCCCATAAGCGAATGGTTTTATCATCTGAACCACTGACAAGAGATTGACCATCAGCACTTATTGCTACTGAGTTGACACTACTTGTATGTCCAGTAAAAACCTTAATTTCCTTCCCTGTCCCTAGATCCCATAAGCGAATGGTTTTATCCAATGAACCACTGACAAGAGATTGACCATCAGCACTTATTGCGACTGAGTTGACACTACTTGTATGTCCAGTAAGAACCTTAATTTCTTCCCCTGTCCCTAGATCCCATAAGCGAATGGTTTTATCCAATGAACCACTGACAAGAGACTTACCATCAGCACTTATTGCTACTGATCTTACATAATCTGTATGTCCCGGAAGAAAAGATAAATATTGACCTGTTAAATCTATTTTTTTCAGGTCATTATTGGTTAAAACTAATAAACTTTGACCATTAACATCAAAATCCAAAGACTCAATACTATGAGAAAACTGCTCTAGTTTTCTCAGCAGGTTTCCCGTAGCTATATCCCAGAGATAAATTGAAGATTGATTATAACTGCTTTGGCAACTGGCGAGTATTTGGCCATCGGGACTAAACGCTAAATAATTAACCGTTTTTGAATGTCCTATTAATGTATATTGTTTATTTCCTGTTGCAACATCCCAGACAATAACTATTTCGTTGTTATATCCTCCACCACTAGCCAACTTCTTCCCATCAGGACTAAACGCTAAACTTTTAATAGGTGTTGTATGTCCTTCAAGGGTTTTTAATAAACTCCTTGTTTCAACATCCCATAAATAAATGCTGCTATTAATTCCATTACTCGCTAATAATTTACTATCAGGACTAAAGACAACAGTTGCAACATTTTGAGGAAGTTCTGAGGAGAAAAATAATTCATAACCAGTAGCAGCATTCCATAAACGCAACTTACCATCCGTTTCAATACTGGCAATGAAACGACCATCAGCACTAATGACTGCTAACTTAAAAGGTTGGGTTTCTCCCAGGTTAATGCCTTTGAGATTAGCATGGACTAAATTTGCATCTTGAAGACGGGCTATGGCAAAGTTAGCCTCTTGTAAATCAGCATAAGATAAATCTACTCCTGTTAAATTGACTTCTGAGAAATTACGTCCGATTAATTTCTGATAAGCGTAGTCTCTGGGAGCATTCATAAGAAGGTTATAAATTTATGAGAATTTAGCTACTTACACTAATAATACTATCTAATCGCAAGCTTCTTTGTCCACAAATCGCTCTATATTCGCCCTTAAACGTACGTGAATCATCTCATGTTCTTATGAACCAATGTGCTGCGTAAGTCTGGGTTAGTTTGCCTATTAGTTGAATAGGTGTGCTTTCTGACCCTGGTGACTGCCCGTCCTGATGCTGATTTCTAGAGTAGGAATGATTAACTCGTAAGTTGAGGTTAAATGCTACTTCAATTTTACGAGGTCGGTGCGCTCCCAGCAATAGGGGTGTGGACGTACCTCAGTGGTTGTCACTGAATCACCTCCGAGCAAGTAGGATAAGCTAATATTAAAACATGACATATAATCTGTCACTGAAGCTTAAACGACAACAATTTGTCACAACGACACTAATCTGTCACTGATGACAAATAATGTGTCACTGTACAGCTAACGAACACGGAGGGATTTGAACCCCCGACACCCAGGACCGGAACCTGGTGCTCTATCCACTGAGCTACGTGTCCAGATACCCTTTTAGAATAACACGATTTTCTAGAGAATAGTTAATAATTAAGTTTTAGTTAAGAATATGCTGATTATTGCGTATTTTCTGGGAAAGCCTAAATTTCTATGTAATTTCACTGCTTTCATCC
>JBFRWO010000048.1:0-22026 GCA_051439625.1 Crocosphaera sp. | reverse complement strand
TGGAAATGGGCTAAAAATAGGGGCTTTACTCCCAGTTACAGGGGACCTCGCGTCCATCGGTGCAAATATGCCAGAAGCCGTTAAACTAGCCGTTGAAGAGATTAATGCTTGTGACGGGGTGAACGGTGAACCTGTTACCCTAGTTACCGAGGATACTCAAACCGACCCGGCTGCCGGTGGTGCAGCTATGACCAAACTAGCAGAAGTTGACCGTGTTGCCGGTGTAGTTGGGGCGTTTGGTAGTAGCGTTTCTGGGGCTGCTGTGGGCATTGCAGCGCAAAACAAAGTTATGTTAATTTCTCCAGGAAGTACCAGCCCTGTATTCACCGAGCAGGCTAAAAATGGTGATTTTAACGGCTATTGGGCGAGAACTGCCCCCCCAGATATATATCAGGCTCAAGCATTAGCAGCATTGGCCAAAAAACAAGGCTTTAACAATGTTTCCACCGTTGCTATTAATAATGATTACGGGGTAGCCTTTGAGCAGCAGTTTGTGGGGGCGTTTGAGAAGTCAGGGGGAAAAATTCTTTCTAAAGATAAACCTGTGCGTTACGATCCTAAAGCTGCTACCCTCGATAGTGAAGCAGCAGCCGCTTTTTCTAATAACCCCGATGCAGTGGCAGGGGTTCTTTACCCAGAAACCGGCAGTATTTTATTACAAGCAGCCTACAAACAAGGTTTAAGCGAAGGAATTACCGTTTTATTGACCGATGGGGTTTATTCTCAGGACTTTGTGGAACAGGTTGGCAAAACTCCTGATGGTAAGTTTATCTTAGAAGGAGCATTAGGAACGGTTCCGGGTGCTGATGGTGAAGCGTTAGAAGCTTTTACCACCAAGTGGAACGAGAAGACGGGTAAGGATGTTACCGCTTTTGTTCCTCATAGTTGGGACGCAACAGTATTATTAATGTTGGCTGCCGAAGCTGCGAAAGCCAACACAGGAGAAGGAATACAAAGTAAAATCAGAGAAGTGGCCAACGCCCCGGGAACAGAAGTTAGTGATCCCTGTGAAGCCATCGCCTTAATTAGAAATGGTGAAGACATCAACTATCAAGGGGCTAGTGGTAACGTTGATATTGATGAAAATGGGGACGTTGTGGGTAGTTACGATGTTTGGACAGTGAAAGCAGATGGGACTACGGAAGTTATTGATAAAGTGAGTCCTGCCGAATAATTTTCAAGTATACCCCGCAATACTACTCGGATAAGCATGGGGAGTGTGGGGAGTGTGGGAAGGGTGGGAAGACTAGGAACAATATTAATATTTTGCTCCCTTATCTCCCCTATCTTCCCTACTAACCATAACGATTGGCCCAAGGATTGGCTGTTAGGCCATGGGCGATAATGCTTAAAAGAACAGTACAAGTAACTGTGGTTGTTAAGATATTCCCACTCGGGAAATTACTATTAAGGACAATAACAGCAAAGACAATACTTGCCAGTCCCCGTGGACCAAACCAACCCATAAACAGTTTACTTTCAAGGTCTAAACTAATATCAAAGAGACATAAAAAGACAGGTAAAATACGAACTATTGTTAAACTTAAAATCGAATATAAGATAATTGGTAACGTAAGTTGTCCCATATATTTCCCCACAGCAGTTACTCCAAAAACAACCCAAGTTATTAAAGACATTGCATTACCAATTCCTTCTGAAACTTCTAGCATTTCGTGTTTATAAACTTTAACCATACTGCCAAAGAAAAGTCCACCCACAAAGGAAGCAATAAAACCACTTCCTCCTAAACTTTGTGCAGTAGCAAAACAAGTAAATGCGATCGCAGGAAGAGAAATTTGTCGCCATGTTTCTGTGACCCAATTTTTTTTACGAGCAAAACTGCCTAATTGTACGCCAAAAATAGCAATACTTGCCCCTACCAAAGCACCAATTCCAATTTCTTCCACAAATAAATGTACCACAAGCGCAGATATTCCACTTTCCATATTTTGAGGAATTGCAATAGCTAATAAAACGAATAAAATAGGTACACAAATGCCATCGTTTAAGCCACTTTCTATGTTTAAAACTTCTCGAATTTGAGGGGGAACTTTCGGGTTACTAACTACTGCTTTCCCCAAGGCCGCATCTGTTGGGGCAAGCATAGTGGCTAAAATTCCTACTTCCAACCAACTTACATCAGGAAATAATAATTTACCTACTACTAGTCCAAAAATAATTGTAATAGGAAGTCCAATTAATAGTAAGCGAGATGGTAAACTCAGGCTACTTTTAAGTACCTTTAAGTTAGCACCAGACGCATCTGAAAAAAGCACTAAAGCAAGGGTTAATTCTGCCATTAGACTAATCCCTTCGGATTCAACATTTAATGGTAATATATTTAACCCATTGGGTCCTGATAAAAACCCAAATACTACATATACCATTGCATCAGAAATAGAGGTTGATTCTAAGCGTCCGGCAACAATACTATAAATAAAGGTAAAGGCAGCAATTATTGCTAAGATTTGATATAAATTTTCCATATATTAACTTTTTAGATAAAGCAAAATTTGACTTTTTATTCAAAAATTATCTTGACTATGAAGATACTGAATTAATTAATACCCCTGAGTATATCATAGAAAAATTAGCTCTTCTAGGTTGATTATGATAAATTAGTAGTGATAGTAAAATGAACTACAATATCTGATTCATTTATTCTTGATAGAGTAGAGTTTGTTGTTGTAAATTACTACGAATTGTTTGAGCATTAGTAATAGCTAAATTTTCTGCTTCATATTCTGCTAATTCCTCTTGTTGGTTGCGGAGTTGTTCTTGTAAATCAGGAAAATCTAGAACAGCAATTACCAATTACCTGTCCCACTTTGACAGTATCACCGGGTTTAATCCTTATTTCTAATATTTGTCCACCTGTTCCTCTCGGTTGAAAAGAAATAATGGATCGCGGTTGAATCAAAATAGATTGACCAATAACACTGGTAGGAATACGTCCTACTATACTCCACCATCCCGTTAAACCAACTAGAGTAAGGGTTGGTAGTAGACGAAAAATTATATGGGGTTTATATGGTTTAGAAGGGGTCAAGGTTTGTTGTATTTTTTCTTGAAATGTTGTCATTTTTAAAATTATAAATTATGATTCATATTGTATTAAGTTAATATCCTAATGCAATACTAATCGAATTGCAAGAATTATCTGTTGATATAGAGAAAAAATGGGCGAAAGTAGGTTGTTTTTAATTTTTGGCTATAGTTGAGAGATAGATTTAATATTTTTCCTCGAGTTGACTAGATCATTGAATCTAGAATAAAAGCACTTATTTTTGTAATTTATATTTCAATTAATTACCATGAATCATTAATTTAAACTGTAATATTTAGAATGATTTATACACTATTTACCTCCGATTAATCAGAAATAGTTAAATAAAGAATATCCTCTTGTTCAAAATATTTCATTTTTGGGTTATTCATAAATCAGATATCTCCCACTTGCTAAGGGAAATATAATTTGTTGCCGTATCGTTGATAAACGCTATAATGTAAGACCAAAGGTAATCATTAAAATAAAAAATTGTTACATTTGGGTGTAATTATTCATAATTAATCTAACTCTATTTTACTATGTCTTTCGTTGGCTTACATATACACAGTGATTATAGTTTACTCGATGGTGCGTCTCAATTAAAAGCTTTAATTGATCGTGCAGTAGAATTAGAAATGCCGGCGATCGCTTTAACAGATCATGGAGTCATGTATGGGGCGATCGAATTAATTAAAGTCTGTCGAAATAAGAGTATTAAACCCATTATTGGTAATGAAATGTACGTTATTAATGGGGATATTGAAGAGAAGAAAAAGTATAAAAAATATCATCAAGTTGTCTTAGCTAAAAATACACAGGGTTATAAGAATTTAGTGAAATTAACCACACTTTCTCATCTAAACGGAATGCAAGGAAAAGGTATTTTTGCTCGTCCTTGTATCAATAAAGAACTATTAGAAAAATATCATGAAGATTTAATTGTTACCAGTGCTTGTTTAGGGGGAGAAATACCTCAAAGACTTTTAGCAGGAGATTACAAAGAAGCAAAAGCAGTAGCTAAATGGTATCAAAAATTATTTAAAGATGACTTTTATTTAGAAATTCAAGATCACGGTTATGTTCAGGATAGAATTGTTAATACTGGTATTGCTAAAATTGCCCATGACTTAGGAATCAAAATTGTGGCAACCAATGACTCTCATTTCATTTCTTGTTACGATGTAGAAGCACACGACGCATTATTATGTATTCAAACTAGTAAACTTATTACTGATGAAAAAAGACTTAGATATAGTGGCACAGAATACTTAAAATCTGCTGATGAAATGCGCTTATTATTTCGGGATCATCTTCCTGATGAGATTATAGAAGAAGCGATTAACAATACCTTAGAAGTTGCCGAAAAAATTGAACCCTATAAAATTTTAGGAGAACCACGTATACCTGACTATCCTGTTCCTGCTGGACATAACCCAGATAGTTATGTAGAAGAAATAGCTTGGGAAGGATTATTAACTCGTTTAAAATATCGCTCTCGTAGTGAAATTCCTGATGACTATCGTGAACGGTTAGAATATGAACTAAAAATGTTGCAAAGGATGGGTTTTTCAACCTATTTTTTAGTAGTTTGGGACTATATTAAATATGCCAGAGATAACGGTATTCCCGTAGGGCCAGGAAGGGGTTCCGCAGCAGGATCTTTAGTTGCTTATTGTTTAAAAATAACCAATATTGATCCAGTTCATCACGGTCTATTATTTGAGAGATTTCTGAACCCTGAAAGAAAATCTATGCCTGATGTTGATACAGATTTTTGTATCGAAAGACGGGACGAAATGATTAAATATGTCACCAGAAAATATGGGGAAGCTAATGTTGCTCAGATTATTACCTTTAACCGTATGACATCAAAAGCAGTATTAAAAGATGTCGCCAGAGTGTTAAATATTCCCTATGCTGAGTCAGATAAAATGACAAAAATGATCCCAGTTTCAAGGGGAAAACCCGCTAAATTAAAAGTCATGGTTTCTGATGAAACACCAACCCCAGAATTTAAAGAAAGGTACGAAAATGATCCTATTGTCCATCGTTGGGTTGATATGGCCATTCGTATCGAAGGAACTAATAAAACCTTTGGGGTTCATGCTGCAGGAGTGGTTATTTCTTCTGAACCTTTAGACCAAGTTGTTCCCTTACAAAAGAATAATGATGGGGCAGTTATTACTCAATATTATATGGAAGATTTAGAATCCTTGGGATTATTAAAAATGGACTTTTTAGGATTAAGAAATTTAACCACAATTCAACGCACTGCTGATTTAATAAAACAAAATCAAGGGGTAGAATTAGACTTAGACCAACTGCCATTAGATGAAAAAAAAGCATTAGAAATTCTTGCTAAAGGAACGGCAAAAAAACTACCACCCGATGTACAAAAAACTCACAAACTTTTAGAAAAAGGAGATTTAGAAGGAATATTTCAGTTAGAATCATCGGGGATGAAACAGATTGTAAAAGATTTAAAACCATCGGGAATTGAAGATATCTCTTCTATTTTAGCTTTATATCGTCCCGGTCCTTTGGATGCCGGATTAATCCCTAAATTTATCAACCGTAAACATGGAAAAGAAGCTATTGTTTATCAACATAAACTATTAGAACCCATCTTAAAAGAAACCTACGCAGTATTAGTTTATCAAGAACAAATTATGAAAATGGCGCAAGATTTAGCCGGTTATTCTCTAGGAGAAGCTGACTTATTGCGTCGGGCCATGGGTAAGAAGAAAATTGCAGAAATGACCAAACATCGAGAAATTTTTATCGATGGTTCTACAAAAAATGGTGTTCCTCAAGCTATTGCAGTAGATTTATTTGAGCAAATGATCAAATTTGCCGAATATTGTTTAAGTTATGAAACTGAAATTTTAACCGTTGAGTATGGGCCTATGTGTATTGGGAAAATAGTCGAAGAAAACATCAATTGTACTGTTTATACAGTAGATAAAAATGGTTTTGTTTACACTCAACCTATCGTCCAATGGCATAATAGAGGAGAACAAGAAATATTTGAATATGTTCTAGAAGATGGGTCAAAAATTCGAGCAACTAAAGACCATAAATTTATGACAATAGACGGTAAAATGTTACCCATTGATGAGATTTTTGATCAAAATTTAGACCTTAAACAAGTTACTCTATAAATGTTTTTTTGATAAGTGTTTTTATCGCACTATCTATCAGAGAGATTCCTAGTACCTCGGAATGACAATTAAAGTTATAAACTGATAGGTGATTCAAAAGAAATAACAGGTTCATTAGTGGTAAATTTAAGTCCATGACTCATTAACTCATCAGCTATTTGTTTTGTCGATACTTCTACCATTCTTTCTCTTAATTCGAGAGAACTTTTAGTGGAACCCAAAATAAAAAATGTGATTCTCGCACGACTCAATTTCTTATCAGGATGTTCCAGAAAAATTGTACTTGATGTATCAGGTTCCACACCAAAAAATGAGTTAATATATTTAGTATTAATTTGCTTAACCAAAGATTTGTCATAGTCATTTAAAATATGATCAAAATCTAGATAAATTAAGATCATAACCTTTTTTCCTCGGGTAACATTTTCAATTTGCCACTCAGCCATTTTTGAGTTTGGGACAATAACAAGGGTATTTTTCCCAACTGTTCTAATTTTCGTTGAACGTAACCCAATAGACTCAACTCTGCCAAAGGTTTTATCATTATCTGGAAGACGTATATATTCCCCTTGAATAAAAGGTTTGTCTAAAAAAATAATAACAGTTCCAAATAGTTGTTGTAACGTATTCTGTGCTGCAAAACTAAGGGCTAAACCACTAATAGAAGCACCAGCTAATAAACCAGTTAAGGGAACCCCGTATTGATAAGCAAAAATAGACAAAGCAATTAAACCAAATATAATATTAAAAATGGTTTCCAGAGCGAGAAGAATTTCTGTTGTATCTCCGCCAATTTTTCTAAATAAATTGATTCCATATACTTTAATAAGTGTTTTAGAAATTCTCGAAAAAACCCAAATAGTAAAAATAACAAAACTAAAATTAATTAAAAAATTAAGTAAAACAGGCAATTGTTCATTTTCTTTTAACCAAAACCAAGAACAATAAATTAAAATCCAAGTTCCTACACGGTTAATAATAATCTTATTTCCTCTAATTAAATTATCATAAATACTATGACGTTTCTGAGAAGGGAAAAACCATAAAACCAGAGAAAATAATCTAGTTATAGATTGACCAATTATTACAGATAAAATAACCAACAGACAAAAAATTGCCAATTGAAAAAAACCAGATGTCACTAAAAATTGATAGATAGACTGAATGATTTTCATAACTATTTTATGAAATTATTTTTATATAGAAATTTCTGAATTAATAAAAATACTATCAATAATTTCGTGATTAATTCCATGTTCTAATAATTGATGACGAATATTTTCTCCAATTATTTTTATGATTTGGATACGAAAATCTCTTGAAATGTTATCTTTTAATGACATAAAATATTTGATTTGAGCTTGAGTTATTTTTTCATTTTTATCATTAATAATATCTTCAAATTCAACATTGATATTGCGATAATCCACTTCATTCTTAAGACTAGATTCAGTAATTAGTTGACTAATAAAAGATTTTTTACTATCGGATAAATGTTCAAAAAAGTTCACTTTAATGATGTTAATTAGTTTACTGGATCCTGTAAAATTCTCGATATTAATTTGAGTTAAATAGTTATTGGGAACAACCATTAATGTACCCTTTCCAGAAGTACGAATTTTTGTAGAACGTAAACCCATAGACTCAACTTTCCCAAAAGTTCCATCTGGTAAACCAATATAATCACTAACCATAAAAGGACGATCTAAATAGAGAACAATTCCTCCTAATAATTGTTCCAAGGTTTTTTGAGCAGCAAAAGCGATCGCAACACCACTAATTCCTAAACTAGCAATTAAACCAAATATATTAATTTGATGAGCTTGGGAAAAAATGGTAATAATAATAAATAAAAATACAAAAAAAGTTAACCCTTTAGCAACAATTAGTAAATCACTATTTAACTTTTGTCCATTTTGAGTAATCTTAGTCAGATAAATAGTAAAAAAACGCTCAATTAAACGATAACCTATCCAACTAATGACCAGAGATACCGATACACCTATGGGAAACTCAATAATATTAATTGATTGGAGTTTCGGAACTAAACGATGAGTCACTAATAAAATAATATCAGCTAATAACAAAAGAATAATTGACTGTAATAAAGCTTGATCTGGATTAATTATTCGTTGATAAATCTCTTGAGTTTCGGCAGTAGCGATACTCTCTCGTAAACTTAGTAATAAACGAAGTATTTGGGGCAAGGCAATGATTACAAGAATAATCGCTAAACCCACAGGAATTATCGGCCAATTAGTCAATATTTTCTCAAAATTCAACATAACCCCACATCAAAATTATCTTTAAGAGAAACATTAATTAAAATGTTTCTATTTATAGTACACAAATTAAAGCAAAAAGTAGCTTTAATGGTTAACAGAAGATGGAATAGACAATGAAACATTATTAGCCTTTTCTAACTGAGAAGCTAAACGAATTAAAGTTAACTCATCAGCAGGTTTTCCCACTAATTGAACTCCTACTGGTAAACCATTTTCATCCTGTGCCATTGGTAAAGTCATCGCAGGTAAACCACTAGCATTAAAAGCAGGACAAGGCGCAACCCAATTCATAATTTTTTCTAAAGTTTCTTCCGGTGATAAATCCGCCCATTGTCCAACTTTAATCGGTTGATGTAAATAAACAGGTAAAAGTAAGACATCAAACTCTTCAAAAAAAGCCACTAATTGACGGGAAAAAATCTGTATTTTATGAACAGCTTGTAGATATTCTCCTGCACTTACACCTTGTTCATTAAACCAATTATTCAAAGGACTTAAGAGGTTTGAAGGCACTCCCGATGCCCCGATACCCGATTGCCAAATCTTGATAAATGGGTCAATTAATTCCTCCACTGAAGGACATTTCATTTCTAAAAAATGACCCAAAGACTCTAATAACTGAGCCGTTTTTTCTACCGTTTCTTTAACAATAGTTTCGCTGTTAGTAAAAGGAGGAATATGATCACAAAAAGCAATTTTTAAAGAAGTAGAATCTTGTTTTGTTGCCTCTAAAAAAGAGATTTCAGGAGACGGCAACCAGTAGGGATCACCAGGAATATAACCCGACATAACATCTAATAAAGCTGCTGCATCAGCCACCGTACGCGCCAAAGGACCATTAGTAGAAATGCCACTTTGATAGTCTCCCACCGGCGCATGAGATATCCTTCCTCGGGTCGGTTTTATGCCCACCAACCCACAACAAGCGGCCGGGCCACGAAGCGAACCCCCACCATCAGATCCTTGAGTAACCGGACACAAACCAGCCGCCACAGCAGCAGCTGCCCCCCCACTCGATCCCCCTGGGGTATAGTTTAAATGCCAAGGGTTACGGGCAGGAGAAAAGCCTGGAGGTTCCGTGTATGGAAATGAACCCAGTTGGGAAGTGGCAGTCTTCCCTAAAATCATAAACCCTGCCCCCTTCATGCGCATTGTCACCCCGTCATCATAACTAGCAATATTCTCCTTAAGGGCAGCCACACCGTAACTTAAAGGCATCCCTGCCACTGCGTTGAGGTCTTTAATGGCAGTGGGAACACCAAAAAAAGGAGGCAGACTATTGGGGTCAGATGTCTTAATTAATTGTTCAGTTTTCTCTTTGGCCTCTTGGAACGCCGTTTCAGCAGCAACATGGAAAAAACTGCCCAGTTGGGGATTATATTTTTCGATTCTTTTTAGATATAGTTGGGTTAATTCTAGAGGAGAAATGCTGCGATCGCGGATTAATTGGGCTAAGTCTAACGCAGGAGTAAAGGCTAAATCAAGGGAGTCCATGGCAATAAATGGTATTTAATTTGGTGTGTTAAAAATAGGGAGATTATTTTTTGTCATTATAAGGTTGACATAATCAAATCTATCATGTTAGCTTGTGATTTAGCTGGCCAACTTTAATTAAAGGATAGAATGACATAGTGATCATTAATTAATAATATATAAGTTGACTTAATCCTTGTTTTTTGTTTTTAACCTGATTCATTAATCCTTTTAGCTATTTATAGAAATTTGATGACTAATTTAGAGCAGTGGCGTGAAAAAAATCTCTCCTACTATAAAGACATTGAAGAGTTGTATCAATTTTTTGTACAACCTAAATCCGATGTTTTAGAGATTGGTTCAGGAACCGGTCATTTACTCGACTCGGTAACCCCTGATATGGGAGTGGGAATTGATAGTAATTCCTTAATGGTAGAGTTATCAGAGAAAAAGTTTCCTAACTTAAAATTATTAGTGGAAGAAGCCGAAGTATTTCAACCTGATCAGGAATTTGATTATATTTTAATGGCTAATACTATTAATTATTTAGATAATATTCAAAAAGCTTTATTGAATGTTAGAAAAGCCTGTAAGCCTTCTACTAAAGTTATCTTAACCTACCATAATCCTGCTTGGGAATTAATTTTGAGGTTGGCGACCTTACTAAAGCAAAGAATGCCCATTGATAACCTCAACTGGTTAAGTTATGGAGATATTGAAAACCTCCTGGATCTCGAAGGGTTAGAAGTTATTGGCAGAGGAAAAAGGATGTTACTGCCGAAGAAAATACCATTATTATATCAGTTATTTAATAAATATTTAGCTCCTCTACCCATTATTAATGATCTTTGTTTAACCGAATATGTTATTGCTAGAGTCCAGACAGATTTAAGTCAAGCACAAGAGAACATACAAAATAGTACCTGTTCCGTGATAGTTCCTGCTAGAAACGAAGCAGGAAATATCGAAAGTTGTGTAACTCGAATGCCCCGTTTAGGAAAACATACCGAAATTATTTTTATTGAGGGGAATTCCAGTGACAATACTTGGGAAGAAATTCAGCGAGTTCAAGCTGAGTATGGGGAAGAATGGGACATAAAAATTGCTCAACAAAAAGGGAAAGGTAAAGGTGATGCAGTTCGTCAAGGTTTTGCCATGGCCACTGGCGATATTTTGATTATTTTAGATTCAGATTTAACCGTCATACCCGAAGATTTAGTTTACTTTTTTGATGCTGTTGCATCGGGTCGTTGTGAATTTGCCAATGGTTGTCGTCTAGTTTATCCTCTCAGTGATGAAGCAATGCCTTGGTTAAACCGTATGGCAAACCGCTTTTTTGCTTGGTTACTTTCCTATCTTTTAAATACAGAAATTAAAGACTCTTTATGTGGGACTAAGGTATTATCTAGAGAAAATTATTTACGTATTGCAGAAAACCGTTCCTATTTTGGAGAATTTGATCCGTTTGGAGATTTTGACTTATTATTTGGAGCAGCCAAACTTGGTTTAAAAATCCAAGATATTCCAGTAAGATACGTTCCCAGAACTTATGGCAGTTCTAATATTCAACATTTCAGAGAAGGTTTAATTTTATTAAAAATGTGTCTTTATGCAGCTAAGAAAATTAAATTCCGTTAATTAGTTATCCTTTGTTATTAGGAGTGTTGAAAATGTCGGAAGAAATGATCAAACCATAGAAAATTATTCGGAAAAAAGCCGATTTTTAAAGTTTGCTCTACTAAGTAGTAAGTAGATTGATGTAGTTTGGTGATGCTCAAAATGAATTTACTAAAATCAAACAAAACACTCCCTATTTTTTCTCAATCATGGCTCTATACCATAGGAATTTTTCTAATTGGATTAACCCTGTATTTTTCCATTCTAAGCATTGGTATTCCCGATAAACTTGTTTTTCGTTTGTTGACTTCTGACCCAACCATTCTTTCCTTTGTAATACTAACCCTATTATATTTTGCCTATCGTCCTTCGGGTTGGTTAGGGACATTGACCAGTTTTACTGCTACCTTAACCCTATTCGCCACCCAATTATCAGGGTTCTGGCGCAGTGGAATTAATCTTACTGCCTTCATGATGTCAGGTTTATTAGCCATGACAGAGACACAGAACTATTATAGTAGTGCCTTGAGACTATTAGAAGGAGGAACCTTCGGTACAGAGTCCTCTTGGCGGCCTTTAGCTCATGGAGTTTTAGCCACTTTACTAGGGTTAACTCAACAAAACCTACAATTTACCATTGCTCTGTTAGTTTTAATGGTTGCGATCGCATCTTTTATCTTAGCGCGCGAAATACAGCAAAGCAAAGGAACTGGGCCGGCAGTGGTTTTGCTAGTAATCATATTTTTATATTATCGAGTTTATCTTGGTACTACTTCAACAGAAAGCTGGGGACTGGTATTAGGTATAGTTGCTTTAGCCTCCCTATGGCGTGGAGTTTGCAATTCTCAAAGTCGGCTCTATTTATTGGGAATTTTTCTGTTGACATTAGCATTAAATACTCGTGCAGGTGCTTTCTTTGTTTTACCCGGCTTAATTTTATGGGGTAGCTGGTTTTTTCGGAGAAACACTCGTTTTTCAAGTTCTTTAATTCTGGGGGGTTTTAGCGTTGTTTTTTTAGGATTTGTAGTAAATTCTCTCGTTTTAAAACTGACGGCACCTCCTGATGCCACCAGTTTCTCTAATTTTTCTTATTCTTTGTATGGGTTATTGGTAGGAGGAAACTGGTTAACGGTTTTTTCTGACCATCCAGAAATAGGTGGTATCAGTGACCCGGGAACAGGAGAGAAAGTTTATCAATTAGTTTGGGAGATTTTGCGCCGTGACCCTTTGAGTCTGGTCAGAGGAATTATTCGGGCCTGGAAGATGTTTTTCTGGGATGATTTTGTCTTTGATTTTATTCCAGGGGCTGAACTTAATAAACTAAATATCATCCTACAGATATTAACTATTATTGGGGTGGTCAAACTCTACCGTCAGCGTTACACACCTCTAGCTTCAATGGTCTTAGTTATCTCCCTGGGAATTTTCTTTTCCATACCTTTTATTCCCCCTTGGGATGCAGGAATGCGTCCTTACATGGCTACAGTACCGATGATTGCTATTTTACCAACTTTCGGTGTCAGTGCTATAGTCGAAAAAATGTCATGGCAACCACTGTTTAAAATCCCCCAAAAACAAGAACCAGCTTCAATTGTATGGATAGGGGGACTAATTTTTGCCTTACTGACCTTTGGAGGGGTGACAACTACAAAATTGTTAAGTAATTCTCCTCAACTTCCTCAAAGTTCTTGTCCCATTGACCAAGAAACTATCTATTTTCGCCATAGTCAAGGGTCTATGATTCATCTCGTCCCAGACAGGGGTAGACAACAAACCAATTTACCTAATATTCAACTCAGTAAGTTTGACAGGGCATTAAGGCATTATGAAAAAGAATATGGACATCATCCTGGGGTTCCACAATTAAGGGAAGAACTTTCTCAACTCCCAGCTTATACAACAATTGTTAACAAAATTAACTTGCAAAATGGCCAGAACAATTGGATTATTGTTCCAGACTCTCTCATGCCTAAAAATCAAGGAATCGTAACAGCTTGTGGTGAATTTTCTCCTTTAGCCACCGATACTACACAAAATGGTTATTTACAATATGTTTTTTATGCCAAAAGTATCAAAGAAAACCAAAGCTAAATTGACAACTTAATGTCCCAATTAGCTAGTTCCTTGCTAACCTAGAGGAATATGTCAGGAGTGCAACGGAATTATTCATGCAAACGCAAGATACGCTAACGCAAAAACAACCTTTATCCCTCAAAGATGCTATCACTGCCAGCCAGAATTATTTACTATCTTTACAATATCCTCAAGGGTACTGGTGTGCCGAATTAGAGTCTAATATTACCTTAACGGCGGAAACTGTTTTACTCCATAAAATTTGGGGAACGGACAAAACCCGTCCTTTACACAAGGTAGAAGCTTATTTACGTCAACAACAACGGGAACATGGGGGTTGGGAACTCTTCTATGGAGACGGTGGAGAAATTAGTACCTCCGTAGAAGCATATATGGCCCTGCGTTTATTAGGTGTTCCCCAAGATGACCCGGCCTTAATTCGCGCTAAAGATTTTATTATTAGTAAAGGAGGTATCAGCAAAACCCGAATTTTTACTAAGTTTCATCTTGCTTTAATTGGTTGTTACGACTGGAAAGGAATTCCTTCTATTCCACCCTGGATTATGTTATTTCCTGATAGTTTTCCCTTCACTATCTATGAAATGGCAAGTTGGGCAAGAGAAAGCACAGTTCCCCTAATTATTGTCTTTAATGACAAGCCAGTTTTTGCTGTTGATCCTGTCTTTAATCTAGATGAATTATATGCAGAAGGTGTGGATAATGTCAAGTATGAATTACCTAAAAATAATAATTGGGGTGACATCTTTTTAGTAATAGATAAAGTCTTCAAATTGGCTGAACAAGTAGACTTAGTTCCCTTCCGAAAAAAAGGACTAAAAGCAGCAGAAAAATGGATGTTGAACCATCAACAAGAAACAGGAGATTGGGGTGGGATTATGCCCCCAATGTTAAATTCTTTACTGGCTTTTCGTACCCTCAATTATGATGTCAATGACCCCTCAGTTAAACTGGGTTTTGAGGCAATTGATCGCTTTTCTATCGAAGAAGATGATACTTATCGTTTACAAGCCTGTGTCTCTCCTATATGGGATACAGCTTGGTGTGTACGAGCATTGACTGATTCTGGTTTAGAAGAAGATCATTTTTCCTTAGTAAAAGCAGGAAAATGGTTATTAGATAAACAAGTCCTGGAATATGGAGATTGGGCGGTTAAAAATAAAACAGGAAAACCCGGCGGTTGGGCGTTTGAATTTACCAATCGTTTCTATCCCGATCTCGATGATTCTGCTACAGTAGTAATGGCATTAAACGGCATAAAATTACCCGATGAAGCTAGAAAAAAAGCAGCCATCAATCGCTGTTTACAATGGATAGAAACCATGCAATGTAAAGAAGGTGGTTGGGCAGCTTTTGATCTGAATAACGATCAAGCTTGGTTAAACGAAGTCCCTTACGGTGACTTGAAAGCGATGATCGATCCTAACACCGCAGATGTCACCGCTAGGGTAGTAGAAATGTTAGGCAGTTGCGACCTAGAAATAGAAAGCGATCGCCTTAATAAAGCCCTCAATTATCTTTATAATGAACAGGAAAAAGATGGTAGTTGGTTCGGTCGTTGGGGAGTCAACTATATTTATGGAACCAGTGGAGTTTTATCCGCATTAGCTGTTATTAACCCGGAAAAACATAGAACCCAAATAGAACAGGGAATTAACTGGTTATTAAGCTGCCAAAATAAGGACGGAGGATGGGGAGAAACCTGTCGGAGTTACAATGATTCAACTCTTAAAGGAAAAGGAGTTAGTACCCCTTCCCAAACCGCTTGGTCCCTCATCGGTTTATTAGATGCAGGAGAAGCATTAAATAAATTTGAAACCGATGCGATCGAACGAGGAATTAACTATTTATTAGACACTCAAACCGACGAAGGAACCTGGGAAGAATCAGAATTTACCGGAACTGGTTTCCCTTGTCATTTCTACATCCGTTATCATTTCTATCGTCACTATTTTCCCTTAATTGCTTTAGGAAGATATCAAAAATTAATGGTAAATACATAAGTATTTTTTCCTTATTTTAAGTTTTTCCAACTCGTAGGGGTTTAGCATTGCTAAACCCTTAACTTTTACCGAAAAATATTAATATTAATCTCCTCGTAACCGAAGAAAGATATTTTCAACGACTTCATCTCGATACTCAGAAAGTGATTTTTTACTGCCATTATCCAAACAGTCTCGAAGATATTCTTTAATTCTCTTAAATTGTGATTCTAGATGACGATTGTATAACTCTTGTCCAGAAGCAAACTCATCAAAGTCTGAAGGAACTTTACTAAATATACCCACATCTTCAACTTCATTTAAAATATTATTAGTGATATTATTATCACGATATTCTCTAAGAATCACTTGACAAACAGCCATAAAAATTTTTCCTAAATCCATCCATTCACTAATACGATGAAAATATAAAGTTCTAAGTTTTGAAACATTAAAGTCGTCTTCTATATCATCTATAGAAAGGTTATCATTGCTGTCAAGCTTCAATGTATCACACCTTCGTTCTAATTTACCTCTACCTTGGAGTTGAGAGCATCCTTCAGCAATTGCCCAACTACTAACAAAATAATTATAAGCTTCTTGAAAATGTTTCTTGATGTCTTCCTCAGATTTATCAGAATAATCATCACAAAGTCTAATCATTCCTAACACAAAAAAGTATAAAGATGAATGCTGCCCAAATATATCGATAATTTTTTGATCACAGTTATTTTTTTCTAAAGAACGTTTAACTAATTCGGCACTAATACTATATATTTTAACCAGATTATTATTATTACCATTATTCTCATTCTTGGGAAGAGTTTGATCTGAAGGAATTAAATGTAAAAAAGGTGGTGGCTCAACTTCTAAATCAGAAAATTTATTGTAATACCTAGAAAATAAATTATCTGTATAATCTCGATAACATTCTTCACTTATCTCTTTATAATTAAGTAATGCCTGGTCAATTAATTTCTTTGCCCAATTAATACAATTTTCTTTTTCAAATCCTTCTTGTTCATCCCCAATATATCCTTGTATTAAGTAACACCAACTTTGATATAAAGAAGCTTGACCACATAAATAAGAATCACCACCTCTTGGTGCATAGTAAACTCTTGCTTTACCAAAATCAACAAGAGATGGTAATACATTACTCACAACTCCTTGTGATAGAAATCTAGGAAAATATAAAGATAGTCGTCCCCTCATAATATAAATTTTTGTCCAATGATGATATAAAGGGGATAGATTACCCTGAGCTATTTCCCCAATTCTAAAAAATTCTAGAAACCTTTCCCTAAGTTCATTTTCTGCTTTTTGTAAATAGTCTTGACAATCTTTTACGATTTCTTGTTTTGTTTTATTTATTTCATCCTCATGACATAAAAATAGATATTCAGCTTGACATAAATAATAACTTGCTTTCAGAAAATGACTGAAGTGTTGCTCATGACTTTCTAGTTCTTGTAATTTATTTTCTGCTTCCTTAACTAAACCTTCAGCAAGATATCCTTCTATAATACAGAGCTTTGCTTTGTAAGCAGTTTTAGTCCACTTCGGTTGATCTTTATAACACTTTAAAATATTTTTCTCTAGATGTTTTTCCATAGCTAATAAAGAAAAAGGATAAGAGCGCAAATTTTTTTTTCCTATCGATAACTTTTCATTCTCTTCAATACGATTTTTTAATTCTTTTAGATATATCTTTGGCTCAACTCCTGTTTGTTCAATTAACTTTAAACGAGCATAAAATCCCGAAATTGCAATAGATTCAACTAAATCAAAGCCAACATATCTACCTTCAACGATATCTAATCCCTCAACATAGAAATCAAGATTAAATTTCTCTTTATCTCTTTTAAGTAAATCTTGTACATCTTCTATCTCAACTAATCGACCTCTTGATTTTGACAAAACAGTTGCTAAACTATCTCCACCAAATAATTGATCTTCTATAAAGACGTCTTGCATTAGAGGAAAATATTTACTTAAACAAGGAATATCCCATAACAACGCACGATTAAGAGCTTTACGAACTAAAGATAAAATACTCGAAACCCCACTTATTTCTTCACAAAAATCTATATTTTCATCATTATATTTCAACCGAAAATTAACTTTAATTTTATAGGCATGATATTTTTTGAAAATTGAATAAGTTTCTTTTGTGGCTATTCTATCATGGTCATACTTTAATAAATCTTCATTAATTAAGTTATCATCTCCGTCAGATTCAAATGGAAGTGGTCCTACTTTCTCTACTTCTAAATATCTAAAATGTATAGCTATATTATTGTTTTCCGAAACTCGACTATTTTCAATAATATTAGCTGTTAACTGCTTAATTAATTGATCAGGTAGTTGAAATTCCCATTGTTCTTTATAGGCTTTTTCAAACTCTTGAGTAAAATCTTTGTCTAAGATTTTATAAATCTGGTATCTTCCAATTTCTAAGCCTGATCTAACAGCTATTCCCTGAATTTCATTTTGAACTTTTTCTTTGATTGTTTTTAGTATTTTCTGGCTTTTTTGATTACTTTTCCAATTTTCAAATCTTTTATAACTATCCAACCCCTCTTGTTCTTTAGACTCCGAATTTTTTTCTCTTTTATTTTTAGACAGGTTAAGAGAGGTTTCAAATAATCGCTCTCTAATAACTTCTTCAATTAAATGATCGAAATATTCTCCCTTAATTGTTCCTACAATTAAGTTTTTATCTTTCTTTTGTTTTTCTATATTAATATAGTCATCTACATATTTTTCACGGGGAAAACTTATTGAATTATCAGACGATTTTACATAATCATATTTTGTATCAATAAAATTTTCCTGAATATAAGTTTTAAAATCAACAGGTAAACTCAACTTTTGTTTTTCTTGACGAGAAAGCTCACAATATTTTCTAATTGCCCGTATTTTATCGATTTTTTCTAATCTATTCGGAATTAATAAAGTTATTGACTCATTCTTTTCATTCTCTTCTTTTTCTGCTTCAGTATTCCAATAATTTTCTATACCCTGAAGAATCTCAACAAGTCGACTTAAGGATAATGAAGGTAATGCTGGCTTTTGATCATATAGATTAGACAGAACTCTTTCCACAAATTTCTGACCGCTTCTGTCCTTTTGATAGCCCCACATTAAAGCGATATCTTTCACTGCTGGTTTTCCTTGTTCATTCTTAACGTTACTTAGTTGAAGAAGAAACCGATACACTCGTTCTTCTCGGTCACTGTCTTCCTGTGATCTTGATACAGTTGGCATAGTTTTTCTCCTTTGTACTTATAGTCGATGTTAAATATCGTCAAATAATCAGAGTTATATTTGCGACAATGATTTCTACGGAATACCGAGACTTTGTCTCAAATCATTGAAAGCCCTGTTTGTTTATAACTTTAGTCAACACACTTAAAAGTTTTGTTCGGCAAGGCTTTCCGTTTCTCATGATCTCTTTGGTCGCTTCAAAGCTATTCTATCATATTGCGACATAATGTCGATTTTTAAAATTCTATTTCTAGAATAATTGTAGATCATAAATTTTTTTTTGCGACATTTTTTACGTTTTAAGACCATTTTTGACCCTATTTTTAGCCTCATTTTTCTCGCACAACAAAGCAAAAAGATTGTCTAGCAAGTCATGGAGAGAGTTTAACCTTATTTCGATTTTGCGACAAAAAGTCAATTTTTTAAAATAAAAAAATACATTGATTTCTCAAAAAATAATTTACAGATTGACAAAGATGACCTCCTGGGTTAGAATGAAAGTGCTACCTAGCATACTTAAACCCAAGGAGGTCAACAAACAATGCACTTTAAAGATACCACAGAAATTTTCAACCTTGTAAGGATTTTCGTTACGTTTAGCAGTTTTGTTTTAGCTCTATGGCAATGGCATAATAACTTTCATTAGCAAATAAGGGGAAAACATCAATAGACCCCCTCAGAAACTAACCTCAAACTCTTATTTTCAGGGTTTGAGGTTAATTATTGGAGATATCTAATATTTTTTCATAACCACGTTACTAAACTCGTAGGAATACGGGGTTTTAAAACCAATTTTTTGGTAAGATAAAATAGTTTTAATAAAATATGTTAAAGATTTAAAATATGTTTAAAATAGCCAAATTATTCCGTTTTAAACGTTTTTATATTTAGTAATTTATCTTAGGTTTTAGAACTACAAAAAGATCAACCTTTTACGTAGGAACAAAGTTTAGTTGAGGTACTTCACTCTTCAAAATCAATGCACCAGATATTTCTGGCAACTTTAGCTAACTGTTTTTGCCGAGATTCGATCTTTTCTGCATTCCATGTATCGTAATTTTCTGCGATCGCTCTTGTCATCAGAAAGTCACTGTTTTGATAAATTTCTCGTTTAAGAGAATAGTTACAATTGCCTAATTCTCGGTTACGGGCAGTTTCTAAGGGAGTCATATTACCCAAACGATAAATAAGACGTTCTTGTTGGGGTTCTTCGATATAATCCCACGTTTGATCGGGATTTTCCGGGAGAATATGTTCTAGATTATAAGTGGCACTTTCAAAATCAAAGGCGTGTTCGTACCGTTGTTTTTCGATTTCAAACAAAATATAACGGACGATTTTTTTATTACGACTATTGGTTGTTCGTAATTCTTTTTCGGAAAAAGCTGCCTGAAATAAGAGATCCTCTGGGTACAACTCTCGCAATGCTTCTAAAACTTCTCGATAGGTATTGTATTCTCCCTCAGATATTTTCCCAGCTATTTCATTATAAAATCCTTCTTGTTCATTACTAGGCAAGCTACAGATAATATTGTAGCGAAAGGAGATAATAGAAATGGTCTCTAAAATTTTGCAAAAAGACTGACGATCTGCTTCAAAAAAAACATGATAACTACTCATCAGCATCCCTAGAGGTTGACGCACACTAAACATTTGTAATTGTCTTAAGGCTTGTTTTTCCTTTTTTTGCCAACGTTCATCCTGTGCATCTCGCAAACCTGCGTAAATATCCGCTGAAAGATCCAATTCTCTCACTAATTTAAAAGCTTGTTCACGGTTAGTAATGCGGCGGCGAATGGTTTTAAATAAATCAGATTTTCTGACTAATTTATGGCGACTGTTCCAAAAAACTCGTAGAAACTCAGGAAAGCTCTCACTCCCTAATAACCCTACTATCCGTTCCCAACGATCTTCGAGAGATTTTAACTCATTTTCATGGGTTTGGGCGGTGCTAATCAAGGAAAATAAGTAATTTTTTAGTAAATCAGTGGTAGATAGGCGAACACCACGAGCATTAAGAGTTTCAAACACTTTGAAAGCGTTTAATTCATCGGTAACGGTAATAACGGTAAAAAATAACTTATCAACGAGGGAATCAATAAAAGCGGCTAATTGTTCGCCACTATGGGACTGTGTGCCTAATTTTGTCTTAAAACGACTTTTAAACCATTCAAACGCTTTGCGTAACAAATGTTCTGACGCATTTAACCCTCGACGGGGTAGGGGTTCAAGGGGAACAAGATAAGTTTGATAAAAACGATTATTATGGCGATTAAGTTCTAATTTTGAGCGAGGAACAAGACTGACGGGATCTACATAGCCAATATAACTATTTTGCAGTTGTTCTTTACGACGACGGTTTCTGTCTGCATCAAGGTTGGCTTTTACTAAGTCTTCTAAATAGGCTAACCCTGCGAGAATCATGATACTCAGAGTAGTCATTCGTTGTTGTCCATCAATAATACCAAATTGTTTATTGTTAGAGGATTGTAAGACTAAATAACCCATATAATGCGCACTTTCGCCGTCTTCTTCGGATAATCCTAGAATATCTTGCCATAGGTCATCCCATTCATCTTCTGCCCAAGAATAATCTCGTTGAAAGCGAGGGACATGATAGGTAAGTCCATTACCCAGAAGTTGGCGAAGGGTGAGGTTAGCGGTGTTAAAGTTCATAAATCTTTTGTTGACACTATCACCGTTATATTATGTTTAATAAGTAAGCTGGAAACTATTATTAATAGTATCTCTTCTACTGAGGAAATAATTACTATCAGTTGGCCAATCTATTGGCGTATTGGTGGCTTATTACGATAAGATAAAATAGTTTTTATCAAATATGTTAAAAGTTTTAAATATGTTTAAAATAGCCAAATTATTCCGTTTTAAACGTTCAAATCTTTTATATTTAGTAATTTCTCTTAGGATTTAGAACTACAAAAAGATCAACTTTTTAGGTAGGAACAAAGTTTAGTTGGGGTACTTCACCCTCCAAAATCAATGCACCAGATATTTCTGGCAACTTTAGCTAACTGTTTTTGCCGAGATTCGATCTTTTCTGCATTCCATGTATCGTAATGTTCTGCGATCGCTCTTGT
>JBFRWO010000047.1:0-14226 GCA_051439625.1 Crocosphaera sp. | reverse complement strand
CTTCTGTTTTTCTCTTAGCCTCAATAGTTTAGATCACAGCAATAATGTGATTAATATCAATATAGAAAATAGACAAAAAAATGGGCTATCCATTGTGAAAAACAATAAATAACCGATTGGTGTTTGTATGCACCCGCTTTTTGAATCCTACATTTATTATCTTCTGTTTTTTTCTTAGCCTCAATAGTGTCGATCACAGCAATCATGTGATTAATATCAACCTTAGGTCAAAATTCGTTGTAAAATAAGCACCGAAGGAAAGATTATGGACTATCTTCCTTAATCAAAGTAATTAGTAAGCATTCGGAGAAAATCGTGGACTTATCACTCATTCCGGCTCAACCTGAACCTGGTCTAATCAATGTTTTAATTGAAATTCCTGCAGGAAGCAAGAATAAATACGAATATGACAAGGATATGAACGCCTTTGCTCTCGATCGCGTTTTATTTGCCTCGGTACAGTATCCTTACGACTATGGGTTTGTTCCCAATACCTTAGCGGATGACGGTGATCCTTTAGATGGTATGGTAATCATTGATCAACCCACTTTCCCCGGCTGTGTGATTGCAGCCCGTCCCATTGGTATGTTAGAAATGATCGATGGTGGCGATCGCGATGAAAAAGTGCTTTGTGTCCCTGTAGAAGATCCACGCTTTGCTGAAGTAAAATCTCTTAAAGACATTGCTCCTCACCGTTTAGAAGAAATTGCGGAATTTTTCCGTACCTATAAAAATCTGGAGAAAAAAGTCACAGAAATTTTAGGCTGGAAAGACGTTGATGCTGTAATGCCTTTGGTTGAACAATGCGTCAAAGCTGGAAGTAAATAATTACTTCATGGGGATGAAGATTTAAGTCTTTATCCCCTAATGCTAATCTCGATCAAGTTTAATTGCTGTTTAAAACAGAAAGCATTACTATCTAAATATAAGTCTTTATTTTTGTTTATCCACTATGTTTGTCAAATCTACAACTCGTCACGTTCGTATTTATACTGCTGAAATTCAAAACAATGAATTGGTAGAAAGTGATAATATGCTCACTTTGGATGTTGATCCCGATAACGAATTTAACTGGGAAGAAGATGCTTTACAAAAGGTTTATCGTAAATTTGATGAGTTAGTAGAGTCTGCCAGTGGTGAAGAATTAAGCGATTATAATTTACGTCGTATCGGTTCAGATTTAGAACATTTTATCCGCAGTCTTCTTCAAAAAGGTGAGATTAGTTACAACCTAAAAAGTCGTGTCCTTAACTATAGTATGGGACTACCTAAAGTTGAAAGTCCAGACACTGAAGGAGCTTACAATCTCTAATATTTAAAGTTTTCATCATTTGAATCATGAGAATGGACGATTATTGTAGTCACTAGACTTACAACACAATCGAAATTCTCTTTTTTTTCACATTATCTTATCTCCTTAATTGTCATTCCGAGGGACGAGGAATCTTCTTAATTTCCTAACCATAATGCGTAGTGCTACCGGAATGTTATCAATAAAGCAAAATTATATAATACAAATATTTATATAAGCTATTTTAAATAATTTACACTCGTTCACAAAGATAAGTTTTCCTTGATTTTGCCAAAATATGACGTAATTTGAGACTTGTGTTTTTTTCAAAAAATGCTAAAGTGGAAATGTAGAGTTACGTTTCGAACTCTGTCTGGAAATCGATAAAACACTTCCAACCCTCTATGTTGCGTTGAATCAAGTAGTTGGTGTGATCTCGACAAATATAAACCAGAATTATCTAAGCAAAATATTAATATAAGCTATAATAAACAATTTACACTTGTTTACAAAGATGACTTTTCCTTGATTTTGCCAAAATATGACGTAATTTGAGACTTGTGTTTTTTTCAAAAAATGCTAAAGTAGAAATGTAGAGTTACCTCTCGAACTCTGTCTGGAAATCGATAAAACACTTCAAACCCTTTATATTGCGTTGAATCAAGTAATTAGGGCGATCAACACAAATATAAACCAGAATTATCCAAATTAATATTTGCATAAGTAATAAAAGTTGATTTACACTCATTTACAATGAGCTATTTTGTGCTATTTTGTGCTATTTTGTTTCAATACTAGAGAGGAATTATGACTTTACAAGATGTGATGGAATTATTGATCAACAAAAGGAGTAGTTTCTCTAAAAAAAGATAGATGAGGACATTAACAAAATTTCCCGTTTTCTCGGAACGACAATTATCCATTGTCCATTGTCCATTATCAATTATCAATTGTCCACTGGGAAAGACCATCCTAAACGAGTAGGTTGCTCATAAATTTTTTTTAAAGTGTTGATATCCCTAGAAGAAATAGGAATTGATGAACTAACTTGTGAAAAATAAAGGACATCGTTTTCTTCTAAACTATGACCCCAAATTCCTAATCCATGGCCTAACTCATGACGTGCAGCAGATAGAGTAGCAACTTGACTTAAACGGGGACTAATTTGTATTATCATCTTGTGCAAAAGCTGATTGTTGTCAATATAAAACTCGTAGCGAGCTTGAGCAGTTCTAGCGCGAGGAATGTCTAATTGTCCTGTTTCTGGATCGATTTGCACATCGATAGGAGGATCATTTCTTTCTATGATAATATCAGCTAATTCTGCTCTCTCAACTTCCGTCATGGGTAAATAAGTATTCCATTCACTAATGGACGTTTCAACAGCATCAACCCATTGATTAAAGCGACGAGTTGTAGCAGCAGTATCATTAGGATTATCGGGACGATCAAAATAGATTTTTATAGGAAATTTTGACCACAATAGATATCCTGCTACACTTGGTTCAATTTGGTCAAAATAGTCTCCTGAATAGGGTTTATCTTGCCATTGATTTAATAGAGTTGGTAGGGGATGGTTTTGTAGAGGAGGTAAAGATTTTTCTAAGTCTTTGTCTAATGCAGAAGATGGCGTAATTATCAATAAAAATAGAGAGATAATTACCAAAGTTTTCAGTAATGGTTTCAAATTGAAGTTATATTTTTTCTTTTTTGTAGATAAAAAGGTTAACATACAAATACTAACACACCTTTCCAAGCTTTAACAATCAATAATTTAAAATTGAACTTGACGACGAGCTAATCTTTTTTTAATCCAGTCAATACAACTATCAGCATTAAGAAACAAAGTTGGTGCAGCAATATTTCTTAATTCATGAGAAGGATAATGATCATAAGAACATCTTTTTCCTTGTTGATGAATAATGATTAATGTATTTTGATAAGTATAACGTTGCTCAAAATAATCATCTTCTTTTAAATTAACACTGTATTGATTAAGATGTTGTTGAGCAATTTCTCTAATATCACCTAATGTATTAGAACAAATTCCTGCTGGATTTTTTGCTTTATGAAATTCATCATCGTACCCTTGTGATGATAATAAAGCATAGGAATAAATCAACTCACCACTAACTTTTGTCAACAGGAAAGGAATAATTAGATATCCTTGGTAACTACTGGATTTTTCGTAAAAAAAACGATTCATATTTAATTCTTACTGAGGTTGAATAAATTTAAAGTAAAACAACTTATTCCTCTGAGAATACCATTAAATTGTAAATTCATCAAATTTAATAACATTAGAATTAGGTTGACGAGTATCAAAATAATAACTACTGACTGTTCCTTTTTCTGTGTCTAAAATACTAAAGACTGTTATATTGTTACTAGCAATATAAGGTAAAGGATTATTATTTTCATCCGTTAAGGGTGATAAATTAGGAATAATCGCTTGAAGTCCATTAGGATCACCTATTTCAACATAATTTGACGGAGAGTAATCAGGAGGTATTTGTCTTTTATTATCCCCTAAATGTGCGCCATAACTATTGCCAACATTAGAAGATTCTAGAAAAATAATACCATTTTCACTTAAAAAACGGTTCCAAAGATGAGAGTGACCATAGAAAACTAAATTAACTTTTGCTGTTTCTAAAAGTGGGATTAAATCCCGAATAATATAATCATTCTCCTTGGGATATTGATAGCGAATTTCTGTTATATTACCATCACTATCATAATTAGTATTTGGGATGGGATTAGTATAAGGTGGAACAATATTTCCTCCCAAAGTATGGACGGGATGATGAAACATAACAATTTTGTATTTCGCTTTTTTAAATGCTTCGCTTTTTAGTTCTTTTTCTAACCATTGATATTGTTCACTTCCCTTTTCAATTGATTCAAAAATATGTTGACCATAACCCCAATTTTCAGGGTTATTTAACTCCCTCTCTGATTCTTGATATCTTCCTTCAACACTATTTCTTAGATTAGGAGAACGCCAGATATTAGTTACTTGTAAAACTACTAAACGAATATCCCCAAAAGTAACAGCATAATAATGACTATTATTAGATTCGGTTTGAGGTAAAGAAAAAATTTCTTCATAAGTATCCGTATTAAAAGAATTATTTTTTATCCAGTTACTTTCAATATCAGGATCAGCATCAGGATTAATACTATCAGCTTTTTCTAAGTAAATATTTTTAGCAACCTGTCTAGGTATAGCATCAACAAACTGTTGACTTAATCTCTTATTATCTGACCATCTACCCATCACTTCATGATTACCAATGGCAGGAAATAAAGGAGCAAATTGAATCAATTGACCACCTTCATAAACTGTATTTTCTATACTATAGTTAGCCAAACCTTGAAGACAGGGAAAAAATGCACCACCCCTTTGATCATCAAACCATTCCGAAGAGCGATCGGGAATATCCACTAAATCACCAGCTAAAAAAATAGCATCAATTTTACCAATAGTTTCCACAACTTTTTGTAAATTTGCTGCCACCATCGGCTTTAATTGATGGTCAGAAGTTAATAAAATTTTTAAGGGTGTTTTCTTTTTAGGAGAAGGACTTAAAGAAAAAATATTACTTTCAACTTGCTGATTATCAATAAGACTAGCAACTTTATAAGGAATTTTCTCCCCTTGATTTAATCCGATAATTTCTCCTTCATGTCGCCAGATATTTCTTCTTGTGGTCTGAGAATAATCCTCTTTTACGTTTGACCCTTGATCTTCTCTAGTACGACTTAATAGAGTAGTATTAGCTATGATTTCCCTATCTAAATTCTGTCCATAAATTATTTTGTGATCGACTCCAGCAAATTCAGTAAACCAAACAACTTTAACCGATGAAGTTGTCGGAAACTGTAAAAAAGGATCGGTTAGTAAAGAATAAGAGGAATTAGAATGAGTAGAAGACATTTGTATAACCAGAAAAAAAGTAAGGATAAATAATAGAGTAGGAATAATTTTCAAAAAATGGAAGTTTCTGAGCAACATTTAACTTTTTAAACTCAATCTTAAACAGCAAGAAAGATAGTAGAGAAGCAAAAAGAAAGAAAAAAATTAATAATATCTGGGAAAAACAGGTTACAGATCAAGAAAAGCTTGCTAAACTAAACTAGATAGCTAATGAATCTACCTATGAAGATTCTTGTCATTTCATCCCTTTTTCCCTATCCTCCAATACAGGGAAAAGCCCAGGTGAGAACCTTTTCCTTTCTTAAACATCTTAATACAAACCATGACATTACCCTAGTAACCCAAGAATCTGAACAAGTCTTAGAAGAAGATATTGACGCGCTGCAACAGCAGATTAAGAACTGCGTTGTCTTTCCTCCCGTTACCCATGCAGAAAATAGTAAAGGTTTCTTAGAAACAGCTAAACAACTGGGGATCTTTGTGCAACAAGGAACACCACCCGGCGTTTTATCTAATTATTCCCAAGCCATTCAAAAATGGATAGATGAAGCGATCGCATCTGAAAAATTTGATCTTTTATTATGCGAGGGTAGTGCCAACGAAATCTATTTTAGACCCGAATGGCAGCAAAAAATTCCCACAATTATTGATATCCACCGTTCTGTTTATGGAATATATAAACATCAAGTCGAAACCAATGGTAATGATGGTGGATTAAAAGAACAATTAAGTTTACCGATATTACGTCGTTATGAAAAACAATATTGTTATAAATTTGCTGCTGTGATAGTAGCGAATCAAACCGAACAAAAAATCCTAAAAAATTTAAAAATAGAAGTTCCCATAACCCTTGTACCCAACGGATTAAACTTACAAGTCTTTCCCAAACGTCTCAGCAACAAGTCAGGACACCGTATTACGTTTGTTGGGACAATGGATAAACCCGCTAATATTGATGCAGCGCGGTTTTTTAGCTTAGAAGTCTTCCCAAAAATTCGTGAACGCTATCCCGATGCAACCCTTGATATAGTAGGAAGTCGTCCTGTCCCAGAAGTATTAGAATTAAATGAACTCTCAGGGGTCAATGTCACCGGACAAGTCCCTGATATCCTCGATTATCTTCATCATACCACTGTCTCTGTCATTCCCATTCGCAAAAGTATCGGGACAAAAATGCGAACCCTAGAAGCATTGGCCACAGGAACCCCAATAGTAGCTAGTGATTATGGTTTAGAAGGATTATCCGTTGATAGTCCAGGAAATCCTTTAGCGGCCATGCGGGCCAACAATGTGGATGAATATGTTTATGCAGTAGGTCGTCTCTTTCAAGATGAAAAACTGCGAGAAAAATTATCCAACAATGGACGCGCTTTGATAGAAAATGAATATACTTGGGAACGAATGACTCAACGCTATGAACAAGTATTGCTAGACACCTATAGTAAGTTTCAGTGAAGTGTGGGAAGTGTGGGGAGTGTGGGGAGGGTGGGAAGTGTGGGAAGACTAGAAACCAGATTAACATTTTGCTCCCCCTACTCCCTCTGCTCCCCCTGCTCCCCCTGCTCCCCCTGCTCCCAGTCCCCCAGTCCCCCGTATAATCATGTCTAATCCTCAAATTGCTGCTATTATCTGTACTCATAACCGCGATCGCTATTTAGGTGATGCTATCGAAAGTCTTTTGGCCCAAGAGGGTGTTAATTATGAAGTCCTGATCGTCGACAATGGCTCCACAGACAAGACAAAAGAGGTTGTAAGCCCATTTTTGTCAAAATCTCAAGTTAGATACGTTTATGAGCCGATTCTAGGGTTGTCAGTTGCCCGTAATCGTGGGGCAAAAGAAACCACCGCGCCGATTTTAGCCTATCTAGATGATGATGCGATCGCCTCTCCTCAATGGTTACGAGTGTTAGTTGCTGCTTATGAACAGAAAGAAAAATTAGCGATCGCAGGGGGTAAAGTTACCTTAATCTGGCCCGACAAGATCACCCCTCCTAATTGGATTTCTGAGGGGTTAGCAGGGGCTTTAGGAGCTTATGATTTAGGGGAAAAAGTAGTTTCTATTAGCAATCCTCAACTGACCCCCAGAGGCTTAAATTATTCGTTGCGACGGTCATTTTTAGAGAAAATTGGTGGTTTTGATGCTAATTTAGGAAGAGTTGGTAAAAAACTGCTTTCCAATGAAGAGTTATTTATGACAGAATTAGCCTTAAATCAAGGATGGGAGGTTGCCTATCTTCCCGAGGCCCTGGTTGCCCATAATGTTGCCCCAGAAAGGCTACAGCGTAGTTGGTTTTTAAGTCGTAGTTGGTGGCAAGGAGTGAGCGAATGTTATCGAGAAGAAATTGCCGGACGAACCGGTATTGAGCAGTTAGGAAGGGGAGGAGAAAGATTAATCAGAGGTCTATATAAATCCTTAAAATATGTTAGTAATCCTGCACAAAGTTTTGATAATTTAGTTTACGCTTACGGTCAAATTGGCTATTTAAAAGAAGCCCTACAATTACTCTTTCAACCTTCTCAATCTTCAAAAAAATAACAAAATAAAATGGGACAAAAAACAGCTTTGATTTGTGGTATTTCTGGACAGGATGGTGCTTATTTAGCTCAATTTCTTTTAAACCAAGGTTACATCGTGTGTGGAACCTCACGGGATGCCCAAATGTCCTCATTTCAAAACTTAGTTCGTTTAGGAATTCGAGAGCAAGTAAAAGTGGAATCAATGGCACTCAATGACTTTCGTAGTGTGCTACAAGTTCTTTATAAAATTGAACCAGATGAAGTCTATAATTTAGCTGGTCAAAGTTCTGTGGGATTATCCTTTCAACTACCTGTAGAAACCTTAGAAAGTATTGCCACTGGTACTTTAAATTTACTCGAAGCCATTCGTTTTACTGGTGCAGCCATAAAATTTTATAATGCAGGTTCCAGTGAATGTTTTGGCGATATTGGTATAACTCCTGCCGATGAATTAACCCCTTTTCGTCCTCGTAGTCCTTACGCCGTAGCTAAATCTGCGGCCTTTTGGGAAGTAGCTAATTATCGAGAAGCTTACGGAATTTTTGCCTGTTCCGGTATTTTATTTAACCACGAATCTCCCTTACGTCCCCAACGTTTTGTTACTCAAAAAATTGTTGCTGCTGCTTGTAAAATTGCTCAGGGTAATTCCCATCAATTACAACTAGGAAATGTTAACATCAAACGGGACTGGGGTTGGGCCCCTGAATACGTTCAAGCCATGCACTTAATGTTGCAACAAACCCAGGCCGATGATTATGTTATTGCTACAGGACATAGTTATTCTTTAGAAGAGTTTGTCATCGAAACCTTTAATTGTTTAGGCTTGAATTGGCAAGATTATGTTAGCAGCGACTCCAATTTATTTCGTCCCACCGATATCAGTTATAGTTGTGGCAACCCAAGCAAAGCAGAACAAAAATTAGGTTGGAAAGCGCAGCATAAAATGCCAGAGGTAGTTAAAATGATGGTAGAAAATAGACTTAAACGTCAGAAGGGGTAGGAACCAAGAAAACTCCTACCCCTTAATTGATTAATTCAAGAAATTGCCCTTAAAAACGGCCACCACCACGATTTTCCCTTTCTCTGGCTTTATTAACCTTTAAAGTCCGACCCATCCATTCAGCGCCATCTAAGTCATCAATCGCTTTTTGTTCTTCCTCGTCAGATTTCATCTCCACAAAAGCAAAACCACGCATACGACCGCTTTCACGGTCGGTAGGAATATGAACACGTTTAACTTGGCCGTACTCCGTAAAGACTTCATTAAGGTCGTCTTTGGTTACATCATAGGATAGGTTTCCTACATAAATTGACATTTTCGATTATCTCCGTTATCTAGAAGGATTGTAGAGCTTTAGTCATCGGAGAGAATCGTACAAAGGCTGAAAGGGGTATACCCGTCAATGCTGATAACAAAATCTACTACCGAATACTTAGTTGTCTCGACTTATAATATAACATATTTTTGTCATCCCTATCATAAACCATTTGCTGTTAATTTTCATTCGTCGAGATTGAAGGACTAAAAAAGATATAAAATAGGATTGATTTCTGAAAACAACCAGGTTGTTATTTTTTGGGATAAACAATGAAATTATTAATGATTTGTGCTACTTTTCCTTATCCTCCTAGTCGAGGGGGAACTCAAGTCAGAACATTTAACTTATTAAAACAGTTAAGTTATCATCATGAGATTACTTTAGTCACCCAAAAGGCTGAAGATGTTACCGAAGAAGAAATAGAGGCTTTAAAGGGTTGGGTCAAAAGTTTAATGTTATTTCTTCGTCCTAATAATCCCAACTCAGGAATTGTCGAAAAAGTCAAGCGTTTTTGTCAATTTTTCCTGACAGGAACCCCTCCCAATGTTTCTTTTTTATACGATCAATCGATTCAAAATTGGGTTGATGAAGCGGTTAAAAATAATGATTTTGATGCCATTACTTGTGAACATAGTGTTAATGAGATTTATATTCGTCCTCACTGGAAAAACAAAATAAAAACAGTGATTAATAGTCATAGTTCTGTCTATCGTACTTGTAAACATCAACTAGAAACTAATACTTCAGAAAATTATCGACGCGATCGCCTTTATTTACCTTTATTAAAACGCTACGAAAAACGGGTTTATGAAAAGTTTTCTAGTATCGTTGTTACTACAGATGACGATTATCAACAATTAAAAGATTTTAAAATAAATAGTCAAGTTTCTGTGCTTCCTAATGGGGTTGATTTAGAGATTTTTCCTGAGCGAAATAGTGATCCAGGGGGTCATCATTTGATTATTACAGGAGGGATGGATTATGTGGTAAATATTGATGCGGCTTGCTTTTTTAGTCAAGAAATTTTTCCTTTATTACGTCAAAAATATCCTGATGTTACTTTAACAATTGTTGGAGCAAACCCTGCGAAATCTGTACTAAAGTTAGGAGAAGAAATAGGAATTACAGTAACAGGAAAAGTGCCGTCAATGGCGGAATATTTACACAAAGCAACGGTGTGTGTTATTCCTTTAAGGTCAGGATTTGGTATTAAAAATAAGACCTTAGAAGCAATGGCCGCAGGCGTTCCTATTGTAGCAAGCGATCGGGGTTTAGAAGGTATGGAAATTGATGAAGAGAATACGCCTTTAAGAGCATTACGAGCTAATACAATAGAAGAATATGTTACAGCAATTAGTAATTTATTTGAAGATGAAAAATTGCGTCAAACTTTATCAGAAAATGGTCGAAACTATGTTGAAAATAATTACACTTGGGAGAGTATAGGAAAAAAGTATGAGATAATAGTTATGGACAAAAATTAAACAAAGTGTAAAAACTAAACAAAAACTGATATTATATGGATGATGGATACAAAGTTAATGATTTTTAGATTGTCTTGATTTCTTTAAAGTAATTAACTATGTTACTATAGATAATAGTCATATAGTTATGTGATTTACTGATCAATTGAACTGTTTTGGAGACAGGCTATGAAGAAAGAAAAAGTAAAATATATAAAACGAATAATCATCAAAAATCTTTGGGGTGAGATTAATATTGACTGGAAACTCTATAACAAGAATAATCCTGTTGAATATGTTAATATCTTATTTGGTGATAATGGTTCAGGTAAGTCAACCATATTAGATATTATTGAGAGTGTCTTAAAAACAGCTAACATACCTCAGCATATAGATGTTGATTATGTAGAAATTGAGTTTGACTCTGATAAAAAAATTATCCTCAAAAAAATAAAAAATCCAGAAGACCAATTATCCAGTGCGCTTAATAAAAGAAAAGAACTAGAAGCATTACGTTCTCAGTATGAGGATGAAAAAGAAGTTATAGCAAAACTGAATGTAGAATATCTTTTTGAAGTTATGTTGGATTATGCAACAAGATATACTGTGAAATCTATTAACTTTTTTGACGATGAAAACGGTACCTTAACGGATAGGATAGAAGCTAAAAAACTTTTTAATGATTACGGTATTTCAAAATTTGTTAATTTAGACAAGATTAGGACATTTGATGTTTTGATTAAATCTAAGGCTAAAAAAACTAACAACAATTATCCATCTTTACCATCCATACTAGCGGATGATATTAATTTTAGAGATAGTCAATCTAGAAAAGATAATGAAGATAAGGATTTAACGGAGTTAGATAAGCAGTTAATAGAATTAATTAATGAGTTGAAAAATTATAGGCTAACATTAAAAAATGAAATAGAACCTAAAATTAGAGAAAAAGAGAAAAAAATCAAAGATTTATTAAATAAAGATAGTCCTACCACAGAAGAATTAAATAAATTAAGAAATTTGATGATAGAGAAAGAAAAGATTATAAAAAATGCACATTCGAGTCTAGAATATTTTTTGGAAATAGTTAATGGTTCGTTCAAAAGAAAAACTGATGAAAAAAAATCTATTAATTTGAGTAAAACAATAGATTTTGATGAAGATAATTCAATTATATTCCGTCAGGAAAATGATAAAATAATTTCTTGGAAGCAATTATCTTCTGGGGAAAAACAGCTACTAATTATTTTATTGACTGTATTACTTGAAAAACAGGAACCAACAATTATGTTGATGGATGAACCAGAAGCATCATTACATATAACATGGCAACATAAACTAATCAATCATATTAGAAAGCTTAATCCTAATTCTCAATTAATCATTGTAACTCATTCAGGTTCAATATTTAGTAAGGGATGGCTAGATCGAGCCACAGATATGGAAGAAGTCGTAAGTTCTTCAAAGAGTTTGTCTAATATTTAGGAGGTTTTAAATATGGCAAATAATCTTGATATATTTTTCGATCCTGATGATATAAAAGCTGATAACAAGATTATTAGAATATCAGTTGTAATTTATGTTGAAGGATACAAAGATATACTTTTTTGGGAAGAGATTTTTAATAAATTTGCTAGTAATCTAACAGTTGATATAAGACTTCCTAGCAATTATGATAATGTTACAATAGGAAAAGCAAGGGTTCTTAATCTTAAACAATATGCTCAATATGCTTTTCCTGATATGATTTTATGTGTAGATAGTGATTATGATTACTGGTTAAAAAAAGAACCTATTTATAGTCATCCTTATATTTTTCACACTTATTCTTATTCAATTGAAAATTATAGTATTCATCCAAGTCAATTAAATATAATTCTTAGAGATTGCATTTGTTCTTCTTTTTTTGATGTAATATAATTAATGCGAGATTGTGTTTTTTGTTTTGAGGAATTTATCAAGCAATATTCAGTAGAAATTTCTAAAATATTTAAGTACATTATAAGCTTGAAAAAAATGGAAAATGATGATTATTTTCAGGATAAATCGAGAATTAAGTCAAGTCTAAGTAGAATATCTAATAAAAAATTAGAAGATATTGTCGGTCGTAAAACCATATAACATCTTTCAAAAATTGACTTTGATAGTTGTGGTAGTAATTTGCTAAAATTAATTAGAAGCAATATTATCCAAAGAGAGAATGAGATCAAACATATTCTTATCGATGAGGAAAAAAAATATTTAGATAGAATCTTGACTGAAATTGAAGAACAAATTAATCACTTTCATGATAATGATGACGGTATACAAGAAGAAATATACTGGTATTTTCATGGACATACGTTATACGATTTTTTCAATCATATTTTAGGTTTTTTGATTTCAGAGTTTAGAGAAAAAAGAGAGAACTGTTTTGAAGAAAAAATTAGAGAAAAACAAGAGGAACTGAAAAAAACTAAAACAAATCAGGAACAAAAAACACTAGAAAAGCAAATACGAGAACTGGAAAACCAGAAACAACATTATATAAATATATGTGAAAGAAACAGTTATCAAAGTGATCTGGAAAAAAGTCATAGATATTGCTTAAAGAATTTCAAATTATGTGTACCTATGAATCGACTAAAACAAGATATTGAGGAATATTATGAACAACATTTTGCTGACAACAATAATCATCCTTAAAAGAGTAAAATAAAAAAAGAAACTCCAAGATTGAAACTTCATGAAGACTAAAAAAGAAACATGGAAATGTGTAGAAGGGTGTGGGGCCTGTTGTAACTTAGAGCCAAGCGATCGCCCCGACTTAGAAGACTATTTAACCCCAGAAGAATTAGACCATTATGTCAGTTTAGTAGGAAAAGACGGATGGTGTATTAATTTTGACCATGAAACTCGAAAATGCTTAATTTATGAACAACGTCCCCGTTTTTGTCGCGTTCAACCAGATAATTTTCAACAAATGTATGACATTCACCCCTCTGAGTTTAACGACTTTGCCATTGAATGTTGTCGCCAACAAATAGAAGGAGTTTACGGGGACAAAAGTACCGAGATGGAACATTATAATAGAGAAATCACACAAAATAACTAACCACAGTAAGGAGGTTAACCTATCGATACCATTTACGGAAACCTGCAAGGGTTAAAAAGCAGTCAAATTAAGCAGTTAAAACGACTTTATAATCAAAAACTACGAGGCGATCGCTTCACGTCTCCAGAGTTTGCCCAAAGACTGGCCGCCGTCAGTTCTGATCTCGGTCAAGGGGTATGCGCCTATATTAACCGTCGTGGCCAAGTTATTCGGGTGGGCGTGGGTACCCCTAGACAAACCCAAATACCTGCCCTAGAATTGCCACGTTATGGGGCTGAACGGCTTTGTGGTATTCGCTGCATTGCCACCCAACTAAAAAGCGATCCCCCCAAAGAGTCCAGTTTGACGGCGATGGTACTACAACGTCTGGATAGTTTGGTTATGTTATCCGTCACCTCAGAAGGGAAAATGCGACGGGGTGGAGGGGCAACCGGATACGTCAAAGAAGCTTATATTGCCCATTTACTGCCCCCTTCAGAGTTTAACCCCAACCATGCCTATTATTGGACTGTTTCCCCGGCTATGACCCTAGAAACCCTCTCAGAACAGGACTTTTTCGGCTTGGTGGAAGGGTTAGAAGCGGAGTTTCGTCGGGAATATGT
>JBFRWO010000046.1:0-3285 GCA_051439625.1 Crocosphaera sp. | reverse complement strand
TTCTCCATTTTTATCGCTACTCATTAGATAATTTCCTGTGGCGAGTTGAAGTTATTTCTCACAATTTATTATAAAAAATTAAGGCAGATATTGAAACAAATAAACCTAAAGTTTTTCTTTAATTTCTAATATTTATTTTTGATTTTCTTGGGTTTATTGGGGGAGATAGGGGAGATAGGGGAGCAAAATATTAATATTGTTTCTAATCTTCCCACACTTCCCACACTTCCCACACTCTCTATTTTATCTTTCTTCTATGGGACACCATTTTTGCTCAGTGGGGCCTGTATAAACGGAACCCGGACGAATAATACGATCGAGTTCTAACTGTTCCAAACAGTGGGCTAACCAACCAACAACCCGACTGACGGTAAAGGTTGAGGTAAACAAAGCAACTGGTAGTCCTAACCCATGCAACACTAAGGCTGTGTAATATTCTACATTGGTTTCAAGTTGGCGGTTGGGTTTATACTCCTTGAGTAATCGTAAAGCCGTGCTTTCTACATCAACGGCTAAACCCCAAAATTCTTTATCTTCTCTACGTTTCCAGACATCGGCTGAAACTTGTGATAGTAAAATAGCTCTGGGATCTTTTACCCGATATACCCGATGACCAAACCCCATTAATCTTTCTCGGTTCTCAAACTTATTACGCAAATAGCCTTCGATATCTCCTGATTTTTGCATCTCTAGCAACATATCTAATACAGGACCGGGCGCACCTCCGTGCAATACTCCTTTCATAGCACCAATGGCGGCCGTCACCGCAGAGACAAAATCGGAGCGAGTGGACATGACTACCCGTGCAGCAAAGGTAGAGGCATTCATGCCGTGTTCAATGACGGTATTAAGATAAATTTCTAGGGTTTTGACATCTTCGGGGGAGGGTTTTTCTCCTGTGAGCATATATAAGTAGTTAGCTGCGTGGCTTAATTCTAGGTGGGGAGTGACAATGGGTTGACCTTGAAGTAACCGCCAATAGGCTGCTGTAATAATCGGAACTGAGGCAATAATTTTTAGTGCGCCGTTAATCCCTTCTTTATCGATGCGATGGGACTCCATATCCATTGTTAGACAGCTAACACCTATTCTCACTCCTTCGATCAGTTCAATCTTGTTAGCGGCTGCGTTTTTGAGAACATCTAATATTTTTTCGTCAAGATATCGATGGGATAATAGTTTTTTGCTGATGTTATCCAGTTCATTTTTGTTAGGAAGATGATTATGTAAAAATAGGTAAATCATCTCCTCAAAGGAAGCATTAGTGGCAAGCTCTTCAAAGGGAAATCCTAATATGATTAATTTTCCTAACTGCCCATCAATTTTGCTGAGGTGATTGGGTATATTTTCCATATATTTTACATTACCTAAATAGTTGAGTCCGTTGACACTTTTACGGACATTACCGCTACTTCCAGTGTACCACACATGATTTTTCACCACCTGGGGACTTAATACTATTAAGTCCCTACTTTTGTCTTCTAGAAGAAACTCATTTGGCGACTTCAAGATCACAGTTGTTTGCACAAATTCAAGTTAATAACCTCGCCATACTCCGATTAAGATTCCTTGAACTTCTATTTGATTCGCTTTGAGTTCTATGGGTTGATAATTGAGATTTGAAGGCTTTAACATCACTATTTCTCCTTCTTGATAATATCGCTTTAAGGTGGTTCCCACTCCTTCTACTCTGGCGGCAACAATTTCACCATTTTTTAAGGTTTCGTCGGGGTCTAAGGAACGCATAATGGCGAGATCTCCATCGGTGATTAAGTCTTCAATCATGCTGTCCCCTGTCACCCTTAAACCCCAATAATTGCTACCATGAAGCACATGGGAGAGGTCTAAGCGTTCCTGTTCATCTCTGAAGGGTTCTACTAATCCCCCGGCGGCGATCGCTCCTAAAATGGGAATTCCTCGGGATTGATAGTGTAAAATTCTTAGGGTTCTGGCTTTACCTTCTATCCAGTCTATGTAGCCTTTGTTTCTAAGTCTTTCTAGGCGACTTTGCACCGGAGCGGGCGATCGCAAATTCATGGCTTTCATCATTTGACGAATAGAAGGGGCGTGTTGATTCTCGCTAATATACTTAATCAACCAGTCGTACAATTCTTTTTGGGCCGGGGTTAAAGGTTCCATAGACTTTGCCTAACTTTAAGAACACAGGTACTATGATAAACCTTTTTTGGCCGTTTTTAATAATAATTTACCATTAATACAATTCTAGAACATTTTGGAGAATTTCGCGATCGCCTGGCTTGGCGGAAAAACGGCCATTTTCGAGGTCCCGAATCCAACTTTGACTTTTACCGATTTGTTTGGCGAGGGCCCGTTGACTTAATCCTTTACTTTTTCTTGCGTCTAAAATTTGCTGTGCAGTCAACTCAGGAGGTTTGTTGGTACGGGTTTTACGCTTATTTTTCCGTTGTTTTTTTTGTTCAAATTTAATTAATTGTTCTTCCCATTCTGGGGGAAGTTCAAAGTTGAGCATTCTTGCTTTCATTAACCAATTCCATTTTCCTCGCGGTCCGGAGTCGGTTAAACGATGTTCTTGGCAACCATCGTTAATCCAAAAGTCTAGTGCTTCGTCTGCATCGTCGGGGAGTTGCTCTAATTTTACCCAGAGGGGTTGTATGCTTTCTGGGTAAGAAACAGGGTCAAATACGGGTTTCAATCCGTAATGATTTAACACTTCTAAATCACTTTCAAAGGTTCGTATAAGACGTTTTCGTTGCTCTCGTTGAATGTCTGCTTGGGCAATCCTTTGTCGACCATAGGCCACTCGCATTAGGGTGGGGACAGTAATACATTGTTTACGCCCCATTTTACTCTTGAATAGTAACCAGAGCATCATTCTTACCGCTCCAGGATGTTGTTGCCAAATACTCATGACACTACTCAAGACAAATTGAGGTAAGGAACCATATTGATAGAAGGAAATTCTTTGACTATAACCTTGTTTATTTAAGAAGTATTTTGCCCATATTCCTGGTTGTAAGGTAAAGGTTAAACCGATTAAATGTTGACACCCTAAATCATCTTCTTGGAAGTGATGTTGAATGTCTAATAAATTCCAAATTGGACTTTCTGGGACGGTAAAACCTTTAACTTTTCCTTGTTGCGGCCAGTCAATCGTGGCTAATAATTGGCAGGTTTGTTGTATTAGTATTTTTATGAGGCTTAATTTTGAAGCTTTAGTTAGGTCTTTTCGTTTATCAAGTCCTAAATATTGTTCAATTTGTTGCGCACTGATAACGAATTTTTCTTCCCAAGGTTTTTCTAATG
>JBFRWO010000045.1:0-12669 GCA_051439625.1 Crocosphaera sp. | reverse complement strand
TACAGGGGAATTTGCTCAGTTTAACCAAAAAGGACGCAAGGCCATTGAAGATTCAGATCGAGAACTCAATGGTGATAGGCAGAAATCCGATGGAGAAGTCAATGGTAATGGGAAGAAATCTGATGAACCCACTGTCATTGATACCAAACGCTCGGAAGATGTGGCGATTGATATCGAACGTCCTACGCCACCTTTCTGGGGGACGAAAATTCTTCAGAGTGGCGATCTAGATTTGGAAGAACTGTTCTGGTACATGGATTTGCAGGCACTGTTCGCTGGACAATGGCAATTCCGTAAACCGAAAGACCAATCTCGCGAGGAATATGATTGGTTCCTGGCATCGAAGGTTCATCCAATCTTGGAAGAATGGAAAGAAAAAATTCGCACAGAACGATGGTTAGAGCCAACTCTAGTTTATGGTTATTTCCCCTGTGCAGCCATCGATAATTCCCTTCATGTTTATGAGCCTAGTGTTATTGAGCAGGGTTTAACACCCAAAACAGCAACCCCCTTTGTAACTTGGACATTCCCCCGTCAGAAATCCGGCCGTCGGCTGTGCATTTCTGATTTCATCCTTCCCCTCGAATACAATGAATTTGATGTCTTGCCTATGCAGGCAGTCACTATGGGAGAAATTGCCACCGAGAAAGCACAGGAACTCTATCAAGATAACAAGTACACCGATTATCTCTATTTTCACGGGATGGCGGTGCAGTTGGCGGAAGGCTTAGCAGAATGGAGTCATGCTAGGATTCGTCGGGAATTAGGTTATGGGGATTTAGAACCAGATAACATTCGCGATGTATTAGCCCAGAGGTATCAGGGTTCCCGATATAGTTTTGGCTATCCAGCTTGTCCGACGGTTATGGATCAAATTCCACAGTTGAAATTATTGGGATGCGATCGCATTGGGTTATCCATCGATGAGAGCGAACAGCTTTATCCAGAGCAATCCACCACTGCTTTTGTCACCTATCATCCTGTCGCTAGATATTTTAGTGCTTAGATTGATCGGCAATGGGGTCGCGCTGAAATCCAGGCGACCTCTAATTTTTCTTGATAATTGCGCTTGCATCTGCATACTCAACTGGATTGGTTTTCAAAATAGAGATTTCTAATGAGTCAAACAAACGATATATCGAATTGGCATCAAGATTTTATTGCCAGTAATTTGCTAGTCATTGGGTATAATGCTTGGGCAGGTCATCTCAGCCAAAAACGTGGTGCGATCATTTGTAGCCTGAATTCCCCAATGGTGGGTGTTGCAGGAGAATCATTCAAAAACCATTTTATCGGACGTTCTCGCCTTGCGCCGTTCCTGAATACCTGGTTAGCGGCTCCTGACACTGCAATTTTGCCCCATCACTTTATGATTGCTCACATCTTGGAAGTGGTGGATAATTATGATCCAACAACAGAGGTTGTCTTATTGATGGAGTCTTTCGATCAAGCAACGTTCTTTTACTTGAAAAACCTACCTATTACACCACCTCAATGCTACGAGCAAGTACGTAAGACTTGGGATGAATTCCAGCCAGGAGTTATTGCTAGGCAAGATCAACATCAACATATCTGCCCATCGACCGACGCTTGAAGCAAAATATTAGGGAAATGTCCCAATTTTGGGCGATCGCCTACTCCAAATGAGTCATAGGCTCAAAGTTCATCTTGTTGTTGCTCATCAACCATCCCCTGCAAAGTCGAATCAACCATTGTACTAAGACTTTCTGCAAAATCTGGCGTTTCGGGATTAAAATCCCTAACTTCTACATATTCAAATAAATATTGGAGTAAGTCTGCCTTTAATGAGTCAATGTCAGCATACTCTTCTTCAAGCTCAAAATCATAGTGATCACGGTTTGTACAAAAAACAACCTCACCATTTCTGCTCTCAATAGTTGTAGTAACCACTTTCCTGATTTGGGATTGAGCTAATGCAACCCAGGTGTTTTGCTTGAGAGTGGTTTGTTCTTGACTCCAGAAGTCCCGTATGGAATCTCTAATACCTTTCTCGACTATCTCGCCTTCATTTTCAAATGTTTCAACAGCACGCTTATATCCCCTAATCACATTATTGGATAAATTTCTTATGTGCATGATGGAATTTCGCATTTTCTCAATATTGGCTAGACGTTCAACTAAAGACAAGAGAAAATCTTGATGCCTTTGTATAGAAATCCCTTTGATACTATCTTCTAATAATTGGTTACGAAAATCTTCAAATGATTGAATTGAGCGATTTCGTAAAATATTTATGATTTGCTGATCATTTAGCTTCTTTGGTTGAGTGAATTTCGAGTAATCGCTAAAAAGTAGGTGAAAAAATATATTTTCAAATAGACTATGGGTCTCATTTTTATTATACGAAACCTGCGGTTTGATGTCAAAATCGGACAGTAGTTGTTTATCTATATCTCTTTCATCAGAATTAAAAATGTAGGTGAGTACATTACGAATCTCCATCTCCAACTCGATTATCTCTTGATAGTATTGTTGCGCACGCTCGAACAATACAGAGTCATTTGTCTTGACAATCGATAGGACACTATCTTTTTGTTGGAGTGTATTGAGATATGACTTCACGATATCTTCCGGAGTCTGGTCACGTAGTTCTAGTTCAGGAAAATTAAGCAAAAAAATAGTAACAAAAGTTGTATTGGGAAGTAGTAACCGGCTTTCGATAGTAAAAAATTCTTGAACGTCTTCTTTAGACAGGTCATATTCCTCCCCAATCTCAGCATAAAAGGGGCTTGAAAGCTCGTTTAAGGTGAGATTTTCTGTGTGGTTTAGCTGGATTTTAATAATGTTCATAGAACTAATCACCCAAAATCATTGCTTCAACTTCTTGCTTTGCTTGCTCTAACTCTGCTTCAGCTTCTTTCCGAAGTTGTTTGGCTTGATTGCGAATTGCCGTAATGCGATCAACTATTTCAAGTTGCTTTTCAAGTGGTGGGCAGGGAATTTCTATGTTTCCCAAAGCCATCTGATTAATTTCTGGTATCACCCCTCCATTGTTTTCTCGAAATATTTCTATTTGTCCTATTTTACTCCGCAAGAAAGCCTCTACATAGTCTGGCAAAACAATATTTACATCAAGTTCAACTCTAACGATATGAGAGCTTAAAATTGTATTCTCTATGTCTGGTTTTACAACGCTAACTAATCCTAAAGAACCTGAACGTGAGACTAGGAGGCATTTTGAATTTAAGATAATCCTAGACGGAACTTTTTCAACATCTACATATCGAGGTTGATTATCATTAATTTCATGCTTTCCCAAATCAGTAACTCTTAAATAGCGAATGCCACTATCTGAATAGTTTCTTCTTTCTACTCCGTTCCGAATATTAATAGCTATTCTTCTTAATCTACTAACACAATATCTTCCATGTAATATAGATTGTTTTGTAGCTTCATAGATATTTTTATAATAGTGTGAATCAAATCGATTGCCTGATACTTCGCTAAAATTACGATAAAATATGCGATTTTGAATTATACTGTCTTCAAGTTTAGGTAGTTCAATGCCTAATTCGCTTAGAAGATAATCGTCGATGCTGTCGAGCAGACGTTGCGCCTCTGCTTCTTTTTTTTCTTTCTTTATATGGGCTTCATCTAAATGCAAAACTATTTTTTTTTGGTGATTGATTGGTGGTAAGAACAAATGTATTTGAGAGATTTCTTCGTTATTTAAGTTATTTTGAGCAGCACCTTTACCAATAAAATTAATCTGAGTTCTTGTTATATTTAAGTCAAACATATAACAGAAGTATCTTTTATCTATAACTGACCAATTCAACTCTAGTTTGACTAATGCTGAGTTTAAATTGGCTTCTAGGATACTCTCAGGAATCACTGAAACTGTACCAAGATTGTCTTTTGTCCCGCTAATTGCAAAAACTACATCTCCAGCACTAACTTTTGCCCTTTTCAATGTGTTTTCATGAACATATCTGGTAATGTATTTAATTTCATTTATATCAATAGTATGGTTCTTGAGATTGTTCACACGCAGGAAAAAAACTCCATTCTCAGTATCATCAGTATAAAAGCCTTCACGGGGACCGTCCCCCCTATTCCAAGACTTTATTAAGCTCCCCATTTTCTGAAACAATGGATGATTTTCTAGTCTCTTTCTCAAAGCCAGAAATTCTGGTTTGTAATAATAGGGGTCAAGTCTTACTCTACAATCGGTTAAATTAACTAGAAAAATCTTATTTTTATTAATATCGGATGAAAACTGAAAGCTCATACTTCCCCCCGCTCGATCGCTTCAATAAAACGAGCAAGTTCTTGACCAATCAAGTCTAGCTCATTGATGCTAGTTGGTTTTCCGGTTGCGTCATAACCGATGTCTTCAGCTATAGCCATAAAAATGGGGTAGTCATCGAGTATTTTTTGTTTCGCTTCTGTGTATTGCTCAGTTAATACCTCTTTTAAAGTATCAATCTCTTTCCGATACATCGCATTGACTTCATTACGCCATTCTTTATAAGCCTCTGACTGCTTCAATGCGCTACCCGTTAATTCATCAGGATTATCAAAGCCCGTCAAATCCCGTAGATGTGTTTTCTTTTTCCCCTCAATCTCGTCTAATTGAGCCTCGAAGCCACATTCATCCTTGAGCTTGTCCTGTAAAGCAACCCGTCTATACCGAATCGCCTCCGTTTGCTCTGCCGTGTACTTCTTCAAAAACAGAACAGAACTTTTTACACCTGCGCCAGTTGCCTGAAAAGCCGTTTGTGGTAATGACACAACCGCCACAATGCGATATTTTTCCTCAATCTCATCCCGTACATATTGCAGACTAGAATTAGTCAACACACCATCAGGCAAAACAATCGCCAGATAACCACCAGCCTTCAAATAGTTGTGGCACTGCTCGATAAACAAAACTTCAGTGCTTTGATTAGTACGTTTTGTCTCCTTGCTTTTTGGATCTAACCAGTTAACCCGGCTCAAGGCATATCCATATTGGTGCATATAAGCTTGTTCTGTCAGCTTAACGCTTGACCCAAAGGGGGGATTTGTAATGATGAAATCAAAATGATTGTATTGAAAGCCTTGGTTGCGAGTACGGGAATAGATACCTTGCTGCGAGACGTTTCCCTCTTCATCTTTCACATCTTCAATGGGCAACAAACCATCAGCCGCAACTACATTGGTATGACCATCATCGTGAATGATCATATTCATCTTTGCAGTACGGGCAATCTGCTCATTAATCTCAATGCCATACAAATTTCCTTGAGCAAAATCATGCCAATATCTGTAATGCTCAACCGTTCCTTCATCATAATATTCACTGGCTTGGCTACGCACTTTATCCAAAGCATGGAGCAAGAAGCCACCACTACCACATGAAGTATCTAACACCAAAGAATCATACTTGATAGGCAATGTATCAACGATGAATTTCACAATCGGTCGAGGGGTAAAATATTGGCCAAAGTCGCCACGAAAGAATGACCCCAGAAAGGTTTCAAAAGCACGTCCTTTACTATCCAAGTCAGTTTTACCTAAATTGACGCTTTCCAGATAGCCCACAACTGTTCTTAGTTTTTTTTTGCTGAGACGAATATCGTCTTTGAACACCTCAGCATCTTGCCTTCGTCCTTCCTCATAAAGCTGAAAAACACGCCTTTGCAGGTTTTGGTTCGTCTGATCTTCAGTCCTTTCTTTGAATATTTGAAAATCGTAGGGTTCGCCCTTGTTGCGGTGCTTACGTTCATCCCATATCTTGCAGAAAATAAGTTTGTCTAGCTCGTCAAATGCCTCGGAAGGGTTTAACTCACCACCACCCCACAAAGCGTTATGTGCTTGCTTGAAACGACGAGTTAACTCATCTTGTGCAACTACCTCTAAATCAAATAATTTCTGTTTGTTAACAGTGCCGCCGCCCTTAACATACTTGAATTTTGCTAATTGGCTGACACCAAATTGCGGTACATCAGCGATGGAGCTATATTTCTTTGGTTCTTTTTCAGGAATTTCAAAGTAGGCATCTTTGATACCAGATGTAACCCAGAAATATCTGGCTCGCACCGTGCCAGTTGCAGCATAGCTAAACGCTTGTTTAATAGCTTGCTCAAATTCCCGCTCAGACACATCTTGCCTTTTACATTCGACAACAATATGCGCGTTGGTTTTCTCATCGTTGTTGTAGACAATGATGTCGGCTTCACGTTTATCAGAACCGATTTGAACGGTCACAAATTGTTCGACGCGATTCACATGATAGCCATAGACAAGAATAAGCTTCAAAAAGGCTTCTGCCTGAACCTGCTCCTCTGGATTGGAATAATTTCGACGTTTGCCTTGACGAATATAGGTGATGTATTTGCGCTCATGATCAAAGCTGATTAAGCCTTGATTGATGCCTTCTTGTATCAAATCCATTGCTTTCCAGTTCCCTTATTACTTTTGGCCTCAGGAGTGTTAATTAGCTAAAGGTCAAAAAAACATTTTGTCCCATCACTTTATGATTACTCACATTTTGGAAGTTGTCGATAATTATGATCCAACAACAGAGGTTGTATTGTTGCTGGAGTCTTTCGATCAAGCAACGTTCTTTTACTTGAAAAACCTACCCATTACACCACCTCAATGCTACGAACAAGTACGTAAGACTTGGGATGAATTCCAGCCAGGAGTTAGTGCTAGGCAAGATGAACAACTCCCAAAGGTCGATCTCAAACAAATTAACTAGGTAATTGGTTAATTATTTCCTCCACTTTCCGGGGAGAAACTAAGGTATTAGCGCACAAAACACCAGAAGCAGCAACAGCAGGAACACCAATACCCGGTAACGTACTATCTCCCACCCGATAAAGTCCTGAGATGGGTGTATAACAGCTAGGAAATAAACCATTTCCTGCTGCGATCGCTGGTCCATAGGTTCCCTGATAACGACGAAGAAAACGACTATGGGTTAATGGGGTTCCAATTAATTCTAGAACCACTCGTTGACGAATATCAGGGATAACCTTTTCTAATGCTTTATACAAAGTTTGCGATCGCTGTTTTTTCTTATTCTCATAGTCTGTATTTTTTTCCCATCCTTTATAGGGTTCTAAAGTGTAAGCATGAACCACAGAATGACCTTCTGGAGCTAAATTTTTATCCCAAACCGAAGGAATAGAAATCATTCAGGTATTACCAGGAACAGTAATATCTTTATTACTGTCGTGAACCACCACATGATGACCTGTTAAATTTTCTAATCCTTCTGCTTTTATTCCTAGATGCAGGTGCATAAAACTTTCAACTGCAGGAGTTGCTAATTGTTCTTGTCGATGACTTTCGGGTAAATCTTCTTTTTCTAAAAGATGTTGATAAGTGTCCCAAAGTGTGGCATTAGAAATAACAATAGAAGCGTCTATAATCTTACCTTTTTTAAGTTTAATTCCTGTTGCTTTTCCTGATTTTACAAGTATTTTATCAACATGAGAATTGAGATACAATTCTCCTCCATGTCGTTTTATACCATTAATCAAACCATCAATAATTGCTGCACTTCCTCCCACGGGATATTCTACCCCTGCCCGAGTTCGTTCCCCAAGCATAAAAGCAATTTCTGGGGCAACTGTTCCCTTTGCTTTTAATCCTGATAGCAAAAAACATTCAAGATCAATTAAACGACGCACCCAGGAATTTTTTACCGTTTTATCCATTATATCTCCAGCGGAACCGCTAATAGTTCTTACTTGAAACAAACTCTTAACTAAAGAGGGTAAATAACGGGTTGCTAGAACAGGAAATAATTGCCAATCTGAGCGCAAAGCAATGGTAGGAATATCTTTTAAACAGTCATATAACTCTAACATCTTTGTCTCAAATGCAGCTAATTCTTTAGCTCCTTCTGGAGTTATTTTAGCAACAGTTTGACGATATTTTTCTAAGTCACTGTAAACAGGAAATTTACCTTCTGGAAAATGATAATGACCGAGGGGATCATAAGGAATAACGTCCAAAGATTCTCCAATAATATCTAATACTTGTTTTAAGGGATTAAGAGACGGTTTATCATTACCTAAACCACAGTAAAAAGAAGGGCCAGAGTCAAAAGTAAAACCTTGACGAGTAAAAGTATGAGCAGCACCGCCAGGGATAGAATGGCTTTCAAAAATAGCAACTTTTTTGCCGTATTTTGCTAATAAAGCCCCTGCGGTTAAACCACCGATTCCACTACCAATTATAACAACGTCAAACTTCATAAAAAACCTCGTTATAAAACTAAGTGTATATCATATTTGACCATATTTTCCAGAACTATAATACTTTAGGAGAGAATCATGCAAAAAGACATCTACTCACATCTTGCATCAGAACAAGAATACTTAATAATTAGAGGAAGAAGGCAGGAGGAAACCCACCCCTAACCCCTCCAAAGAGGGGAACAGAGCAGAAAAAAATTGAAAAATAAGATTATTTAGCTTTTAAATTGCTCATAATTGGCTATTTAAGATTATATCTAGCTATTACTCCTTGTAAATCCTGCTTTTCAACTCCTGCCTCTAACAAAACTAGGATTTTATTTGAAGATGCAAGATGTCAGTCTACCAAGTTTTGCAAGAAACAAAAATTAACTAACCCTAGTCTGAAAATGTGGCGATAGTTAAACTCCTAACCCATCAATGCCATTACCTAAATTTACCCTATTTTTCCTCTTGTTAGCCAGTTCCCTAATAGTTCCGAGCCTCTCTTCCTCCAAAATGTGTCTAGGGATGGCCCGGGCCACAGAGGTGAGAGCTTTTGGTCAAACTGGTTCTAACGCCAGTGTCGGACTTCCTGGAAATGATGGAAAAGATAGTGATAACTTGACTATTTTTGCTGATGGGTCTCCGTTGACCCTTAATTTAGCCGGACAAGATGGTCAAGCAGGCCAACAAGGGCAACCAGGAGAAGACGCTGATTGTCCAAATCAACCCACTGGGGTAAAACATAACCTACTCGCTCCCAGTGGTGGTAATGGTGGCAATGGTGGCAACGGTGGAGATGGTGGTAATGGCGGGTATTTAACCGTTTATGCAACAGACCTATCTCAGCTACAACCAATATTTGTCAATGCCTCAGGAGGGAAAGGGGGACAATCAGGACAAGGGGGTCAAGGGGGTCAAGGTTGTCGCTGTACCGAACCATATTGGGCCCTCGAAACCTGTAGTGGGAACCCTGGCAATACTGACTATCGTTGTACAACCTTAGAATTTCGCTGTCAAGATGGTAAAAATGGGGCTAATGGTGTGAGTGGGGCTTTCGGTAGAGAGGGTTTACCTGGTCAACTAACCTTAATCAACTTAGATAAGCCTCTACAAGCAGATAAACCAGCCGCTACTGTTAGTATGGCGGCCTTGAGAGATAAGGGTTATTTATTGTCTAAAAATATTTGGGAAACTCGTAATGGGGCAACGAACTTATTTGCTCCAGGGTCAGTGATTAATGATCAATATTTAGCCTTGGTGCAACGCTTAGAACGTTCCTTTTTATTGATTTGGAATGCTCCTCAATCTTTTAATCGATTTTCTCAAGAAAAAATGACATTAAAATACGAAAATAATCAGGGTATTCAGGTAGATATTCCTGATAGTATTTGGCTGGAAGGAACGACACAAAAACGAAATAATATTACTCAATTTATTGTTTATAATGCTATTTATAAAAACGATGCCACTCGTTTAAAAAGTCAAGGACTTGACGGAAGAGAGAGAAGCCTAAAATTAACCATTATTGATGAGGCTGATCAATCTAATTTAATTGCGACAAAATTCGATATTACTTATAGTGTTACTCGTTCCGATCCTCGCTTTCGTCCTGTGTCCGATTATACAACTAAATATGAAGGGGAAATTCCAGAAGATTTAGTTGTTTTAGATGGGGATAAGTTTACCCTTAATATTGGTCAGTTACCTATTGAATCTCAATATTTACGATCAGGTTTAGGGGTGGAAGTTAAGATAGTGGCAACTCGAACTTTTGCTGGTTATACCGATCAACAGACTATTACCGTAACAGATGTTTTAGGACCTTTTCGGTAAGCTCACATCTTTTTCTTTAACTTTTTGTTATAACCCTATAGAAGGGAGTTTAATGATCAAGAGAGAAAACAACCATGACTGGACAAGACTTACACCAACTACTCTACAGTAAATGGGGTAGATCCTACGATATACAGTTAAGAAAAGTCAAAGGAAAGATTTTTTGTCAAGTTATGTGGAAATACCTTGAACAAGCTTCTTTTCCCATGACTGAACAGGAATATTTTGAACATTTGAATGCGATCGCTAATTATTTGACAGCTTGGGGGAGTCAACAACAAATTATTAACTATTTGGAAACCACCAAAGAACGTCCCCGTCTAGGAAAAGCGGTGAGTATTCCTTTGGACTTGGGAGAAAAAAGTTCTGAATGGATTTTAGATTAGTAATTCTGTGTTACCCTCAAGAAAATTGAATTAAATTAGCTATTTTTATGGAAGTTTTTACTATTTTTTTGTCGAGTTTAATCACTATAATTTCTCCTTTAGGGTTGGTGGTGGATAGTGTGGTTGCTGAGCAGTTACGTTCCCAGGTCAAAAGTGTGGAAACATTGTCTGTCAGGGTTGATAATACCCCTAGTTATCAACCTGTGGACGGAAAGATAGATCGCATTCGCATCGCTAGTCGTGGAGTAGAAATTATTGATGATTTAAGGATAGATACCCTGGAACTGGAAACCGATCCTCTTGATATAAATATTAATAAAATTCAATCTTTAAGCGGTATTAAAAGTATTCAGTCTTCTTTAAATAAACCTTTTCAAGGTGCTATTCGCCTAGTTATTAAAGAAGATGATCTCAATTTAGCCTTGGAATCTTCTGGAATTAGAGAACAATTACAAGCACTAATTGATACAGTTCTACCTCCAGAAGCACCAAGTTTTAATATTTTAAAATTACAACTTAATTTTATGGCAGAAAATCGTCTGGCATTAGAAATAGAACTAGAACAAAACGGAGAAGAAGGAGAGTCTCCTACCCAACTAGCGATCGCCGCAGAAGTTGGGTTTGCAATAGAAGAAGGTAAAATGATTAAATTAATGGATCTAAGTGCCATTATTAATGATAGAAAGCTCTCTCCAAGATTTACTAATATCTTACTGGCAGGAATTAGCGATCAATTAAGCCTAGATATTTTTGCTGACCAAGGATTTTTAGTCAGGGTTTTACAGGCGAATATGAACGAGGAAAGCTTAAATATTGCTGCTTTTTTTCGTCTCTCTCCAGTGGAAGATGATGAGTAGTTTAGAGTTAAACAAAGGCAAATTCATTACTGTTTAAATCCAAGTTATTGTGATTTTTAACAATTGCTACTAACTCATCTTTCATCCCAGCAACTTTCAAAAAGATTCCTTGATCGTTACTTCCAGAAGGGGAAACACCCAGGACATAATTAGAGGCTGTTCCGTATAGTTGAATGACATCTTGGGAACTATTAAACCCAGAGATTTCCAAATAATCTTGTTGTCCGTAAGTGTCGTACAATGATTCTTGGGCATTTCCAACTACAAAAGTATCGTTATTAGTTGTTCCTACTTGGTTAACAACTAAACCAGTTATAGGATCAGAAAATTCTGATCCTTTCAAGGTACCTGTTGCTTCAATGGCAAAGTAATTGATATCTTCTGTTATGTGAACGACTTCGCTATCATTACTGATATCTTCGTCAATCTTGATTTGAACAGACCCATTATTGAGATTTTGAGTTCTTAATCCACCAGGGTCAGCTCCATCATAAGTGGCAATATTACCGAACAATTTAGGGGCGTTGTTGAAGATGTTACCAAAGTTAATAGTATGCCAGTTGTCGGTAACTTGATCCCCCGTATTCCCTGCCATAAAAGCGTTGCCATCCCAGTTACCTGTCCCTGGAGAAATGGCTAACCAAGCGATGGTTTCTGCACCGTGTCCAGTATCAAGATAAGCTTCTTCTTCTTGTAAGGCAAGCTCAAATCCATTTTCAGTGATATTCCTTTGACGAGTTTGCACAAATGTTTCATCGTTATCGGTTTGAACTTGGGTTAAAACTATCGGTGCATTGTCAAAATTATTAGTAAAGGTTATGCTTTCCCAACCAGATACAGTAGTGGCATCGGTAGTGACAGTCCCGACTTCGATAATAGTGCCATCAGACAGTTCCCAGATCCCTTTCTCAAATACTAAGAAACCAGAACTTTCTTTTGTATGAATGACATCGAGTGTATCAGGTTCTTGAAGTTGCACTGAGAAGCGATCGCCTTGAATATCAGTAATTCTGACGGTGGAAGCATCGCCACCATTATAAGATAGGGGTTGAGCAAAGATAACAGGATTAATAAAGTTCTGGTCAAAAACAATGGTTTGACTATTATGGTCTAAATCCGTAATTTCACTTACTTGAGCAATGACCATCTCACTGGGAGGTTCAACAGGTTCTACCGGTTCAACAGGTTCTACCGGTTCAACAGGTTCTACCATATCTAGGATAGCATTGCCTAATTTGTCGATGTTTAATACTTTTCCTTGATACTGATCTGCATACTGACCTACAACGTCATCCCCTTGCGAGAGTAAGGTTTTGATTTCATCAAAAGTTAATCTTCTGCCTAATTCTTGTTCAGCTAACTGTTGCGCTACGGCGATCGCTCCACTAACCG
>JBFRWO010000044.1:0-20295 GCA_051439625.1 Crocosphaera sp. | reverse complement strand
CTAGGAGGGCGCGTCGCACCTCTTTTAAAGCATCTTGCATATTGGCTTCGGTGATCTTATCTTGACCCCGTAATTTTTTCCAAGCATCTTCTAGGCGATCGGCGAGAGCATCAAACATAGGGCTTTACAGTTATCAGGTTCTGATGATTGATTATTTTGCAACTTCTTTAATTGTACTAGATCAATTATCACTATTTGAGAACATTTGATATCTTTGTAAAGCTATATTATTTCCTCCTCCCAAAATGTTTTAATCTCTGTTACTGTTTTTTGTATCTCTGGATCTTCTTTCCATGCTTCCTTGAGATTATGTTTTTGCTTATCAGTCAACCGCCATGATAGAGGTTGATTATACTTTTCAAATTTCCCCTGTTGGTTCAGTTTTCCTAGAGGAAAGGCAATGGAAAAATTTTCAATTTTAACCCCCTTATTAATCCACTTATCTTCAAGGAGTTGGAGTGAGCGAAGATTACGAGAAATTTGAGTTGCATCTCGAACACCATTTAAAGTGTTAAATGGACCTAACGCAACGTTGAAAAATCCTAAATTTCCTTTTTCCTGCTGTTTTAATGGAGCTTCTGAAAAGGCATCGATATCAACAATTACAACTTTGTTGATCTGTAATATGTTGTTGTCTTTTCCTTGACTAGTTAACTTTAAAAAATAATCTAACCATTCTATCACTGTAAATGTCCCACCATTATCAAAAAAACCGCCATCAGCTATGTGGTAATTTTGCAGCTTCTCACCTGTTTCTGGGTCTTGAAATTTATTCTTTATATCATTACGAGGCATGGGAGAAACATAGGGAAAACTGGCAGAAAGTCTAGCAGCCGTTGTTACATTTAAGTCACATTGCTTTAGTTCCTCTGGACTTCCACAATTAAACAGTGTTTTCAAATCTAATGCTCTGGCTTCCCTAATTTTTATTTTTTCACCATTACCATCAACTTCGTTTGTTTCTTTGACAACATTAAGATAATTAATCATATCACCATTGATAAATTTTAGAGGAGATATGAGAAAACGACGACCATTTTCCACCAAAGTTGCATTAAAAACAGGAATGGGTATTTCCCCATTAATGATTTTTTGATACCAATTATCTAGGGTTATATTTCCGCTTAAATGCTGTTGCCAATCTTTTTCCAAAGCGTATCCTCTATCAAGATATTTATTAGTCCATTGAACTAAGAAAGGAAATCCACTAATTCGCCATAAATCTGGATAAGCTAATCCCCACCCAACTGAAGCTAACCAATCTTCTGTTGCATTGTTGAATAGATTATTTTCCTCCTCTGGGGACTGATAAAGAATCCCGTTTTTCAATTTATCTAAGTAAAACATAGTCCCCACAGAACCCCCAGAAACTGAACTAATTAAACCAATTGATTTCGTAAAATCTTCTCCTATTTCCTTTTGTAATCCTTCTAAAACTTGAGCGGTCCACCCTGATGCTTGAATTCCCCCTCCACTCGCCGCAACTAGCACTAAAGATTGTGGAGAATGACAAGATTGATCTGTCTGAAATTCTTCTGGACAAAGACGACTTCCTATCGCTTGTATAAATTTGTTATTGGTAACGATACTTGTATCGTTATTTTCATACATACTAATCTCTATTTCACTTGGTTCGAGTTGGAAATAATGATCTACTAAAACGAACCCATAACTTAGAGCAGAAAAAAGAATTAAACCAAGAATTAAAGGAGAACCGAAAGTTCTAAATATCTTCGTCATACAACTTTCAAAAACAGTCCATATTTGACTAATAATATTTTGATCATTACTTATCGTTTCTATCTGGCTATTTTGATCTTGTACTTCCTCAAAATATAGATCCCAATAGTAGGTTAACCCTCCTAATAAAATTGTCAGAATGCCAATAATTAACAAAGCATAGAGTAAAGTCGGAGCTTGCAAGTTGGGGGAAACGAAATTTTTTCCATCAATTTGAGGATAGTTCAAGCCACCAGCCAAACAATAAATAACAAACTCTACTGAAACTATAACGAATGTAATTTTTAATCTTCTAAGTTGCAATTGAGCAATTTCTTGTGATGTGTAAGTTTCTTTCAACCAAGTATTGTCATCATTGAAAAGAGAAATATCCAAGGAAATAAATACAGCTAAAAGAATCAAGCTAAGAAGAAAACCTCCCCAAAATGCTATTTTAAAATTATAGGAAGTTATTGTGGAGTTTAAGGCATATAAAAAAATAAAATTGAGCAATGGTAAAAAGAATGTCAACCCAGCAATCCCCAAGATAAAATTATCATTTATGTTTAGAGATGGATTTTTAAAGATAGTGATAGTTTTGAGAACAGAAATGATCGTAATAGAGGTCAAAGTCATCATCAACATGACCATGACCAGTTGTTCTGCACCTACCAGAACCAATAGATTTTCCAAAAATTTGGAGAACGGAGAGAATTTAGCAATAATCGGAAATCCAAGCAATATCAATAAACCAATAATAGGGACACGCAATGAGGGTAAATAATCCCAAAAATTAATGTTTATTGCACCATTTTCTTCTGGAGTATTTTCTTGTGGAGTATTTTCTGGGTGAGCTTGTTTATTTAAGATTCGGTAATCCTTACAAAATCTTGTGACAGGAACAACAAATATAAAAACACCAAGAACGAGCCAAAGTAAGAAACCAATCAATTGAAGTATCATTTGAAGTATCATTTCTAATTATTTTCCTTTTTAAGTATCTTGAAGAAGACTTTGAAGAAAATCGTTTCGCGCAGTCCCCATCTATAATCTTTGATTTAGATGGGGTGTGTTCAAGAGTTCTTCTGTACATAAGCTGAAATCTCAAGCATTATTCTAACTAAAGATTTTTCCTTACCCAATTAATCGACAGAAATCTTTACATTTGTTCTTACATTTTGTTAAAAGAAATTAACAGTTTGGACTGTTTTTTCTAAGTCCTTTTTTTAGAACAAATAAACTATAATAATCAAAGAATAGTCTACCCCAAAAAAAATTCCCCTAGCTATGGGCCAGGGGGCATCAAATTTAATTAGAAGTTTAACCTATGGTAAAGATAACAAAAAATCGATTTATTCTCAATTCTTTTGCGGATAAACCCCACTTAATTCCATAACATCTTCGATAGTTGTACAATAATTTTTTAAACCAAAGGTATCAGGGGTTACGGTATCCTTATAAGTGAAGTGTCGATAATTAATGGAAAAATAGTCCCAGTCTTCCATACGTAAACGAAAAGCTTTGATGAAAAAGTTAACTAAGATAATGTACAAAGTAATTTGAAAATAAATTCTTTTATTAAGATAGTTACAAATTTTTTCTATAGCTTCATTAACCGTTATTTTTTTATTGCCTAATACTAAATTTTTATTGTCTGATTCACTAGGAGTATTTTCTACTAAATATTTAATAACTTGAGCGATATCTCTAGCATGAATATAATGAAAACTACCATCAGCTTTAAACCAACGAATTAAATCAACCCATTTAATTACATCTTGAATACCTCCTGAGAGATGGGAATAGGGTTTGTTGGGTTCACCACCAAAGACTAAGGTAGGAAAAACAGTAGTAATTTTGTTATAAATATGGAGTTTATCTAACTGCGTATAACATTGATATTTTGTCCTTATATAATTAGTTCCTAATTTTCCTGCTTCGGGTAAAGGTTGATTATTTTTATCTAAAATGCTTGCCGTAGAAAAATAAATAATTTGCTCACAAATCTCAGGATTTAATAGTTTCATTAAACCCAAAGTTTTAGTAACATTAATTTCAAAAGATTCAGTAATTCCGCCCCAACTTGTCGCTGCTAAAATGGCCACATTAACCGTCTTCAAAAAATCACTAAATTTTTCAATATTTTGTAAATCACCAATCATCAAATGCACGTTAGAACGACTTTGATAATTAAATTGTAATTTATCAGGATTTCTTACTAAAAAGTAAAGTTCATGACTGGTTTCTTTAATTAAAGCTTCTGCCATATAATGACCAATACAACCACTAGAACCTGTGATAAAAATACGTTTCATTAACACAATATTGATTAAATTCCGTTATCTAGTAATACTAACATTAGTGAGGGTATTTTTGATTTATTTAATTGTCCTTCTTAGGGAAAAAGAAATCTTTATAACTTCCTAACTACAATGAATAGTGTTATAGACAAAGGCTTGACTATACTAATGTAGCATAATTTATATAATATCCGTTGAAAATATTGCCTTCAATTTCAACAGTGAGGAAATTATGTTAATAATTAAAATATCTGCAAAACTCTTAAAAGATGGTAAGATATATTACTACTTTCTGATGGAGAAGAAAGAATCAAGAGAAAAGTCAATCCAAATAGGGAAAAGATTATAGAAGGGATAATAATTTCTGTAAAAGAAATTAGTTTTTCTTTTTGTGTTTTATCTGTAGATTAAAATAAGTATTCTTAAGAGTTAATAGAAAGAAGTTTAAGTGTAAAAAATTCTCTAAATCATTGAGGAAAGAGTTATATTTTGTAAACTAATCTTGACAAAAAATAGTTTATACTAATCGAATGGGAGGGAAGCGATTTAAACACGCTACTCCCTCGCTATCAAATTACTCTCCTGTGACAGATAAATCTTTCACCCAAACTCTTGGACAAACACCACCTGGAGTAACCTCTGCTTCTGATTCCAGACAGACAATAGACTTCAATAAAGTGAGATAATCTCCTGCAACAGTGGCTGCATCAATACTGGTTAATTCCCCTTTATTCACTAACCAACCATCAAAGGGCAAAGAAAAGGAACCTTGTAGGGCATTTACTCCTGCATGAAGGGCTTGTAATTGGTCAATAAAAATGACATTTTCTGCTTCATCTAGGTTGTATTGAGGATGGGCTTCAGAGTTAGAAAAAACGTGATAAAAATGAGAACCTACTGTAACTTTTGCCCCAATGTTTGCGTTTCCTGTAGGTTGCGCGTTCATCCGTTTAGCAGTTCCTGAACTGTGTAATAATCCCGTTAAAATTCCATCTTTAATAAGTTCAACTCGACGGGTAGGCGTTCCTTCTCCATCAAAGGTTTCTGCCCCAATATTATCAGAATGCAGGGCATCATCAGACAAACAAAGTAAGGGAGATGCGACCTCTTTTCCAAGAGAATCTAAGTCAGAAAGACTTTGTTTATCTAGAATATTTTGAGCATTAAACAGATTAGAAAAGGAACTAATTAAACTTAAAAAGGCTTTAGGAGAAAAAACAATAGTATACTTTCCTGATGGAATAGTTTGATAATTTATATGACTAATAGTTTTTTCGGTGACTTCTTTTAAACAACCATCAACGTCTAATGTACCTAAACCCCGACTGATTTTCATCGCACTGGCCCCTCTAGGTTTTTTGCCTTCTTCTTCTGTGCGACTATAGAGATAGATAACTGCATAAGAACGAGCTTCTTGACGCAGAGAACCCTCACTGTTGAGATAAAATCTTTTTATGTCTTCTTGGGATAAACCATTGTAAGGAACTCCTTTGATAGCAGGATGAGCTTCTAAAAGGTTTTTTTCTGCTTTAATTAAGGTGTCTATTAAGGTAGGAACTGGTGCAGCTTCTACGATTTCATCTCCATTATTTTCAATGCTTTCTTTAGCTTGAGGACTAAATTCTGGAGGATTATTCGTATTACCAAAGCCACTAGCTTCTTTAGCTGTTTCTAAGGCCAACTTTATCCCTAGTTCATCTAAATCTGTAGTGCTTGTAACCCCAACTGTTCCCTTATCATTCCAGACTCGAACTATGACACTAGAACGGTTAGATGCTTGAACTTGTTTGGTTTCTCCCTTATCAACTTCGACACTGGTTTCATCAATGGAAGAACCATAGATATCGTACTTATTAATGCCGAGTTCTTTGGCACTGCTTTTTGCATAATTAGCGATAATTTCTGTGTTGAGCATGGCTATTTTATCAAACCTTTCAATAATATTTTGAATTATTTTCTCATAACATTATATCCTAATTAGTCCTTTTTTCTCAACTTAAACAGATTCTAATGTAATTGTTACCTATTTTTTGAAGCAAACGATCCAAATAATTAAGCTGGTAAATCCAATATAAGTAAACACTGTAATCCAATCCAAAAAATCATGAGATATCATATTTAATTAAACAATGATTTTAAATTTTATCTATTTCAAGGACTAATTATAACATAGATTACTACTATTATGTGCTATCGGACAAAATCAGTGTTTGGGCGAGTATTTAATTCTGCCTCCATAAACTTTTTAGTTGTAAAAGCTAGATTTTAGAACTTGTAGTAATCAGGTTTCAGTAGTGATAAAATTAGCTTTTTAGGTTTAAAACTGTTCAACCCCTATAAGAATCTATTTATAGGGAAATAAGACTATTATCTCCTGATGTATTCTCGTTTCTTACATCTCACTACTGACTGCTATATTTGCCATATTATCTCAATAAACTTTAATCATCAATGGTTAACTCTCTCCATGCTGCTTTAATAGCTAAAGGTAAACGTTTAGCTATTTTTTTGATATTGGTTATTCCTTCTTTTATTGATGTTTTAATTTGAGATAATTGTGAATTTTGCTGTTGTCTTTTTCTCTGATGATAGCTCAAGTCTCTAACAATAACTTCGTCAGGATTAAGATAACGAAAGCCAACAGATAATTGATCCTTGTTAAACCAGTTATTATCCAGGTCGATTAAAGATGATAATAAAAAATCTGAATCATCCCATTTCGGTTTATACTTTGGATTATTCCAGTAATAAACTTGACATTTGCCATTAGAAACTATCTCTTCAAAGCTCTCAATATTAGGAGAATCTTGGCAAGAATTATTGATTATTTTAACTCGACGATAATGACGATAACTATTACTCATAATAATCTCCTTGTAGTAGTGCTTCCTCCTATTAAAAAAATAACATTAATGACTTACTTTTTAGGTTCGGTTATGATCACCTAATGAGTAGGGATTTCTTCTGCTTACTTCTTTTTTTTCTTAAATAGCTTAGTTCCCATTTCTGTTTTAGCTGAAAAAATCAAATAAGCAATTAATAGTGCCACCCCAAGTAAAAAAGGAAAAAGCTCACTATCCATCCAATTATCCTCGTTTTGTTATAATAATAGTATTCTTAGTTTATCTTAATTTGATAGTATTAATCGATAACTAATAACTGGCAACTGATAATTAATAAGTGATGACAGAAAAATTATCTCCTTGGCGATCAATTTTAGCTCGCGCCCTTCATAGAAATCGAAGTTTACCGAATGCCCGTTATTTTCAATTAGCAACTGTTAACTTTGAAGGCAAACCAACTAATCGTACTCTTGTTTTTAGGGGATTTTTAAACCAAACTAATCAATTACAAATTATCACCGATAGTCGGAGTGAAAAAATTAATCAGATTAATCAGAACCCCTGTAGTGAAATTTGTTGGTATTTTCCCAAAACTAGAGAGCAGTTTCGTATCAGTGGAAATTTAACGATAATTGGTGAAAAGGATGAAAATCAGATCCCAAGGTTAACAGTTTGGCAAAACCTTTCCGACTCAGCTAAACAACAGTTTACTTGGCCACATCCAGGAAAAACTTTAACTAAAAATGAAAAAGATTTTCTACACGAAATATCTTTACACAATCAACCTGTATCTAATTTTATTCTCCTCTTATTTAATCCAGAAAAAGTTGATCACCTACAGTTAAAAGGGAACCCCCACCAAAGGACTTTATATTACTTAGATAATGAGCAAAACTGGATCACACAAGCAGTAAATCCTTAGTTGTCATTCCCAAAAACGAGGAATCTCCTGAATGTTCTTATCCATAATTTCAGAATTTATTTATAAACCCTGTATATGTGATACAATGGTGTCAGTCTGGAAATAAATGTAAGATTATGGATTTTGTTAATATAGCGAACTGGGGTTTAGGATTATTTCTAGGTTTGATGACCTTTTTGTTCATCTTTCGTATTGTCTTGACTTGGTATCCTCAAGTCGAGTTAAATCGTCTTCCTTGGAAGTTAATTGCTTTACCGACTGAACCTTTATTAATACCTGTTCGCAGTGTTATTCCTCCCATTGGTGGGGTTGATATTAGTCCCATCATTTGGGTTGGTATTTGTAGTTTACTGAGAGAAATTTTAGTTGGTCAACAAGGGTTGATCACAATGGCTTTGCTTAAGTAAATAGGAAAACAAGATTAAGATCAAACGGGTTTAATATTAAGAAAAGTAAAGATAATCCAACTTCTTAAAACTTAAGAAAATTCTTGACTGTTATTAAAAATTGATTGCACAATAAAGGTGGTTGTGAGGAAGTATTTTGATACTTAATTTAATGAATCTCCTGATCAACTGATCAACTTTTAAGGTTGTCAGGTTTCAAATAGGCTTATCTTAAGGCTTAAGACTATGGTTAGTCGCTTTGAAATAAGCTTCTGTTTAAGTTTTCATCAAAAATAAGAAGAATTGGTTGAATCAACCGATTGCTTAGTTCATTATCTAATAATTAAATAAACTAGCTGTAAAGAAAAAAAATACCTTTTTTGGGTAATCTTATGCTTTCTTCTTACAGTTATGGTGGATTTAATGTATATGGATCAACCTTTTAGGGATTTTATAAGACAGAAAATCATGCTATTTCATAAATCGCTTTTACCCTCACTCACTTATTGTTCTTTATTGTCGTTTAGTCTAATTTTCGGTTTTACTATTTCCAATAATCTACCAACCCTTGCGGCAGAAAAAGAGATGGATAAAAATCAAGGAGAATTATTAGCACAAACGGTAACAAAAAATAGGTTAGCTAACGGCACTTACTTATATGGAACTTCTCGTAAACCTGATGAAATTGGACAGGACTATATGGTGTTTACAGTCCGTCAGGGAGAGATTAAAGGTGCTGTTTATATGCCACACTCAGAGTTTAGTTGTTTTACAGGAACTTTTGAGGATAATGAGATGAAAATGTCGATTACCGACCCTTATGATGGCACTCGCTATAATTACGCTATTGACCTAAAAGTTCCTTCCACAGCTTCTACTAATGTTCAATGGGCCGACGTTGAGTTAGACGGTTATTATCGTCTTGATGGCATTGGTTCTAATGAGCAGAGAATTCTTGACACTTGTTCCTAAAGTCACTAATTTATCTCGACCAAAACTTTCAAAATACCTCGTTTTTGAGCTATTCCAAAGGCTTTAAGTCCTTCATCTAGGGTATAACGCCCATGTATTAAGGGTTTAACGTCAACCTTTTCTTGTTCTAATAACTTCAAAGCCGGAGCAAAAGGACCGCAACGGGAACCAATAACCGTAATTTCATCCACCACCAAAGCCGAAGCGTCTAGGGTTAATTTTCCTGCGTAGGTACTTTTTAAGACTAAAGTACCACGAGGACGGAGACAACGACGGGCTAAATCGAATCCTTGGGGGTTCCCTGTACAATCTACGGCAATATCAAAGCTTCTCTCGTTTACATCTGCTTCTAGACCGGTTTGAATGCCTCTAGCAGCAAGATTGGCTAACTTTTCCGGGTGACGACCAATTGCCCATAAATCACACCCAGTTAAAGCCAAGGTTTGGGCGACTAATTGTCCTAGCTTACCATCCCCTACCACTAAAACCCGTTGATTTTCATCAATTCCTATCTGTTCCTGAATTTCCAAAGCAGCAGCTAAGGGTTCAGTAAAAGTAGCGACATCGGTACTGACATTATCAGGAACAGGGTGTAAATTTTGAATGGGTAGGGTTAAATAGTCTGCAAATGCCCCATTACGGTTAACGATACCTAAAACCGTGCGATTTTCACAATGGGTAGGGCAACCCGCCAGACAAAAATGACAGTGACCACAAGCAGCATTAATTTCCCCCACAACCCTTTTATTAAGAAGATGTTGGGGACCTTTTTCCACAACGCCAACAAATTCGTGGCCAAGAATACCCTGATAAGGATAATAACCGCGCAATAACTCCAAGTCCGTATTACAAATGCCAGCTTGTAGCACTTTAACCAATGCTTCATCGCTAGTTGGTTCAGGAATTGGAAGATCGGTTTTTAATTGTAATTTCTGCTTTTCTAACCAAAGTCCTTTCATAATTGGATTGCTAATTTTTAATTTACATCTTTTAACCGTAAAATTAATTATAAGATACTGATAGTTACTTAATTATGTCCTCAACCCAAATTTTTGAACAAGCTATTCTCATTAAGGCCAGTGCGACAATGGTGGAACGTTGTATTACAGATTTAGAGTTAATGCACCGTTGGTTAAATCCGGCCTTGAAATGCGAACCCATTCGAGAATGGAGTACAGAAATTGGGGGAAGAAGTCGCTTCATTATTAAAATTCCTTTGGTCAATCCTACCTTAATTAGTCATGTAATTGAACGTGAACCCGGGTTAATTGTCTGGCAATTTACTGGATTTTTTAAAGGTAGAGATCGCTGGGAATGTCAACCGACTGAAGCAGGAACAAAATTAATTAATCGTTTTGAGTTTCAAGTTCCGAACCCTTTGGTAAGTTGGGGTTTTAATCAATTTGCCGCTTCCTGGACAAAAAATGATATGAAAGCGCAATTAAGAAGATTAAAAAGGGTGGCAGAAGAGGTTTATCGGTTGGAATGTAGTTAAGATGTCTTTAATTAGTTGGCTGTTCAACTGTTATAAGAGATTCAATGGTTTTGAGTAAGGTTTTGGCAAGAATGGGCTTCCCTAAATAAGCATTAGCCCCTAATTCTGTTCCCTGTTCTCGATGACGTTGGCCGGTTCGAGATGTTGCCATAATTACAGGAATGTCAGCAGACTCTGGTTGAGAACGTACTGTTTTGAGTAATTCAAACCCATTAACACGGGGCATTTCTACATCAGAAATAATCAGATCAATTCCACCTTGATGAAGTTCTAATTTTTCTAAAGCTTCTTGTCCATCACGACAGAGAATAACATTAAAACCAACTTTTTCTAAGATTCTTGCTAATAAGCGTCGTGTGGCAACCGAGTCTTCTGCAACTAAAATTTTTCCTTGTGTGTTGAGATGATTTAGTCTATTGTTTTGAGACAATAAATTAGATTTTGTCTCTGAGAAAACAGTAAAAGCTTGAGGTGAAATAACCGGGACAATTTCTCCTCCCCCTAAAATTGTACACCCTAATAAATAAGTCGGCACAATTACTGTTTCATCAAAGGATTTAACTAATAGTTTTTCTTCACTGAGCAAATTATCTACCATCACTAAAAAGGGATTAGAAGCACTTTCTAAGATAAGTCCAACTTGAGATTTATTTGAGATATCAAAATTCTTTTGATCAGATAGTAATTGAGATAGATGTAGGAAAGGAATCGATTGATTTCTCCATTTTACCCGAGAACCATCTGTTTGCTCCCAGACTAACTCTGACACTGAAATTGTTTCTAAAACACTGGAAGTTGGTATGGCTAAAAGTCGATGTTGCCAGCGAATTATAAACAGCGACATAAAGTTGAGATTGAGAGGAATACTAATGGTAAAAGTGGTTCCTTGTTGGGGTTCACTTTTAACCCCAATAGTTCCTCTTAATTTTTGTATTTTACTGCGAACAATATCTAAACCAACTCCCCTGCCTGAAAGTTCACTAGCTATATCAACGGTGGAGAAATTTGGGTGAAAAATCCATTCTAAAATTGATTCTTGAGATAACTGATCAAAGGTTTTTTTTGAGGAAATAAGCCCTTTATCTTTTGCTTTTTGATAGACTTTATACAAATCAATTCCTTGACCATCATCTTGAATAGTAATATTTAATTTGTGATTATCAATACTAGCACACAATTTAATATTAGCCTTTTCTGGTTTATGATGGGCTACTCTTTCTGATGGTAATTCAATACCGTGGGATAGGGCATTATTGATGAGATGGGATAAGGGAGTTTGTAATTGTTCTAATAAAATTTTATCAATTAATACATCTTCTCCCTGAACCAATAAATTAACCAATTTATTAGATCGATTAGCAATGGATTGTACCTGAGCAAAAAATCGTTGAGCAATGATTTTAAAAGGAACTAATCTAGATTGAGTGACGTTCTTATAAAGAGAATCAATATTGCTTTCAAAGCCATCTAAATTTTCAGAAATATCTTGATTAATGAAGTTTAAATCAGCATAATTTTCCTGGAATTGAAGCATTAATTCCTGAAAGGTTTGTAAGCTACTATGAATTTCTGTGTACTTATCTAATTCTAAACTATCAAAGTCCTCTTGATTATCTGGTGTTAAAGAAGTTGGGGCAATAGCTAACTGATTATAAAAATTTTGTACTTGTTCTTGAATGGGTTCAAGTTGACGAGAGATACTTCGTATTTTTCGAGTTACTTGAGATAGTTGTTGCTGTCGTAATCTCAATCTTTCTCGAATTACTAATAATTCTTCTACTTCATTGGTCATTAATTCTAATCTTTCTAAAGAAATTCTCAAATTAGAAGAGGATGGAGAATCTTCTTGAGGACTAGGTGTTGAGTTTACCTTGATAGTTTCATGGTTATTATCAATACTTCTATGCTCGATTTTGGCAGTAGGTAAATTAATAAATTCAGTTACTTCTTTTAATAATTTAGCATCAGTAAATATTTCTTTGTCTCCGTGTGCCTGATGTAATAAAATTGTTATTTCATTAACGATAGAATCTAATAATTTCCAAGCTTCTTTAGTACGAGCATTAGGCTGTTTTTGCAGAATTGCTAGGATGTCTTCAAAACTATGAGACAAGTCCATAATGCTAGATAACTGGGCTATTCCTGCACCGCCTTTTAAGGAATGGGCGGCTCGTAATAATTCAGTAAAATCAGCATTTTCGTACCCTTTGTCTATCTCTGTTTCCAAAACAGAAAGATATTCAGGTGCATCTTCATCTAAAAAGCACTGACGCGCTTCTTGCGTCATTTGAGCAATAGTAATTTCATCTAGTTCAAATTGCATATTTTCCTCAATGGGTGATATTAATAACAATAAAAAAATCTAAGCTTGTAAACGAAACTTTTCTACAGACATCTGTAAAACCTTCATTTCTTCAACTAAACCATGAAGAGATTTAACGACGTTTTCTGCTTCTGATGAATTGTGTTGAGAGATATTAGCAATCTCGTGTATTTTCTGATTAATTTGTTGAGAAGCGTGAGTTTGTTCCCCAGTGTTTTGAGTAATTTGTTGTAGATAGTCATCAATGTTTTCGCTAGTGATAGCTAAACCTTGTAAAATTTCTTGTGTTTGACGAATTAATTGGGTTCCTGTGACAACTTCTGTGGTACTCTTTTCCATGTCTTCTAATACCAAAGAAGTATCTTCTTGGATGGTTTCTACAAGGTATTGAATATCTTGAGTAGCTTCAGTTACTCTAGTAGCTAAACGACTAACTTCTTCGGAAACTGTCTTAAACCCTTGCCCGTGTTCTCCTGCTCTTGATGCTTCAATAGAGGCGTTAAAAGCTAACACATTTGTTTTTTCAGAAATTGAGGAAATAATTGTCACAATTTGGGAAATTTCTTGAGAAGACTCTGCTAATTTTTTCAATTTTTTAGCAGTTCCAGCCACCGAACCCCGAATTTTTTGAATACTATTAACTGTCTGATTCATAGCTATATCTCCTTCCTGGGCTTGTTGACGGGCTAATTTAGCAATATTAGCTGCTTCTTGGGTGGAACTAGCTACGCTTTGAATAGAGTTATTGATATCAGCAACCCCTGCAAAAACTTGGTTTATTTCTTGAGCTTGATTAATTGCTGCTTGAGAAAGGTTTGTAACTTCTTTCTCCTTTTCTAAGACTAAATCATTGACCTCGTAGCAAACATTTTGAACTTGAGAAACTAAATCACGAAGACTACGAATAGTCATATTAAAAGCATCGGCTACTGAACCAACAACTCCATCTGTAACTTGTGCTTCAACTGTTAAATTTCCTTGCTGTGCCTCCTCAATATCTAACAACATTTTAACTACTTCTTGTTGTAGATTTTCTCGAGCTTTTCTTTGGTTTTCTGCTTCTTTTTCTTGTTGTTCAGCATAGTAAGATAATTTCGCTTCTGAAGCAACAATGCTATCAGCCATGACATTAAAAGTTGTTGCTAATTCTCCCATTTCATCATTAGCAAATTTTTCGGCTCTAACTTGACGATTTCCTGATGAAAATTCTGTGGTTATTTCCCTTAATTGATTAAGAGGTTTGAGAATAGCCTGACCGAGTAATTTGGCTAAAATAACACTAGCTACTATAGCTAATAATGCGGCAATAGCTTGAAGACTGAGACTTTGTAACATTAATGTATTTAAAGCCTTGTGAGGTGTTCCTCTTAGTAAAACACCGATGGGTTGATTTTCATAGTTAAATAATGCTTTAGCGGCCACTGTATGGGGTTTATTATTAATATTTATAACCTGAGTAACCACTTCTCCCTGAGCATCAATCGCTTTTTCTAAGATTTTATTATTAGGAAGATTTGGGTTCTCTATAATAATTCCATGAGAATTAAGTAATTGGGCTGTTGCTAAGCTAAACTCACCTGAACTTTGGTATAGATAAACGGCACTATAACCATTATTAAATGCAGTTAATGTATTGTTAACAATAGGCTCTTTAACTACATCTCCAGAAATTAAGGCTCCAACAATTTCAGCTTTGCCATTACGAATTGGTGTAATAGTATAACGAATCAAAAAGTCAGGTTTTGTTGCAGGGTCAATACCTATATCGTGAGCCAACATTCTAGCAGAAAAACTATTTTCTTTTGCCAACTCATCATAAGGAATGATTTCAGTAAATTGATTTTTTTCACCCGTTTTAAGAGCTTTTGTAACTAATCTATACGGATCAAAAGCAGTTTTATTAACTGTAATTTTTCCCGTAGCAACTATCATGCCTTTTTTATCAACTAATGTAACCAATTCTATTTGTTGCTTATGAAGTTCATTGGCTAGAGTGGTTAAAACTTGACCGTTTGCTTGTTGTTTTTCTGCTGCTTCAATGATTCCTAAGTTGTTGGACTGACTATCAAATGTCAATTCCATTTGTTCGATTTTTAGATTATAGTTAATTTCAGCAACTTTTAGTTCTGATTTTGCTTGATTAACTAATTGAAATCGACCATTACTAACAATCAAAACCGCGCCAACACCGACTAAAGTTAAAATAGAACCAATTTCTGAGGTTAATAAAACGGCTAACTGTTTCGTTTGAATAGGTAAATCATAAAAGCGTTTTAATAATCTTTTATGCAGAGGGACTGATTGAACTTTATTATCATCTATGTTTGATTGAATCTCATCTCTATTCTTAGTATGATAATTTTCTCTGGTAGCAGTTTCAAGAGTAGCTAAAGCTTTTTGAGCAATCGCTTTGTAGGTTCCTTCTTTATCCACTTCAATAACTTGATGGTAGATGGAAATTGCCTTATTGATATCTCCAGCTTTTTCTAAGTTAGTCGCTTCTATTATTAAAGTTAAGCAATCATCAGTATTAATATTTCCTGAGATGATATTATTGGAACTATCTTCTTGCGAAGATTCTTGAGAAGATAAAGAATGATTAGGGAAATCTAGCATAATTTTTTCTATTATTAATAGTATGAGTAATTGCTGATTAAGTATTCTCTGAAAATAGTAGTTATCATTAATAAATATTAATTAACTTTGGTTTGAATAACTTTTAAAATAGTTTCTGTATCTAAAATACCGAAAGCTGCATTATTATTCATGACTATTCTATCGAGAAAACACTGGAATTGGGATAAAACACAATTAGAGGATGTTAGTTTTGACTGAGTGTTTAAGTTTAGAACTCCTTGTATTTTTTTGACAACTAAAGCTACTTTTTTTCTTGTTCCTGGTAAAGTCGATTTCATGATGATAGCGGTTAGGGACTGTTTCCAGGTATTTCCATCAGATTCTAGCTGCAAAAATTGCTCAGTATCTAATACCCAGAGTAACGTTCCTTGATGGTTAATAACTCCTAATAAATAATCAGAAACTCCAGGAACTAAACATATTTTTTCTGGCTTAATTTGGATCACTGTTCCCATATTTTCCAGTGGTAAAGCCAAGTTAACCGATTGGGATAATTCAACACCAAAATAATCTTTGTTCATTGTTTTAGTCTTAATTAAGCAGTAATATATTTAGAAACAGCATGAATGAGTTCGTTGGGAGCAAAAGGTTTAGCAATGTAATCATTTCCTCCTTGACGTAAGGCCCAAAAGCGATCAAATTCTTCTGATTTTGAACTACAAAAAACAATAGGAATATCTTTCCATTTAGTGTTTGATCTAATTTTTCGGCACAAGTCTAATCCTGTTTCTTCAGGCATAATAATATCTAGAAGAATTAAATCAGGAAAGTCATTGTTTTCTAACCATTCCCAGGCTAATTTTGCGCTCTCTACGTTTGCTGTTTCAAATCCTGCATAGGTTAATAATGCAGAAATTAGTTTTCTTTCAGCATTGGTGTCTTCAACAACTAAAATAGTTTTCATAGATTTAGCTCCATTAATGTGAAATAATTGTCTTGTAATGATGAATGCTTGAGTTTTTAAGTAAATGAATTAAGTAGGTTTGACATAAGATTATCCTAATAATTTTATTTATTTTTTTCGATATCTATAATAGACTCCCAAGAAAATTGAGTAATCGGGGAGACAATTTGCTTATCAGATGAAAATTCAATAAGAGCATCTTCTATAGTTAGAATCTGGGATAAAGCTTCTTCGGTTAAATTTAAAATAAGTGTTTTTAATTTATATAACGGTAACTTCTTTGACTCCCACCAGCTAATAATTGATTGATACTCACTTATATTAAAAAGTAATGTAGGGGGTGAAAATTTGGCAATAAAATATTTACACAAATAGCCTAATCTTTCTTTCTGTCCCACATTGGTGGTTATATAACAAATATAATTATCGTGATAGTATAATTCCCAGCTAACAGATTTATGCCGAGAATCCGTTATTTTCAGACACCCTGAACAATCCTGTCGAATTATAAGATCATATAAAGTCCTAAGTATTTTCGGTATTTTTTCTTTCATAATTCTAATTAAGTATTAGACAATTGGCACGAACCACCACTTATAGAATAAGAACTTTACTCTACTTTTTACCTCATTAAAATTATGTAAATTCAGATAAAGAAAAATTTTATTTTACATGCATATTCTAATTTACAAAATTCTCTTTTTATGCTAATAAGAATGGATATTTAAACTTAAAATTATCTTAAACTATTCTTAATTTTAAATCAACTATTATATGTATATTTTATTATTATCGAAATTAATTATAATTAAATAGGGAATAGGGAAAAAAAGAATCCCTACTCGTCTGTACGGTAGGGTTGTCCAACAAATAACTTCTAAAATGGCATTCCGTGACGAGAAGCTAATTTTTCAACCGTTGCTTGAGTTTCCTGGAGTAGCTGCTGGCGAGGATCAGGACTCTGAGTTAAATTAGGAACTAAATTTTTGGCTTGTAGTGTCATGTGTAGTTGTAATTGCGCAACATAGTCTCCCATGCTTTCTTGAGAGATAGAATTAACAACATTGGCCTTGTCCATCATTAACAGAATCCTCCTGGCGTTTAAATGGTTTATTTAACTTGTACCCATAGAATTTATCATGACTTTTGCCCTCTTATGGAGCGATCTGTGAAATTTTATACATTTCTCAACATACTGTAACTTTACTGGGACTAATAATGCTTTCTTATCTTCATTGTGACTGGGTTTTCGCTGATTATGTCTCTGCAAGATATTCGGTTTAATTGTAAACTTATGTAAAGTAAACACTGAAAAAGTAGGGAAGCGTTATGTTCCGTCGTCAGATTTTAGCTATCTTGTTAGCGATCGCCGTTATTTTTTGTGGGACTCAGACTCCTGCATTAGCGTTAGGAGGCCCACAATTACCATTAAATGAACCTGCGCCTGATTTTACCTTACCCACCAATACAGGAGACGGTGAAATTTCTTTATCTGATTATAAAGGACAGTGGGTAGTATTGTATTTCTATCCTCAAGATTTTACCCCAGGTTGTACTTTAGAAGCCCGTCGTTTTCAACAAGATTTACCAAAATATGAGGCTAAAAACACCCAAATTTTAGGGGTCAGTGTGGATGATGTGGACTCTCATCGAGAGTTTTGTGATGCAGAAGGTTTGAAGTTTCCCTTATTAGCAGATACCACAGGAGAAGTGAGTAAAACCTATGGTTCTTTTTTAACAGGAATATCTTTACGTCATACCTATTTAATCGATCCTGATGGTATTTTAAAAGAGAGATTTTTAGGGGTTAGACCTGCAATTCATAGTCAAGAGATTTTAGCTTATCTTGATGAATTGAACAGTTAGAAGTTAGCAGTGATTTTGGATAAAATATCACTCAATCGTAGGGTGGATCAGGCGCAAGGTTAATTTTAATCAAAAAAGAATAAGTTTTTATGCGCCGTAATCCACCTATCGCACTACTCGTTATGATGTTTGAATTTAAGATCCTATTGTAACGAAACGCCTAATTTCATCTGTTTTGAAACCAATAGCCATCGGTCGTGTAATTTGAGGCAATACGTCTACATCATATAATTCTTCTACTATTCCTTCGATACGCAGGGAATGGACAATATCTGCTGTTCTCAAATCAATAATGAGTAATCCACAACGAGGAATGGCTTTTTTCTTTTTTAAACGTTTGTCTAAAGGCAACCCCTGAAAGGTTTTATTGTGTCTTGGTTCAGATATTCCCACTACTGCGAAATCATTGTACAAAGAAAATCCTCGTAAGTAACCAGGACAAAAGGTAACGGGGTTAAATTTACCTGTTTCTATGTCAATAAATCCTAATTCACCGGTTCCTGAGTTTAAAATCCATAATTTTTCTTGATACCATCGAGGAGAATGAGGCATGGATAATCCATCTGCAATGATTTCATTATTGGTAATATCCATGACACAACCGCCATTAATACGATGTTCTCGCCACCCGTCAGCAACATCAGATTGGCTTACCATTGTTACATAATAAGGTTTTCCATCTCTCATAGCTAAACCGTTAAGATGACACCGATCTTCGGCAGCTAATTTAGAGATAAAAGGGGGTTTCCAAAGAGGTTTAAAACTATGGGTTTCGCTAACTGTTGCTAAACAACTAAAAAGGGTATTAATAAAAATCGGTTTTTTATTATTTTCATCTACTCCAATGTCATGAATATCAAGATCCCCTGTTATGTATGATAATTGGGGTAAGTAAATAGCATCATAGTTGTCGTAAATTTGTTTTTTGTCTAAGGTATTTTCAAATTGCCATAGTTGATATAGGGTACTAACATATAAACTATTGCCATTAAGACATAAACCCATACAACGATCTAGGTTTCGTTCAAAGACTGATAGTTTTCCATCAGCGTGTAATCCAATAAAAAATATTTTCCCTGCTTGATAAGTGGTAAATATCAGGCTGAGTTTTTGCTCATATAACCACGATGTAAATTGACGGGATGCGGTGATTTCTAGAGGTGGTTTTGCTTGATTCATTGTGGTTAAAAATTTTAATTTAGGTCATAAGTTTTTAAACTTTAGGTTGGGTTGAACGATATTGAGTTTTGTTCCTCAATCCAACCTACAGGCGATCTCACTCAAAGATCGCCCCGAAAATCTCTAGGCTTGAATCTCAAAAGTATTTTCCACAATATTAGCCCAAGTTCCATTGTTAGCTAACTCTTGATCTTGTACTCCAGACCAAAGGGTATAACTACCAGGAGTTAACCCCGTTAAATCAAGATTATAATCAAAACTACCCCATGTAGTATCTTGTTGCCAAGGTGTAATTTCATTCCTAGAAATATCTTCTATATCCTGCCAACCTTCTCCTTCTTTTCTTAACCAAAAATCAATACGTTGTATATCACTCACTCCATTAAGATCCCTAACCCAACCATTATTAATATGTAAGGTATCATTAGAAGTATAAACTTGTGCATCGATGTCAAAGTAACCGTCTAAACCTGTGGGACTGGGAATAATATTATCCTCTGCATTAGATTGTACTAAAAATTGAGTATTATTGGTAATTTCAAAAGTCTTTTGGATAATATTACTTTTCTCCCCATTATTGTCTTCTCCTTCTCCCCAAATAGTATAAGTTCCTGTTCCTTTATCCCTAAATTGTTCTAAGTCTAAATTGTAAGTAAAACTGCCCCATTTATTATCACTTTCCCAAGGATTAAAGCTACTAACATCATTAACATCTATCCATTCTCCATCAGGAGTTCTTACCCAAAAAT
>JBFRWO010000043.1:0-3812 GCA_051439625.1 Crocosphaera sp. | reverse complement strand
AAATAATAAAATAAAATTAATTCTTCGACAGAGTTATGGGTTTAAAAATTTTCAATTAATGAGAGAAAAACTATTAGCTTGTCTTTTTGTATAAGTTTTACTTATCACCATAACTACGGGAGAGCCGGTATTTTTCCCCTAAAATTCAGCTATGTCAAGATTTCCAGACATTTACCAAAAATGACCCAAAATCTTAATATTTTCTTTAGATGTGCGCCTTATTGGTGTACAAAATGCGGTGGGGTATACTGGCAAAAAAATTACCAAAAATGTGTTATTATGAAAATTGAAGATAACTTAGAGATAGTGTATGTAAAAACGTACCATTAATAAATTAGTATTACAGTTATAGACAGTTATATATTCACCCTACTTAATTTTAAAGAAGCGATCGCAAAATACAACACATATAAAAGTAATGACATTAATTGTCATTCCGAGGAGCAAGGTTGCCTAAAGCGATAAACATCCTTAATCACTTGAACCCAACCATCAGAAACAGAAGCTAAGAGGCGATCGCCTTTCTCTTTGGTCGCTACGGTAGCATCACCCATGACCCCACTTTTGCTTAACTCTTTAGTCAACCAAGCAAAAGGTAATTTTCCTTCCATAGTAACTAAACTATCCTCTGGCAACCCTTGAGGATATTCCTTAACAGCTTGGGACATTTTCACCTGATCGGGCAATAAAGCAAGAATAATACTGGTTTCTGCATCTCCTGCATGGATACCATATTCTAACTCTTGAGGGGTTAATAATTCCTTGGCAATATTAGGAACTCGCCAAGTAAAAAAAGGAAACAGCGAAAAATCCTGGTATTTTTGATGAATATCCCGCGCCACAATTTCCATAATTTGCGGTTGTCCACCGTGGGAGTTCATTAAAATCAGTTTACGAAACCCCGAACGATAAACACTTTCAGCCACTTCGCTAATGACAGAGATTAAAGTGCTTGCACTCAGTGTAATGGTTCCAGGAAAGCCCCAATGCTCATTAGATTTGCCATAATAAAGACAAGGTAAAGCATAACAAGGAATCTCTGACGGTAACTTTTCCAAAGCCTTACCCAAAACTCCCAAACTGATAGCAGCATCAACTGAGATCGGTAAATGAGGCCCGTGTTGTTCGATCGCCCCAATAGGTTGCACAATAACCACATTTTCCTTATCCTCCATTGAGTCAATATCAGTCCAGGAAAGATAAGAAAAAAAACGGTGAGGAGGTATAAAACTGTGCATGATAGTTGTTTGAATGGCTGTAATACAATTTCAGTTTACCGCTTAGGGAGATTGAGCCTGCCAATTCCATTGCAATGCGATCGCTAAGCCCAAATGCGTTTCAAAGTAAGGGTAAATCCAGGTAAAACTGCTTCACCCGATAACGTGCTTGGACCTTCTAACACCTCAACCCCTTGGCCTGCACGATAAATTTCCACCTGCTTATTCTGAGGGTCAATTAACCATCCTAGTTGTGCGCCATTATCCATATATTCCTGCATCTTATCACGGAGTTTTTTAAGGCTATCCGTTTCTGAACGCAATTCTACGACAAAATCAGGACAAAGAGGTGCAAACCCTTTTCTCTGCTCAGATGTCAGAGCCAGCCATCGATCCTTGCGTACCCAGGAAGCATCTGGTGAGCGATTAGCCCCATTGGGTAACTCAAATCCCGTTGATGAGTCAAAGGCTTCACCGAGGTTATCGTTTGATTCAAACCAATTATTAAGTTGACCACTGATACTCAGATTTCGCTTACCTGATTCACTGCCAGTTGGCGGATTCACAATTAATTGTCCAGTTGCTGTTCGTTCAAGTCTAAGGTCTCGATTGGTAGCAGCCAAAGCAGCAAACTGCTCTGAATTGACCATTAGAGCCATCTCATCAGGGAGTTGAAGTAAGAGTGATTTGGTTTTAGAAGTAGCTTGTACCATCAGAACTCACTTTATGCTGCTGAATCGCACTTCTATAACAAACTGTTGTGACGATTTATGATGATGATAACATAATATCGTTACACACCATGAAAAGAGACAAACCAAACCCATGTCAATGCCAACAGAACTATATCATCTCGTTGCTTTTATCATCGCGCTGGTGGTGGTTTGGTGGAGTACCCCCATCATTAACGAGTTTGGACAAAGAAAAGGTCTTGTCGATAATCCCAAAAACGATGCTAATAACCGCAAAATGCACCAACGGCCAATGGTTCGTTTGGGAGGGGTTTCTATTTTTGCAGGAACCGTTATTGCTTTAGTATTAGTTTGGATTTTCGGCGGTTTTGGTTGGTTGCCCCCAAATAAAGAATGGGAAATATGGGGTGTTACTATCGGCGGTGTGGCCTTTTTCCTCATTGGCCTAGCGGATGATCTCTATGATTTAAGCCCCATGACTCGCCTACTCTTACAAACCGTCATTGCTAGTGCAGCTTGGGGGGTAGGAGTTCGCATCGAATTTTTATCGGTTCCCTTTGCTAGTTTGATTCAGATCGGTGTATTTAGTCTTCCCATTACGGTTATTTGGCTGGTAGGCATGGCTAATGCTATTAATTGGATCGATGGTTTAGATGGGTTGGCTGCCGGCGGATGTGGCATTTCTGCCGTGGTGATGATGATCTTAGCTTTGTTTATGGAACAACCTGCGGCGGCTTTGATTGCAGCAGCTTTGGCCGGGGCTGCTTTAGGGTTCCTCCGTTACAATTTTAACCCTGCACAAATTTTCATGGGGGATGGTGGAGCTTATTTTATGGGGTTTACCCTGGCAGGGGTTGGGGTGATCGGTTTGGTGAAAGTAGCAACAGTGGCCACGGTAGCAGTAACGGCTGTTTTATTACCGTTTGTGGTCTTAGCTGTTCCTATTTTAGATATGTCTATGGTGATTATTTCCCGTATTAGTCAAGGAAAATCCCCTTTTATTGCTGATAAACGTCATCTACATCACCGTTTAATTCAAGCTGGTATCTCTCATCGTCTTACGGTACTGTTTATTTATGCTTTAACTTTATGGGTGGGTAGCATTGCTTTAGGACTGTCTAACATTCCCAGTGGTTGGGGATTTGCGATCGCTGCTACAGTATTATTAGGTTACGTTGGCTGGCAAGCTTGGCGTAAACGTAGAGAAATTCGTGATTGATTTCAGTTTCTAATGAGAATTACAAAACTTTGCGGTAACATTGAGAGAAACTGTTGAAAGCTTCAGCAGTTAAAATTGGTTTAGCTTTCAGAAATTGAGTTTTGAACCAATAGGGTTGAACATAATAAAACATTTGCTCTAGATGATCTGCTAATCGAACTTCCAACAAATCTAAAAATTCTTGATCAGATAAATCTATTTCTACATTCTTTCTTCTATCTTTCAGTTTAAAGTTGCTGGATTTATCTAAATTAGCAAAAAAATGGCTTTCATTTCGGATACAGTAATAATAAACAAGTTTTTCTGCATCTACACCAATTATCGTTTGTAGTTTTTCCCTTTTGTCAAAGTCCATGGACTTAAATTTAAAGTTTTGTGTCCCATAGATACTATGAAAAAGTCCAGCCAAACAGACATATTTCGGTTTTCGCCAGCTTTTTAACAAACGATAAGTACAAATCAAATGATTTAAGAAACTTCTATTACTATGATTCAAATCTGCAACAGATAAACGTTTAATAACGTCTAAATATTCCGCAGGAGGATCTAAGTTTCGATCCCAGTTTAATTATTGAAGCAGATTTTGTTCCAGTGATGGGATTGGGTCAACTGCCTGTACCCTTTAACCATCAAGAAAAACAATTAGGTATTGCATGGCTGTACACTTGTGCGCCTCAAATCTAT
>JBFRWO010000042.1:0-16297 GCA_051439625.1 Crocosphaera sp. | reverse complement strand
CCATTAAGATAAGCACAACGCAGTTGTAGGATATTATTAACGGTTTCAGCTTTCCATTGTGCGCCAGTTATTTTTACTCGATGTGCTATTTGTTTAACTGCCGATTCTACGGCTCCACTACCAATCGAAGCGATTTTTTGCCAACTATAGTAATGGTAATTAATGAGGCGTTTTTCATGTTTTCTTAGGTAGTTAATGAATTGATAACCTCCCACCATATCCTGGGAGCGTAAATAGTTGATGCCCTCCGAAACTTGCCCCATCCATAGATAGGCTTTAAGTTGGTCTTTCTGATATCGTTGCCCTTCAATTTTGTAAAGATTTTCTGTCAAATGATACCAATCAAGAATTTCTATTCTCTCTTTTTCATCTCCTATTTCCGCAAATATGTTCCAAATTCCACTATGCCCATCTCCCAAGCAGTAAAGTGGTTTAGTTAATTTTTGGCTATTAACCCAATCGATTAATCCTTGATTATTTTGGAAGAAAGCCCCATAATATATTCCTTGTAATCTAGCGGTTTTATATTCTTTCCAATAACTTTTTTCTCCCCTTTCTCCTCTTAATCTGATTTTCCCTCCGTCCACAGATATTTCAGAACAACCTTGTTTAACATCTGGTAATAAATTATCTAGTTTCTGAACCTTTCGATGATGGGTTGAATGTCCAACCTTAAAACCCATTAATAATAACATATCCTTCTCAGCATTCTGATAAGATTCGTTGGCACTTAAGAGCAAACAACACTTTTCTAAGAGGGGACTATGACGAGTATAAGAATTAACTCCTAAGAGGTCACATTGTTTTTCAGTTATTTTTAACTGTCCAACACAACTTTTGATTTTTCGTTTTCTCCCTTTTCTCGTTTTTGTTTTTTGTCCAATAAAAAAAGGGCTATTTGTGGGCTGACATGCTCTAAAACCTCTTCCCTGACAACAGTTTCAATGTCTTCAAGAGTAGTAATAGATTCAGTGTCACTATTATTATAAAGTATTTCGCTTACCTCTGTTAAACAAGCTGAGAGTCTTTTTCGTTCTGATGGAGTCATAACTAACAAGTGTTTATGTTTACACCCCCATTATCTCAGAATTAATTCAATTGGCTCAACATTTAAGTTTATTCGCGGCGGTTATTCGCGAACTACGTCCACCCTCTTAAACTGTCTATTTACAAAAATGGGATGCTCCCTCCCATTCTGGATCACCAAATTTTCTAATTTCTCTGACACTTAACCACATAATATTATTGTGATTGTAAATGTTCCTTGAGAATGGGTAAAATAGCTCTAGCAGTTTGAGTTTTTACTTCCTTTTTCGTTTGTCCTAATGCTGTTTCTCTTAATTGAGTATCTTCCAGAGTAATAACACAAGTACACTGCCATTTTCCCTGATTCTTTTTAAACTGAAAGTCAGGTCTTTTCAGTCTATATTTTTTAATGATGTTCATCAAGTCACCGATAGGATTATCCATGATTCAGTTAAAACTAAACAATTAACGAGGGGTTCCAACTAAGGCTATTATATCATATTCATCTTCTTATAATAGGACTACCATGATGATGCACTAAATACCATTTCTGTGCCATTTTTCTAAAACTATTTGTTGCCATTGATTCTGCTTCTAATCTTCTTCCTTTGTTAATTTGTGTCACTTTTTCAATGAGGACAATATAAGCAATTTCTTGACCTATATCAACGTTAATAATTTCTGTATCAATTTCTAAATAATCGGTGTTTTTAAAGATGGTTTCCCAGGAGGAACGAATAACATCCCATCCTTTAAGAAAATTGCCTCCAGGATGAACACAAGTACAACTTGAACCTTGCCACCATATTTGACTCATTGTTTTGATATCTCGTTTCTCAAACGAACGATAAAAAGCGTCATTAATGGTAATTAATTGAGATTTATCATCAGTGGTCATATCATTACTATTCGGTTGTTACTTTGAATAATAATATCTTACCATCCCTGTCTTCATTAACCATTACTTTCTTAACAACAACTAATAAGCTAACACGCATTTAAACAACGTATTTACAAATTAGTAAACAAATCATAAAACTGTCTCCCCGTCAGTCACTGCGGACTGATTTAACTGTTTAATAGCTTCACTTTTTTATGATGTACTAAAGTAAAGCTGCGGATTTTTTATCCAGTAATAAAGTCGCTTGGGAATGTTGTCTTAAAATGGAAGCAGGACAAAGGGTAGAAATTTCGCCTTTTAGAGTCTGTCTGATAATCTCTGCTTTGTTTTCTCCTAATGCTAAACAGAGGATTTTTTTTGCTGACATAATAGTAGGAATAGTGACGGTTAAAGCATATTTTGGTACTTGCTCAAGGGTGGAAAAATGTCCCTGATTAACTTGTCCCAAACGAGTTTGTTGATCTAATTTAACAATTTTTACTTTATGAGGATCATTAAAATTGGCTACTTGTGGTTCATTAAATGCTAAATGTCCATTCACTCCAATGCCTAAAAAACAGAGATCAACAGGGTGTTTTTCGAGTAATTTTGTATAGCGATCGCATTCTTCTATGGGTTCTAAAGTATCTCCTATTAAGTAATTAAATGATTTGGGATTGATCCTTTTTTCTACCTTTTCTTGGAGATAAAAATGGAAACTAGCTGGGTTGTTACTTTCAATCCCTAAATATTCGTCTAAATGTAATAAATTAATCCTTGACCAATCAATTTTTTGAGCAGCAATAATAAGATCAAGAAACTTTAATTGAGAATTTCCTGTTGCTAAGAGAATTGTTCCTTCTTCTTTATTTTTTAGGACTTCTTGTATATAACTTTCTCCGATTTTAGCAGCAGCGATCGCTAGTTTTTCATCGGTTTCATAAATCTCAGTCACTAAAGAATCAACGTTTAAAATATGATTGGATGTCATAATTAATTCATCGCTATTATACTTGAGGTTCAATCTTTTTTTCGGGCATTTCTGGAGCTATTTTCGGCTTTTTGAGAGAATAACCTTGTCTTTCTAAATGTTTGACAAATTCATCGGAATTAACCCCAGAAACGTCAACTTTCTTAGAGCTAGATTTTCGTTCTTTTTTCAATTTAGCTTTACGTCCCATTGCCTCAAGTTCTCAAATAAGTTTACCTCCATGATTCTACTCTACTTAAGTCTTTTCTAGTCAGTTAATTAATATCACTTAACACTTAGAGTCATTGGCAATAACTGAACGAATTATTAATTGTTTAATCATCAAAAGCATATAAATCTTTTTCCTTACCTAAAGCAAAACTCAAAGAAGTCTGAAAGTTATAGTTAGATTGACTAATGAATAAGAAAAAAGCAACTAAAGCAAGACTACCAGTAATTGTAAAAATAGCTTGATAACTTAAATGATTTCCTAAGCTTCCTACTAATGGCCCAGCACAAGCCATTCCCAGATCAAAACCACCTAAACAAACCGAGTAAACTCGTCCTCTTTCATAGGAAGAAGATCGATCAGAAATTAAAGCGATAATCATGGGAATTAGTGTACCTGCACCGATACCCTCAAAAATAGCTGCTACTAATATTTGTCTTTCACTTGTTGCTTGGGTTAATAAAATCATCGAGACAAAATAACAAATAAGACTAACGGTTATTAATGGTCCTCGACCATAACGATCAGAAACTTGACCTGAAAAAATGCGAGAAGAAAAACTAGCTATCGCTGCTGTTGTGTAAAACCAACCGGCACTAAATCCTAACGCTATTTCCTCAAGAAATAAAGGTAAAAATGTAATTAAACTGCCAAATAATAAGCCAATCATCAACAATATTAAAGCAGGAATTATTAAAGAACGACTAGATAACATCTGCTTAAAATTGCGGATTTTTCTTTTATTAACAGCATTTTTATGTTCGTGATGACAGGATTTATTTGGAAGCAAAAATAAGAAACATAATCCCAAAAATCCGAAAAATGCCGACGTTATAAACAATGCTGGATAACCTAAAAATCCTTGTAAAGAACCACCTAAAGCCGGACCAATACTCATACCAATAGGGTTAACTAAACTCATATAACCAATTAACTCTCCTCGTTGTTTGATAGGAGATAAATCAACAACTAAAGCACTATAAGCTGTTGTAAAAGCAGCAAGACTTACCCCATGAATAGCACGAACTCCAATTAAAGGAAAAACAGAGTTAATTAATAAATAACCAAGGGGAGCAAGTCCGGCTACAATAATGCCAATACAAAGCACTAATTTACGACTTTTTTTATCAGCTAAATAGCCTAAAGAAGTACGAGAACAAAGCAAACCAATGGCAAAACTCCCCATCACTAAACCAATTTGTGAACGGGTTCCTCCAAGTTCTTTAATATAAGTGGGTAAGGTTGGCAATAAGGTGGTAATACTAATCCAAAATAATAAACCTATGACCAATAAAGACCCTAAGCTGCGTCTTTGTTGGGGTTGGAGACTGTTATAAGCTGTTAAAATATTCACAAATATTATCCAATGTTTACAGAACTTAATATAAGTTTAAGATTTTTTGGCTTTGATGACCACTAGGGCGTGTCTGCAAAGTTGAAAAATCTTAGTTGAGGGAGGCAGAGGAAGCAGAGGAGGCAGAGGAAGCAGGGGGGAATTTAGTTTATTTTTAATATTCTAATAGTTTGCAGACAGACCCTAGATAAGCTGTTCAGCAGGTCAATTAACATTTTATAATTGGTGGGAATCAACATCATATCTACAGATCATGAGTTCTAATTCTCCTATTCGTGTTGCCGTCGTTGGAACCGGTTTTGGTCAAGCTATTCATATTCCTGGGTTACAACATCACCCTCGCACTGAGTTGGTTGCGGTTTACAATAGAGATTTAGGTAAGGCAAAAGCGATCGCCGATAAGAATAATATTCCCTATGCTTTCCACAACTTGGACAAACTCTTAGCTATGTCCGATCTTGACGCAGTGAGTTTATCCACTCCCCCTTTTTTACACTACGAGATGGGGAAACAAATATTAAACGCCGGGAAACACCTTCTTTTAGAGAAACCCATGGCCATGTCTACGGAAGAAACGAAGGAGTTGTATCATTTAGCAGCAAAAAATAATCTAGTAGCTACAGCAGACTTTGAGTTTCGTTATGTCCCTGCTTGGCAACTTTTAGCGGAAAAATTGCAAGAAGGGTATATAGGACAACCCAGACTGATCAAAATTGATTGGTTAGTGGCCAGTCGCGCAAACCCAGAAAGAGGTTGGAACTGGTACGCTAGGAAGGATAAGGGAGGTGGTGTTTTGGGTGCGGTGGGTTCCCATGCTTTTGATTATATCCATTGGTTATTTGGTCCGGTGAAACGGTTATGTGCTAGGTTGGTATGCGCTATCAAACAACGGCCAGATCCCCTGGAAAATGGCAAATTAAAGCCGGTTGACGCAGATGATACTTGTTTAATCATGTTGGAGTTAATGGACGGTACACCGGTGCAATTAACCATTAGTTCTGTCACCTATAATGGTCGAGGTCATTGGTTGGAAGTGTACGGCGATGGGGGTACATTAGTTTTAGGTAGCGATAATTTAAAAGATTATGTGCATGGGTTCCATTTACAAGGTGGCCTCGCAGGAAAACCCTTAACAGAGGTTGAAATACCCAAACGGTTAGCTTTTCCTCAAGTGTTTACCGATGGGCGTTTGGCCCCATTTATTCGTATTGTAGATCGCTGGGTAGAAAGCATCGATCAAAAACAATCTTTGGCCCCATCTTTATACGAAGGGGTTTATTCTCAATTATTAATGGATTTAGCACATCAATCCAGTGAAACAGGATCTTGGGTTGATGTTCCTGCTTTGAATTCATTCCTCTAGTTGTCATTGGTGAGGAACGAAGAATCTCCATAACCTATACATTATGGTTAGGAGATTATCACCTTATATTCTAAGAATTTTATAAACTGTTATAAATAGCCAGATTGACAATAAAAAACTAATAACTGTTCACTGGTAACTGATAACTAATGACCAATAACATCAAATACAACCTAGAAAGTCACCTAAAAGAAATTGTAAGAGAAAGAGATCCTTTTTTAGCAACTCAAGGACATTTTTATGTCAAAGAATATATTAGACAAGAATTGCAAAAATGGGGAACAGTAGAAAATTTTGAGTTTAATGATAATAGTAAAAATTACGAAAATTTAATTTTAAATCTACCTTCCAAACTAAATACTAAAGTCAAACCACCTATTTTAATTGGCGCACATTTTGACACAGTAATAGGTTCCCCAGGTGCAGATGATAACGCAACCGGTATTGCTGTTTTATTAGAATTAGCTAGATTTTTTTATCATTATCCTAGTAACTATCCTATTCAATTAGTTGCGTTTGATTTAGAAGAATACGGGTTAGTGGGAAGTGATGCTTATGCCAACTATTTAAAACAACAAAATATCAAGATAAGATTGATGATTTCTTTAGAAATGTTAGGTTACTGTAACCCTAACCCAAACAGTCAAATATATCCCCCAGGATTAAAATATTTTTATCCATCAACGGGGGATTTTATTGCACTTATTGGTAACTTATCTACTATTCCTGACTTAATAAAAATCAGTCGTTTTATACGCAAAAAAAATACTCCTTGTGAATGGTTAACTGTTCCTTTTCGGGGTGAAATTGTTCCTGATACCAGACGCAGCGATCATGCTCCTTTTTGGGATAATAATTATCAAGCAATTATGATTACAGATACCTCTAATCTTCGTAATCCAAACTATCATCAACCCAGTGATACTTTAGACACCATTGACTTAGATTTTTTGACAGGAGTTTGTCAAGGTTTAGCAGCAGCAATAGAAAATTTTTAGGCTCTGTCTGCAAACTATTAGAATATTAAAAATAAACTAATTTCCTCCTCTGCTTCCTCTGCTTCCTCTGCCTCTCTCAACTAAGATTTTTGAACTTTGCAGACAAGCCCTAGTGTCCCTGTAATACACAACTAATATTGTTATTTTTTTCGACAACTTTTCCAATAATTTGACTATCTTTATAACCTGATATTATTAATTCCTGCAAACAGTCGTCAGCATTTTCAACAGACACAAAGGCCAATAATCCTCCAGAAGTTTGAGGGTCAAATAATAGGGAATATTTTGTTGAATTTTCTAGTGTTTCAGAGCAAATTAAATAATTTTTATTATCTAAATTTTGGGAATGTAAATAACTGGTAATACCTTGTTTTAGAGTTTCTAATGATCCTGGTAAAGCTGGTATTTTATCTAAATTTAATTCCACAGAAACTTGAGAAGCTTTCATCATTTCTATTAAATGACCTATTAACCCAAAACCTGTTATATAAGTACAAGATGATGCTTCAAATTTCAAGAATATTTCTGAGGCTTTTTTATTAGAGATTAACATAGATTTTATGGCATTATCTATCCAGTTTCCCTTCGTTTTATAGAGCATTTCTGCTGCTAATAATGTTCCGACTCCTAATGGTTTAGTTAAAATGAGTCTATCATTAATTTTCATGCCACTTTTTTGTAAAATTCCGTTAGGTAAAATCAAGCCATTACAGGCTAAACCAAACCCTAATTTTTCCCCTTGTAATGTATGTCCTACCGTCAAATAAACTTGATTTTTATGCAGAATTTTTAGACATCCTTGTAATAATTGATATAAAACTTCTTCTACTATAGAATCAACCCCATAAGGTAATTTTACCAAAGCAGAAACACTATGAGCTTTAGCACCCATTGCCCATAAATCACTTAAACAATGATTAGTAGTAATCTGTCCAAAAATAAAAGGATCGCTGACAAAACTAGGTAAATAGTCAAGGATTTCTACTAATAATTTTTGTTGACTAATATCAATAATTGCTGCATCATCAGGAGCATTTAAACCAATAATAATTTCTGAGTTTTGCTCAATTTCTAATCTTTTTAATGTTCTTTCTAAGATAGAACTTCTCACTTCAAAACCGCAACCATTACAAGGCATAAAATTGTTATCATTTAATTGTTTATTTTTTTGACTATTTTTTAGCTCAGATTTCATAGGAGAAAAATCTTTAAACCTATCCATAAACTTGCGGTCAATAGAATCTTTTAATTTCCATAACCAAGCTGCTTCTAATCCCAACCTTCCCCAAGAAGCAATCGCTTTTTTATTTCCAGTACCAATTAAACTTAAATAAAACCTTTGAGGACTATAAGATTGTAACTTATTACCTAAAATAATAGATTGTAAATTATTAAACAAAGGTTGACCTTGACGCACAGCAAAAACCCCTGCTTTGGGTCGAGAATAGTTCTCCATTGTAGCAATATCACCAGCAGCAAAAATATTAGGATGAGAAATAGATTGTAAGTAATTATTGACTAAAATAAATCCTTTGTTATCTGTCCTTAGTCCCGTTTTTTCCATCCACTCAGGTGCAGAAGCTTGAGTAACTAAAAATACCCAATTTGAGCTTATCTTGAGTCCAGAATTACAAGTTATTATATAATCTTCAGGAGAATTAGAAATGATTTCAAAAACAGTTTCATTGAGATAAATATTAGTACGATTTTCTAATAAAATGGATTCAACTCTTTGACTAACCCAACGATTATTTCCTGTTAATAAACCACTTCTTTTATGAATCAAATTTATCGTTAAATTATTTGTATTTGCCTTGACATTTTTCAGAATATTAGTCAAGCAATTTCTCATATTAAAAGCTAATTCTACACCCCCTGCACCACCTCCAATAATTGTTAGGGTACATGATTGTTTAGGATGATTGTCAATAGTTGTTTTTATCTTCTCCCACGCGGTTAAAAAATCACTAACTGGTTTAGCAGGAATAGCGTAATCTGATGCTCCTAAAATGGTACTTTTTGCCGGAACACTACCGATATCAAGGGATAAATAATCAAAAGCAATAGGAGGATGTTCTTTACAAATAACTTGCTTATTTTTTAAATCTAAATCAATAACAGTATCTAAATAAAAATTAGCACCAGCAAACTGACATAAACAGCGTAAATCAATATGGGTTTCCTCAAAATCATAGAAACCTGCTACTTGACCAGGTAACATACCCGAATAAGCAGTATAGGTTCTATCAGTAATTAGGGTTAAACGTACCCCAGGAATAGGTTTCATTCCCCACAATTTTAGAACAATAGCATGACTGTGACCACCACCAATTAAAACTAAATTATGAGTTAATTGTGTTATCTTTGATTTCATGAGAAACGAAAAAAATACTCTGATTTTATTTTAATCAATTGAGGATAAAAAAGTGTTAAAAATTATTATGCTATTTGGTTTAATAGTTATTAATTGGACTATAATGGTTTCATCGGCTCAAGCTGAGTTTTGTCGTCAAATTAATGGTCAGCAAATTTGTATTAGTAAAATCAAGCGAAGTGCTAAGAATTATTGGGAATATCGTGCTGCTGTTAAAATTGAGAAAGAAACAAGACCTATCGAAATTTATGATTGTCGTCAAGGTCATCGTATTACCCAACAAGGAGATACTATTCCCTTTAAATCTGATGGAGTTGGTAAATTAATTTGTCGTGTTTTAAATAAGTAGATTATTAATCATTGACCTATCGTATTGTTATTGAAGCAGGACAAAAACAGGGGGAAGTTATTAAACTAACCCCTGAACAAAAACATTATTTGAAAAATGTTTTACGTTTAAAAGAAGACAGTGAATTTATTGTTATTGACGGTCACAATAAAACCTATTTAGTTAAACTAAATCGTGATGACGGTCAAATAATTAAAGAATTAGAAGAACAGACAGAATTACCCATTACTGTTACTTTAATGATAGCTTTACCCAAAAATAAAGGGTTTGATGAGGTTATTCGTAGTTGTACAGAATTAGGAGTTAATACAATTATTCCTATTATTAGTAAACGAACATTATTAAAACCTAGTTCCCATAAATTAGAACGTTGGCGCAAAATTGTTAAAGAAGCAACAGAACAATCAGAAAGACAAATAGTTCCTACAATTATGGAACCTATTTCTTTTTCAGAAGCTTTAAAAAATATCAAACAAACTAATGAAAATTGTTATATTTGTGTGGCACGCAAAAAAGCCAAACATTTACTAACTTATCTACTTCCAGAAATTACTAATTCTCTAATTATTGCTACAGGATGTGAAGGAGGTTGGACAGAAGAAGAAATAAATGAGGCCGTGACTTCTGGGTTTATTCCCGTTAACCTTGGATCACGGGTTTTGCGTGCTGTTACTGCACCTTTGCTTGCTCTTTCTTTGGTTGCTGCTGTTGCAGAAAAATCAAATCTAAAAGATTAGATAAGTAATCACTTTTTAGCTTGTAATTGTTCATTAGACCATTTAGTTAACCTCATCCAATGTTGAAAGCGATCAGCAATTTCTGAATAAGGAATTAGGGTTTGAGAGACAGCAGCAAAAGGGGTATTTTGAATCAAATTAGGAAGCTTTTTATGTAATTTGCTTCGCAGTAACATTATACTATTAAATAATATCATAAGCCAATTGGAACGGGGAGAAAGATAAGCATTCAAGTCTGTAATTGCATGACCTTCTTTTACTTGTTTTTGAGAATATTTAGGTAAAACATTATCAAGATTATTGTTTTCTTCTTGCAGTAATTGATTGAAAACCCAAACATCATTAAAACCTGCTTGACACCCTTGTCCCAAACGGGATGACATTCCGTGTGCAGCATCTCCAATTAAGACAACTTTTCCCTCCATATCATGATAACGACTACATTTAGTTTGTATCACAGAAGAAGCGCGCTGCTGCATAAATTTTTCTGCTTGTTCATCACTCAATTCTAATCCTGGTAAGAAGATTTCTTTAACCTTGGTTTTAAATTCATTTTCGTTAGTCATCCCTGGTGGATTTTCAGACCATTGGGCTGAATTTTTATCCCAAAACATTAACAAGCAAATCTGATTATTGACTTCAGGAAGAGCAGCCCCTACAATATAAGTAGAGTTTGTAATTTCTCTAAATACATAACTCGTTTCTGGTTCCATAAAATCAGGTTTAGTCAGATGTAGAACTTTCCAAATGGTATTAAAATAGGATTGCTCAAAATCAAATCCAGGTTGGGACATTAAAGATTTTCTGACTACGGAATTAACTCCATCAGCACCCACTAATAAATCATAAGTTTCTTCAACTAAATTATTATTATTGGATTTCAATGTGATCGTTTTTTTTCTCAAGTTTGTCTCAATACAAGTGCTGTCAAAACAAATATTTACCTGAGAATTAAATCGTTTCTCTAATTGATCTAATAAAGTAATACACAAATCATTCCGATTAATTAACAGGTTGCAATCTTCAGAATTTTGATAACGTCCAAAAGTTTGCCATTGTTTCTTTTTTTGGGAATAAAAACCTGATTTACTTACAGAAATTCCTTGATTTTTAATAGCTGGCCATAACCCATCAATTTTTTTTAATATAGTTTGTCCTCGATGACCAATCCCAATAACAAATGCTCGTTTATTATTCTTATCTGATCTGGGATCGCTTCTTTTTTCATAAATAAAAACTTCATAATCATTACTACGAGATAATAAAAAATGCGCTAACAAAAGTCCTGCTGGACCTGCACCCATGATTACAACTTTCATGCTTAAACTGATGATTTTATTGTTTACTTAATCATTATATAGCTTAAGTGGTGTTATGGTGTTAATTTTAAGTTGTTTTTGGGGAATAATGAGAAGGTACGTTTCATTAGTCTGATTAATTCATGATAGAAAAAAACCTAGTAAGAGGATATCGTCTCTCAGGACATACTGATAAAGTTAAATCTTTAGCATTTCATTCCAATGGTCTATTATTAGCAAGTGGTAGCAATGATAAAACTGTACGGGTTTGGGATATCAAGAACCACTCAAGTATTGTTTTTGAAGGACATCAAGATGATGGTTGGTTTCCATCAGTTAATTGTGTAGCTTTTCATCCTAATAAAAACCTAGTAGCAAGTGCGAGTAAGGAAAAATTGATTAAGTTGTGGTCATTAGAAACTAGAACAGAGATTAACTCTTTTATAGGTCATTCTAAAGAAATAAATTCAATAGCTTTTCATCCTCATCAAGAAATTTTAGCCAGTGCTAGTCATGATAAATTAGTTAAGCTATGGTCAACAGAAAGTGGTCAAAATATTTGTTCTTTAGAAGGACATTCTGATCATGTTTTATCTGTTGCATTTAGTCCCAATGGAAAGCTATTAGCAAGTAGTGGAGATGGGAATGATAAAACTATAATAATATGGGACTTAACTAACAATAAAAATAAAATTATAACAGGATCTTATGATTTGTTTGCTGGTATTTATTCCATTATTTTTAGTCATAACAGTAAATTCCTTATTAGTTGTAGCAATGACAAAAAGATTAAACTGTGGTTAGTGGAAACAGGTGAGGAGTTACTAACTTTAGAAGGTCATACAAAGGAAGTAACCTCTATTGCTTTGAGTTCAGATAACTTATTTTTAGTGAGTGGAAGTAAAGATAAAACATTAAAATTATGGAACTTAAAAGAAAAGAGATGTTTAGCTTCCATTTCCCATCAAAATAATGTTTATTCGGTAGCTATTAGTCCTGATCATCAGACTATTGTTGCTGGTTCTGGGTGTGGGGAAATTTATTTATATTCTTTTGAATCATTAGTTAAGAATAAATTATAATTAAATTGGAACGTTGTGTGAGTTTAACACTATTAAACCCCTACAGAAATATACATAATTAAGGTATATTCTAAGTTGCCTGAAAAATATGATTAACTGTTAAAGGAAAATCAGGAAATGTTACAGAAATAAGCTTATCATCACCACGAAATTGCTGTAATTCATACTCACCTTCTGTTAAAGTACAAACCGTTAATGTGGGTTGCTTTGGATAACCAATATATCGTCTTCCACCTATTCCTAAATAGTCAATAATCCAATATTCTTGAATACCAAATGCTTCATAATCTGCTAATTTAATTAGATAGTCATCACGCCAATTTGTAGAAACAACTTCTACAATTAATTTAATAGATTGACTCAGGATAATCACTGATTCTTTTTCCCAGCGAGTTTCATTATCAATTGAATTGTTATCTAAAATAATAATATCTGGTTCATAACCTGTATTATTAGCAATTTTAACGATACATTCTCTGGGGATAAAATAGGGTTTATTTCCTTGTCGAAAAGCAGTACCTAAATGATAAGCTAAATCACCTGCTATTTGAGAATGCTTCCCTTTGGGTTTTGGCATTTGGACAATTTTACCTCGATTTAATTCGTAACGCTTTTGAGAATTTTCTGGATACCAGTTAATAAATTCATCAAAAGAAATAGACTTTTGATCAATAACTGCAATCATAGTTTGTACTCTTAATAAACGAATAAATAGGGGTCAACGGCCGTTGACCCCTACTTGAATTTTATGAGATACTAGGCACTAAAATACTTAGCCACAGGATGATAAGTAATAATAGCGGTGGTAGACTGTTCTGGATAGATTTGCTCACTCTCATCCATATACATATTAATGCGATCGCATCCCATCAACTCTAATTGTTTATATTGGTCTTTGATATTGGGACAAGCAGGGTATCCAAAGCTGTAACGGGAACCTTGATAGTGTTGTTTGAGCATTTCTCGGATATTATCCGGTTCTTTGTCGGAAAATCCAAGTTCTCGACGTACTTTGGTGTGTGTCCATTCTGCTAATGCTTCGGCGGTTTGGACGGCCATACCATGATAGTAGAGGTAATTGGTGTAATCGTTAGCAGCAAAGAGTTTTTGGGCGTATTCTGTTGCAATTTCCCCTACTGTTACTGCTTGCATCGGAAATACATCTGTTTTTCCTGACTCTTTGGGAACAAAGAAGTCTGCAATACAAAGACGACGGCCAGACTTTTGACGAGGAAAGTCAAGTTTCCAGATCGGTTCTAAATCTTCTGGTATATTATTGTTAGCATTTTGAACAATTTCTGGATCATAAATCAGTAAACTATTTTCTTGAGACTGACAGGGGAAGTAACCGTAAATAACTGTAGGATGTAACAGATTTTCGCTGGTTACTTTCTCTTTCCATTCATCTAAAATAGGATAAACTTTCTCAGCTAAAAATTCCTCGTATTCTTCCCGTGATTGGTTTTTAGGTTTACGAAATTGCCATTGACCTGCAATTAATGCTTGTAAATCTAAGTACCAAAATATTTCATTTAAGTCAAATTCTTCTGGTTTGAGGATTTTAGTTCCCCAGAATGGTGGGGTAGCAGGTTCTATAATTTCTACAGCTTCTGAACGCTTTGTATCAATCACTGTAGGTATTTCTGTATCTGCATCTTGACCATTTTTATCAGCAACTTTTTCAGCAGATTTTTCGCCCCTTTCTTCTTGAAATAGACTGTTTTCGCCGTTATAATCTCCTGAGAAACCTTGTAAATTATCCCAACTTGCTGCTGCTTTTGCTGGCATTAATTTGTCCATAAAATGTAAGTCAGAGAACGCATCTTTTCCATAGACGACTTTACCTTGATAGGTGTTTTGACAGTCTTCATAGACAAATTTGGGAGTTAATGCTGCACCACCCAAGATAACAGGAATATCAATACCACGCTCATTGAATACCTCTAAATTATCTTTCATAAATGCAGTAGATTTCACCAATAAACCACTCATAGCAATACAGTCGGGTTTATGTTCTTCATAAGCTTGGATAATGTTTTCTACCGGTTGTTTAATCCCTAAATTAATGACTTTATAGCCATTATTAGAGAGGATAATATCAACCAAATTTTTACCGATATCATGAACATCTCCTTTAACCGTTGCAATGATAAATTTTCCTTTTCCACTATCATTGCTGTCTCCTTCTTCTTTATCCATCAAAGGTTCTAGGTAAGCGACAGCAGCTTTCATGGTTTGTGCAGATTGTAGAACAAAAGGTAACTGCATTTGTCCCGAACCAAATAATTCCCCTACTGTTTTCATTCCATCTAATAAAAAGACGTTAATGATGTCCAAAGGAGGATATTGTTTCAAAGCGTTTGAGAGTGCATCTTCTAATCCTAACCTTTCCCCATCAATAATATGCTGTTTCAAACGTTCTTCTATGGGTAAATTAGCAGTTTGAGAAGCATCTTTTTTAGTTGTTTTCCCGGCAAACAATTCTGTTAACTTAGTCAGAGGATCATAAGTACAGATATCACCATCAAACTCTCGTAAATCGTAAATTAAATCACGACAGACTTTTTGATGTTCCTCTTCAATTTTCGCTAAGGGTAAAATTTTACTTGCGCTAACGATCGCACCGTCTAAACCTACCTGCATACACTCGTATAAAAAGAGCGAATTTAAAACTTGTCTGGCCGCAGGATTTAAACCGAAGGAAATATTAGAAATACCTAATAGAATGTGACATCCTGGTAATTCCTCTCGGATGCGTCTTATGGAGTCAACAGTAGCTTTTCCGTTCTCTCTGTCCTCTTCTATCCCCGTTGAAATAGGTAAAGCTAAGGGATCAAAGAAAATTTCATGAGCAGAAATTCCGTATTCTATAGCTGCATTATAAGCACGTTTAGCAATCTCAAACTTCTTATCTGCGGTGCGTCCCATTCCATCTTCATCGATGGTTCCAACCACAACACCAGCACCATATTTTTTGGCTAATTCCAATACCTTAAGAAAGCGTTCTTCTCCATCTTCGTAGTTAGTAGAATTGAGAATACATTTACCACCAGCAACCTTTAAACCTGACTCCATTTTCTGCCATTCTGTGGAATCTAACATTAAAGGAAGGGTGACATTATTCACTAAACGAGAGGCTAACTGGTGCATATCTCGCACCCCATCTCGTCCCACATAATCCACGTTAACATCTAAAACGTGCGCCCCTTCTTTAACCTGAGTTTTTGCCAAAGAAACTAAACTATCCCAGTCTTCAGCATCTAATAATGTACGACATTTCTTAGAACCACTGGCGTTTAATCGTTCCCCAACAATCAAGAAAGAATTATCTTGAATATAAGGTTGGGTGCTATAAATTGAAGCAGCGCACGGTTCATAGTCAGGATGACGTTCTTTGGGAGTTAATTCTTGGGAAAGTTCCGATAAAGACTTAATATGATCGGGACGAGTACCACAACATCCCCCAATAATTTGTACTCCTAAATCTTCGATAAAGTGCATTAAGGCCATCTTTAATTCGATGGGAGTCAAACGATAATGAGCTTGTCCCCCAACATTCTCAGGTAAACCAGCATTGGGAATACAAGAAACAATAAACGGAGAATGTTCTGATAAATATTTGATATGTTCTTTCATC
>JBFRWO010000041.1:0-8725 GCA_051439625.1 Crocosphaera sp. | reverse complement strand
GTTTGAATGTATAAAATGAGCAAGAATACAGTGGGAACAAGCACAAAAAGAATAGTCGCAATAAAACCAAGATCGTTAACTTCCATAGGTAATAGCCCTCTATGTTCTCAATTGAAAACAACAACTTTTAGAATATCATTACAACGGGCAATGACGGCATTGACACTCCACTGCCTAAAGGCGAGTGGATTCTTGAGCTAACAACTGCCCTTTTTGGTTTCCCATACTTAGGTCTTACACTGTTATGTTCCACCCGAGCTTGCTAGAAGATCAGTTGCTATCTAGATACCCACTTATGGATGGCTCTCCAAGCGTTTTGACATTTCAGTCAAGATTCGGGACTGCCCGGCCCTATCTGTCTTACGACAAAACTTTTTCTTGTTTTCATTCACCAATGTTTATCAGTTACTGCCCTGTTTAAAGAGTGTTCGGTGGCTCTTGTCTATTTCTTTTCTCCTCAAAAGTGCTGCACTATTTCAGCAGAATTTTCACGATGTAAGCGGGATTTCAACCTGAAGACAAGAGTATTTTAGCACAAATATGAAAGAAAATTGGATTAAGTAACGCGCTGATATTCGGTTGGAGTTTGAAAAAATGTCCTAACTACCTTGGCCGTTGCTATAACTTCTAAGAACCAAGAATCCCCCGTTACAGTCTCAACTTCAAGGTGGAAGTGTCAACCCAATAACAATATTGTGAGGTAAAATGTAGCAAAAACCTTTGAAGATACGTTAAAGTGTTGTTTTTATCTCGGACTAGAAATTATCCTTATTATCGTCAGTCCTTTTATTTTTTCGGTGTTGTATTAAAGTGTGATGGAATTGTCTGTACCACAAGATAAACCTTTAGCTGCCGTCTTCCAACGTATTAGTGGCGGTGCCTATCCCCCTGTTGTTGAAGCTTTTGATCGAGGGAAAACTATCTTTTTTCCTGGTGATCCCGCAGAAAGAGTCTATTTCTTACTCAAAGGAGCGGTTAAACTCTCTCGGGTTTATGAAGCAGGAGAAGAAATTACTGTAGCCTTGTTGAGAGAAAATAGTGTCTTTGGGGTGCTGTCTCTGATTACGGGACAACGCTCAGATCGCTTTTACCACGCGGTGGCCTTTACCCCTGTGGAGTTATTGTCGTCTCCCATTGAACAAGTCGAACAAGCTCTCAAAAGTCACCCTGATTTGTCCATTTTAATGCTCCAGGGGCTATCCTCAAGAATTTTGCAAACAGAAATGATGATCGAAACCCTTGCTCACCGAGATATGGGTTCCCGTTTGGTCAGTTTTTTGTTAATTTTATGTCGAGACTTTGGGGTACCTACTCCCGAAGGGATTCGCATTGATTTAAAATTGTCCCATCAGGCTATCGCTGAGGCCATTGGTTCAACCCGTGTGACAGTGACTCGTCTTCTGGGAGATTTACGCCAAGAAGAGATGATTTCTATTCACAAGAAAAAAATCACCGTTCATAACCCGGTTGCCCTCTCTCAGCAATTTGCCTAACCTTGTTGTTAACTTGAAAAGCGAATGACCAGTGCTTATATCCTCATTCTATCGATTCTCATTTTAGGGGGCTTAATCGCAGCATTGGGCGATCGCTTGGGTAGCAAGGTGGGAAAGGCAAGATTAACCATCGGTAATCTACGCCCTAAACAAACTGCGGTGGTGGTAACTGTTTTTACAGGAACTTTAATCGCTGCTTTGACTTTTGGGATTTTACTCGCTTTTAGTAAATCCCTGAGAGAAGGGTTGTTTCAACTAGATGAAATTCAGAAACAATTACGCATTGCTAAAGCTGATTTGGAACAGTTAGGCACTGATAAAGAAGAGGTTGAAAAGAAACTACAGCAGACACAAGAAGAACAAGAAACCGTTGAACAAAAGTTACAAACTACTAATAATAATTTTAACCAAGCTAAAGAACAACTTAAATCGGTTTCTGGTCAAGCGGTTCAATTAAAAGCCGATATTCAAACCCTACTTAACGAAAGAAAGGAACTGAGACAAGACAAAATAGAATTAGATCAAGAAGTTAATCAACTTAAACAGGAAGTTAGTAGAAGAGATGAAGAATTAACTAAAGGTAAAGCTCAAATTGCTGAACAAACTCGTGTTTTAAATGAACGACAAAAACGCCTTCAAAGTTTAGAAAAACAACAAAGTACCCTGCAAGCAGAAATTAATCGTAGAGATGCTGAAATTACTAAACTTGATCAAGCTATTGATGCAAAAGATCAGGCTCTTAGAGAAAGAGAAGTTCGTTTAAAACAATTGGAAAGAGAATCTAGTTATTTACAAAGACAAGTGGCAGTTTTAGAACAGTATTATCAGACTTATCAAGAGTTGAGAGAAAGACAAATTGCTATTGTTAGAGGTCAAGTTTTATCTATTGGTGCAGTGCGTTTAGTGGAACCAAAAGCAGGGACTGATGTGGTGGATGAACTACTAAGACAGGCCAATAGAGCAGCTATTGAATTAGTGGGAAAAGAGAATATTAAACCGGATGAAAGAGTTGTGAAAATTACTCAGGGACAGGTTCAACAATTAGTTAAAAAGTTACAAGATGGACAAGAATATGTTGTGAGAATTATTGCTGCTGGTAATTATGTGGAAGGAGAAAGAGAAGTGAGAGTTTTTGCTGATATTGCTCTCAATCAGAAAATTTTTAGTCAGGGAGAAACCATTGCTATTATTTCAATGGACTCTTTAGAATTGACTGATGAAATTATCCAAGAAAGGTTAGATTTATTACTCTCTGCTACTCAATTTCGCGCCCGTCGTTCTGGAGTTTTGGGGGGAATTCAAGTGGGAGATGGTAGACTGAAAACTATTGTGGACTTCATAGAAAAAATTAAGCAATATGAGGATGGATTAGATGAATTAAAAGCTATTGCTATGGAAGATAGTAAAACTATCGGACCCCTGAAATTAAAATTATTCGGGATTCGAGATGGAGACATTATTGTAGAAACAGATGGAGAATTATGAAGCAAGAAAAGTTATCTAAAATATTAGGATTTGATCCAGGAAGGGATAAATGTGGTGTAGCTATTACTGATAAGAAAGGTAACATTTATTATCATCAAGTTGTCGCATCTTCTCAAGCTATTTTAACCCTGAACAGTCTTATTGAACAGTTTTCTGTTAATTTGTTAGTTATGGGAAATCAAACCACCTCTAAACAGTGGAAAAAACGCTTAGAAAACGAGTTATTATTGTCTATTCCCATTGAACTTATAGACGAACGAAATAGTACCCTAGAAGCGCGCGATCGCTATTGGGAAATGTATCCCCCTCAAGGGTTAATGCGTCTCCTTCCCCAAGGAATGCGCAACCCTCCTCGTCCTATCGATGATATTGTTGCTATTTTATTAATTGAACGATATTGTAATAGTATTAAATGAGGAAAAAACAAATGACTTTACCGAAAATTATTAATCAATTTCTCAAAAATCCTTCTCATTTACCCAAAAACGTTATGTGGCGTTTTCCGAAAAAAATATCTAATCAAAAACATATTTTTGTTTTAGGTGCGCCACTTCTTGGCACAACTTTAGCTAAATTAATTTTAACATCTCATCTTTATTTAGTTGGACCAGGCTACGAAACGGCATTTTTTACCTATCATGATATTTTTAGTTTTAAATATAAGGGAATTAAACCACAAGAAATGACTGAAATGAGGCAAAAATGTCATGATATTGTCGAGTTTTTTGATTTGTTTACCCATAATATTTTGAGTAACTATCCAGAGGCTAAATATTATGTAGAAAAAACCCCTCAGCACGTTTTACAATTAGGATTTTTAACTAAATATTTTCCTAATTCTAAATTTATTCACATGGTACGGGATGGCAGGGATGCTTATTGTTCGGCAAAATATCATAAGAATGTTGTTCAAGGAAGTGATGTTAAACGCTATGCAAAATATTGGCGAAAATGTCTTAGGAGTAGAATAAAATCAGGGAAAAAAGATAACATTTTAGACGTTAAATATGAAGCTTTAGCCTCCACTCCAGAAACAACTATTAAAGCAATGATGTCTTTTATCGGAGAAACCTATCATCCTCAACAGTTAGAACCTGGTAAATACTCTAATAATGCTATCACAAACATTAAAACCCCTGTGTCTGCCAAACTTTCTTCTAATATTAATAATTCCAGTATTCAACGTTACAAAAAAGAACTTTTACCGCAAGAAATTGAAGTATTTAACAATATTGCTGGTCAAGAATTAGGTCATTTTGGATACGAGGTTTGATCTATTTATTTAAACCTAAACCCCGTCGTTAACGGCGGGTTCTTATAAAGGTTAAAATTCTAAATTTGCCCTAAAACTCTACGACAACTCGTAGGATCATCGCAGAAAAAACCATCAACTCCAATGTTAATTAATTTTTCAATTTCTTCTGTAATTGTTTGTACTGTTTCGTCTATATTTAAAGTTAAATACTCTTCTTCTGGACGTAATGTATAAGAATGAACTAATAATCCTGCTTGATGAGCATTTTGTACAAAAGAAGTTATTTCTCCTGTTAATTTCGTCGTTATTTTACTATTTTTATCTATCGAATTAATAGAAACACGAGGTAAAATACTGTTTTTCCACACCCCAATGCCATCAGCATAAGTCTTACTAATATATTGTAACGTATCGAGATTATTTAGATAGCCATATCCTATTAAATTATCGAATAAACTGTTTTTATAGCTATTAAATAATTCCCCATAAATATCTAATATATCCACCCCTTGACTAAAATTATAGATCATATCGTAAGGATATTGAAAACTATTTTCTGCTGGCAAAATAGTAGAACCATAAAGTTGAATTAAAGGAAGATTAACACCGAATTTAGGCATAATATTTGTTTTTAGTTCAAGCAAATTCTCAAACTCGAAAGACTGAATAAAAATACAATCAGGATTAGTAAATTTTTCTGTCACTAAAGTATTAATAAGTAACTCTCCTAGACAAATATTGATGAAATTATTATGTTCAATTCCTGTGAAAAAATTTCCTTCCTTGGCGAAAAAAGTTGGATGTTTAGTTTCTGGATAAATACCGATATGACGACCTATTTGTTTACTTTTTATTTTAACTAAATCAATAATTTCTTTGAAAGTGGGAATTTGAAATAATCCATCAAACTGTTTATTATTGGGTCTAATATTAGGAATACGTTCTTTAACTCTAAGGGTTTTTAATTCCGCCAAAGTAAAATCTTCTGCAAACCATCCAGTTACAGAATTACCATCAATTATTTTAGTAGTTTTTCTTTCAGAAAATTTATCAATTTTTTCTACATTGGTAGTTCCCGATAATTCATTTTCATGACGAGCAACTAATACTCGATCTCTCGTTACAACTAAGTCAGGTTCAACAAAGTCTGCACCTAAATCAATTGCTAATTCATAAGCTTCTAAAGTATGTTCAGGACGAAAAGCACTGGCACCACGGTGAGCAATTATAAGAGGAATTTTACTATTTTTAGTATTAGACATAATTTAAGTAGAATTAACAATGGATAATGGATAATGGATAATTTTGTAATAAAAAAGAGAATACAAAAATGAAACTTTTGATGTTTATCATTGAAAGGCAATATTTTCAAACAAATTAATAACTAATTATCAATTAATAAGTATTTCTAAAATTTCTCCCCACACTTCCCACACTTCCCACACTCCCCCATCTCCCAGTCTCCCAGTCTCCCAGTCTCCCCAAACACTAAGTTAACCCAAATTTTGATAAACTCAATTGAAAACTGCTGTCAAACCCTTGATGTAATTTTGTACTCATTTATTTTTGGCTTTCTCTTAGGCATAACCATCCTACTCTGGAACCGTTATCGCCTAAAAGCTCAATTAAAACATATTTTAACCCTATCCCCTGATACACAAGATTTATTAGGAGCTTTGCCCGTCATAACTCTAATTAAGAGAGAAATTGGCTATATTAAAGAACAATACCACAAACAAGAGCAAGAATTAGCCCTAAAACAGCAGATTATCGAGATCGCCCCCATTGCTTATTTACGGGTAGATGAAGAAAATCAGTTACTATGGTGTAATCAACAAGCTCAGAACTTGTTGCAAATCGATCGCTGGCAACCCGGGCAAATTCGTTTATTGCTGGAGTTAGTTCGCTCTTATGAACTAGATCAACTAATCGAACAAACGAGGCAAAGTCAAATTCCTCAAGTTAATGAATGGACATTCTACACCGCTAATTATGTACCTGTGAGCGATGAAAACCAGAATTACCCCAAAAATAACCTAAATAGCAGTTCTGTAGCTTTAAAAGGGTTTAGCTATCCCCTACCCCAAGGGCAAGTTGTTGTTTATATTCACAACCAACAACCCCTAGTGGAATTATCCCGTAGTCGCGATCACGCTTTATCCGATCTCACCCATGAGTTACGCACCCCCTTAACCTCCATTGCTCTGATTTCTGAGTGGTTAGAAGGACGTTTAGCAGACCCTGAAAGTCGTCGGGCCAAGCAAATGGGACAAGAAACCCAACGTCTGATTCATTTAGTTGAAGATTGGTTAGAATTGAGCCAAATACAAGAAAATCCTCACCAAAGTTTATGTTTAGAACTATTAGAATTAAATGATATCTTATTAGCTGCTTGGCAAGTAGTAGAACCCCTGGCCCAACAAAAACAAATTAATTTAAGTATTTCTGGCGCGAAAGTATTACAATTTTCTGGCGATCGCTCTCGTCTAATTCAAGTTTTTATAAATCTTCTTGATAATAGTATCAAACATAGTCTTAATAACAGTGAAATTTTAGTCAACCTTAGAGATAATCAGGATAATCAAACAATAGAAATTAATATTCTCGATCAAGGAGTAGGTTTTTTAGAAAAGGATCTACCCCATATTTTTAATCGTTTATATCGAGGAGATACTTCTCGCACTCGACAAAATATAGAAAGTGAATCTATCAGATCAGGAAGTGGTTTAGGTCTAGCAATCGTTCAAGAAATTATCGAAGCTCACGGGGGAACAATTACAGCCGAAAACCATCCCGATACAGGAGGGGCTTGGATAAAAGTTATGTTAACCAAAACCCCTTGAACTCTTGGTGATTTCTTAACTTCTTTTAGTTAAACTAAACAGTCTGAAACTAAATTTATGTTGCAATTTGTTGTAACTACTATAGAAAAAGGACTATGGTAGATATAGGTTTAAATTTTTTTATAAAGTCGTATTAAGTATATGTCAACAATAGTGTTGTGAATCTCTCTTCCCCAGATAATTATCCCGAAAATACCTACTTTCAACGTTGTTTGAAACGACTCGAACAAGAAGTATTGCGCATGGGAACCTTAGTCGAAGAATCCTTCCGACTCAGTCATCAAGCTTTGTTTGAAAGAGATATTGACGCTGCTCATAAAATTGCTCTTTTGGATAAACAAATTGACCGTTATTATCGTACAATTGAGTTAGACTGCGCCACATTAATGACACTACAATCTCCCGTTGCTCAAGATTTACGTCTGTTGAGTGCTTTTATGCAATTAATAAGAGATTTAGAGCGCATCGGAGATTATGCCAAAGATTTAGGCGAAATTGCCGTTAAATTATTCCCCTACGAACCCCAGGACTGTATGGGGGATGTTGCCATGATGTCTAATCATGCTCAAATGATGTTAGCTACCAGTTTAGTCGCTTTGGCTGACTTGGATGCAGGGGCCGGCAAACGGGTGAAAAAGTTAGACGATACCGTAGATGATGCTTACGATAAGCTTTATCATCATTTAGCTTATCAGCGCAATATTCCAGGGGTGATTGAACCGTTTTTACTCCTTGCTCTGATGATTCGTCATCTAGAAAGAATGGCTGATCACTCTACTAATATTGCTCAGCGTGTCTCCTATATTGTTACAGGTCATCGCGGTTGAGGTGTGGGGAGTTTGGGGAGTGTGGGAGGTGTGGGAGGTGTGGGAGGTGTGGGGAGACTGGGTGACTGGGTGACTGGGAGATGGGGAGACTGGGAGACTGGGGAGATAAGCTGAAATGATAACAAAAGATGATAATTTGACCATATTCCCTTAATCAACCCTTAGATTAGTATTAGTAGCCGAAATTGTCTCCAAAAAACAATTAGGCTTATTACTTTTAGGCGTGAGGAACGGAAAAATGCGGAAATTATTTTCCCAATGTCTGAAAATAACATCCAGTTTAGCAACCTTATCGATGATCGCTGCTCAAAGTGCGATCGCTGCTCCGGATAAAAGTCAACTGAACCAACCCCAAGGGGAAATCATTTCCCCAGAAGAAGCATTAGGGGTTCTACAAAATCGTCCAACTCTGACAACTCCTTTAAACCGAGACACCAGTAAACAGTTTCGGGATAATACCAATGGGGATGGAATGTCCCAAGTTACCAGTATTTCTGAGTTAAGAGACGTTTCTCCCACAGACTGGGCCTACGAAGCATTAAGAAGTTTAGTAGAGCGTTACGGTTGTATTGTTGGTTATCCAGATCGCACCTTCCGAGGCAACCGAGCAACCTCTCGTTGGGAATTTGCTGCCGGTTTAAACGCTTGTTTAAACACCATCGAACGGTTATTACAAGAAAATGTGGCTGTTTTACGGGAAGATATCGAAAAATTAAAGCGGTTGGCCCAAGAATTTGAACAAGAATTACTAGCCCTAAAATCACGGGTAGATAACTTAGAATCACGGGTTGCTTTCCTCGAAGATCATCAGTTTTCTACCAC
>JBFRWO010000040.1:0-11560 GCA_051439625.1 Crocosphaera sp. | reverse complement strand
CCACTAACCAATCAATTTTAATCAGTCTGCGTTGTCCTATATACCCCTCTTGTAACTTTTCGGCCAAGAGTTGCCAAGCAGGGACATAACGAAACTCAAAATCTGCTGTAACTACTAGATTATTTTGCGCTGCTAGATGATATAACTCTCTAGTTTCTTGGGCCGACATGGCCATAGGTTTCTCTAACAGAAGGTGTTTCCCTGCGCTTAATATTTGTTTCCCCATGTCGTAGTGCAAAAAAGGAGGAGTGGATAAAGTAACTGCATCGAGATCGGACATCGCGAGGAGTTTGTCCAGGTTATGGAAAGCATAGGGAATATTATTTTTATCGGCGATCGCTTTTGCTTTGCCTAAGTCTCTATTGTGAACCGCTACTAACTCAGTACGAGGATGATGTTGTAACCCAGGAATATGAATAGCTTGACCAAAACCGGTTCCCACCACAGCAACACGAATAGGAGAATTAGAACTCATGATTTTTAGAATAGGATTTTTATTGCACCTAATTATAGAATAGTAGTGGGTAAGGAGTGAACAGTGAGAACTTATAACTGATAACTGCTAACTGGTAACTGAATAATGGATTTATTAATTGCTGCCATTACCCTTCCTTTTGTATTTGTTTTTGGTGCTTGTATCGGTAGCTTCCTCAACGTTGTGATTTATCGCTTACCGGCAGGACTCTCTTTAACCCATCCTCCTTCTCGTTGTCCCCATTGTGGACATCGGTTAGGGAAAACAGAGAATGTCCCCATATTGGGGTGGTTATGGTTACGGGGCCGTTGTCGTTGGTGTGGTGGACCGATTTCGGTGCGTTATCCTTCAATAGAAACCATCACAGCTTTATTATTTTGTTTGGTCTTTTGGCAATATCAATTTACCCTAACAACTATCGCTTATTGGGTGTTAATTAGTTGGTTAGTAGCTCTTGCTATGATTGATTTTGATACTATGACCTTACCCGAAGAGTTAACCAAGTCAGGGTTAATATTAGGCTTGATTTTTCAAGGGATAATGGGTTGGCAAGCTGCTCAAACCCCTGATTATTTAATGACAGCGATCGCTAGTGCTGTCTTGGGAATCTGGTTATTTTGTATCATTCGATGGACTGGGACCTGGGTTTTCGGGAAAGAAGCATTAGGAGGAGGAGACTCTAAGTTAGCTGCCATGTTAGGTGCTTGGTTAGGATGGAAATATCTGTTAGTCACGAGTTTTTTAGCTTGTTTTCTCGGTTCTTTCTTTGGGATAGGTGGAATGGTGTTAGGATTTATTGGCCGTCTCCAGCATTTTCCTTTTGGTCCGTTTTTAGCTTTGGGTGCAATTTTAAGTTTATTTTGGGGAGAAATTATCATTTCTACTTATGTTCAGAACTTTTTTCCTTTAAGTTAATAGGAGTAAGACTTTGAACTGTGATAATTTAGTTTTTTCCCGTCATGCTATCCAACAAATGTTTTTTAGACGCATTAGTAAACAGGAGGTAAAACAAGTAATTAATTATGGAGAAATTATTGAAGAAAAGCCTGATGATCATCCATTTCCTAGTTATTTACGGAGGTAATTGTTATGGAATGTGTGATTTGTAAACATGGAAAAACTCACCCAGGTTTAGTTACTGTCACTTTAGAAAGAGATAATTGTCTTGTTATTTTAAAACAAGTTCCCGCAGATATTTGTGATAATTGTGGTGAATATTATTTAAGTGAATCAGTAACAGAGGAAGTTTTAAATAAAGCTGAAGATGCTGTTAATAAAGGTGCAGAAGTGGAGATTGTTCGTTATGTTGCTTAAGTTTTTATGCTGAATTTACAGGAGCAAATCTTAATGTAGTTTACACTACATTGGACAGACAAAACCAAAAAAAAATGCAATAATGATAAACGTTCTCAAAAGAGTCTGAAGGTTTCATGGAACAGTGGATCAACTTATTCATCAAAGCGAGTAAACCTGTATTGACAAGTATGGTTTATACAGGTATTAATAATTGGTTAGAAGTGTTTCAAGAAGAAATTACAGAAGTCCATAAAAGACAGGCCAAAAATGCTATTAAGTCTTTAACTTTTCAAGACAATATAGTTAATGAGGAAGTTGGAGAACAGGACTCATTTCCTACCTCAGTCTTGGCAGAAAAAAACGCATATCAGAGAAGTTTTGCTGAAGAAGAAAAAGCTTGGCCGTTACGTTTATCCTCAGAGAAACTATTACAAAAAGTGGCTAATGATGGTCATAATTTATTATTTTTTGTTGTTACTCCTAAGCAAACATTTCCAGAATTTTTATCTTTAAACCTTCAACCATCGGACTGTGAACAAAGACTTTCCCAAAATTTACGGGAATTTGTTAAAAAAAACTACTCCCTACAAATGCCAAATAAAGGTATTAGTTTTATGGGGGGATTATGGGATCATGATAATTTTTATGGAGAAACCAGTATTCAATTATTATTTGAAAAATTATATTCAATTTCTTGTTTAATTTTAGAGACAGAAATTCAGGGAGAAAACATTAAATTTAATTTAGTTTATTGGAGAAAGAATGCTAAAAAATATCATTATGCTAATATTTTTAGCCTCAATTATCAAAGTTTTTTAAGAGAATTAGTAAAAACAAAAGTTAAACAATGGCAAGACACTCGCAATCAACTATTACAGTTAGGAAAATCTCCAGAAGATATACAAAGATTAGGTGGAATTTGTGAAGATAATTATTGTTTATTTGCAGAACTAGAAAAGTTGGATGTACAAGGAATAAAACTAGACCAATTGCAAGTTAACTATCAATTTGAACAACAAGATTATGAATCATTATGTCAATTTTTAAGTATTTTATACTGTTTATTAGGGGGTTGGGTAGCCGATATTCATTATTTAATTAATGATAATATTCCTCCTCATTTACCTCTGTGGTTATTGTCTTTAGGGGAAGCCTTTCCCCAGTTTCAATCTCAGGCCAATCTTTTAGATATAACTATCTCATTTTACGAAGAGATATTGACAGTTTTTGGTCATGAATCTCCCCATGATGTACCAGAATTAGCCCTAAAATTAGCCGAGAGTTTAATGCAGTGGCCTGATCAAAATTGGGCGGTTGAACCCCTGCTTTATTCTTTTAGTTGTTGGCGACAACAGCAGCCAGAATTAATAACATTATCCTCAGAAAATTTATCCTTAGTTCTTCATAGTCTTTCCCCAAGAGATCAAGATTATTTAAACCATCTGAAACAGTGTTTATCCCATTTGAGTGAACAAGAAAAAACCCAAGAAATAAGAGAAACTGTTGATTATTTAACAAGACCATCTCCTGATATTGTCTTGGAAAAAACCCAATTTAATAGTTTTCAATTACAAAGAACAATTAACACAATTTGTCAAAAAGTATTATCTCTAAAAATTGATAGTCGAGGGTATCAAGTAATTACTCAAAGAGACGCTAATTTCTTAGAAGTATGGCATGGTAATTATCAAAAATCTATCTTATCTCTGCAACATGATTTAGGTAGATACTCAGGTCAACTATCAGCAGTAACTTTGAGTAAAAATGGACAATTTATAGCCAGTAGCGAAACCACAGAAGAACGCAGTTATATTAAGATTTGGCAATTATCTAACGGTAAAATTTATCAAACTTTCTTAGGACATAAAAAACCCATCCAAACCTTGGCAATACACTTAGGAGAGCATTCTTTTATTGCCAGTGGTAGCAATAAAATTAAACTCTGGAATCTCTTAACAGGAGAATCTTGGTTAACCTTATTTGGACATACAAAAGCTGTTTCTTGTTTAGCTATTAGTCCCGATGGTAAATTGTTAATTAGTGGTAGTATAGACACAAGTTTAAGGATATGGGATCTCACAGGTGATAACTTAATCAAAACTTTAACCGGTCATGAAGGTTCTATCAGAACTTTAATTATTAGTGAAGATGGAAAAATAATTATCAGTGGAAGTACAGATAAAACTATTAAATTGTGGGATATTCAAACAGGAAAATTATTAAAAACTTTGACAGGACATTTAGGAAATTTACAAACTTTTTGTCTCTACTCTTCTTATTTATTGGCCGGAGATGAAATAGGAAAAATTTATGTTTGGGACTTGAAAACAGCAGCATTATTATATAGTTGGCAGGCCCATGAAAAAGGGATACAAGCAATTGCTATTACTCAAGATGGAAAAAGATTATTGACTGGTTGTCAAGGGGGAAAAGTTCAGTTATGGTTGAATCAGTGAGCAGTTATCGGTTAGCAGTTACCAGTTGAATATTAAACTTAATCCAATCTCTTCAGCCAAATTCGGTATAATACAAGAAGAAATTATAGTTACTTTTATTATTATGTTTAATGTTTTTTAATAACTATTGCTAGAAGTTATCAATTAATATATTAAGATTTATTAAAAAAACTAACAATTTAGCCAATATTTAGTAGAAACCTCTAACCGTTAAACAAAAGAGAGTTACACTAGAAATGAGAGGTAAAGAAAAGTTTATGAGAAAGTTAAAGAGGTGAATACTTATGACACTTAAAGATTTAGTTCCCCAACTCGGTCTTAAAGATATTGCAGAAGACCTCGGTATTCCTGGAATTACTGCTATTGTTTTACTTCCTGTGTTAATTCCCGTTGCAGGAAAAGCAGCTAAACCCATCGCTAAAGCAACGATTAAAGGTGGAGTTGTCCTTTATGAAAAAGGTAAAGGAGTCATTGCTAATGTGGGTGAAACCTTTGAAGATATCGTCGCTGAATCCTTAGCTGAATTAGCTGAAGAAAGAACCGAAACACCTGCGATCGCTGAAGCTAACAACTAATCACTACAACTTAATAATAGCACAATATTAAAGGGGGTATTTCAACAGAGAGAATCCCTTTTTTATTTGTCATTTCAGAGCTAATAGTCTAAAAGTGTAGAATTATATGAGAATATTGCCGGTTACCATATCGCCATCAGAGTTAATTGAATTTCTTTCTCTTCAATTGAATAATTTACCAGACAAAAGAAAAGGCTCAAATACAACTTATGAAATAAGAGAGTTTAATGAGAATTGCTGGCAAATTCCTTGTTTTCGCTATGTTTCTCAAAACTTAGAACAAGATAAGAAAAACATTTAAGAACTAAGAACACTGTTTCCCTTGTCCTTGAACCACTTGTTTAAGAGTAGTAAACGTTTCTAAGGAAATTAAACCACGATAATGACCTTTTTGATTAGAAACTCCTAAAAACAAAGACTCCCCATGAGTGGGATGACGATCAAAACGAGGGGAACTATTAATATATACTAAAGCACTATCAATTTCTGTCGCAAATTGACGACTTTCTGTGTAAGAATCAGTAACTAAACAATCTGCATGACCACTACTATATTGATTCATCCAACTAATCCCTTCAGATAAATTATCAACCATCTTAAAAGCAATAATTTTATCTAAATAGGGCGTACTCCATTCCGACCCTTTGACCGGTTTTAAATGCTCCTTATACTCTTCTAATAACCTCTCATCTCCTCGTAATTCAAATCCTTCTTCCTGTAAAATGTTGAACAATCTCACTAAAATTGAAGGATTTTGGTTAGGACTAATTAATACCTTTTCGATCGCATTAACCGGATCTGGTTGACTACTATGGCTATCAAGAATCACCCAACGAACCATTTCTAAATCTATCGTAGGGGACCAATATAAATAACAATTACCCATAGCAGACTTCAACACAGGGGCCGTTGACCATTGAGTAACTTGTTCAACTAAACTAGGACGGCCATAAGGAACAACCAAACTGAGATATTGATGCTGCGTCACTAAATCTTGGATAGAAGCCCCTTCTTCTGCCGAAAGTACCTCTAAACACCCTGTAGGCAGTTCCGTTTCTTTTAGGGCGGTTTGTAGGATGTCTGCGATCACCTGATTGGAATGGGTCGAAGAATTACACCCCCGTAAAACTAAGCTATTACCCGTTTTTAAACAAAATCCCGCAGCGATCGCCCCCAACTCGGGAAAGGTCTCGTAAACCAAAGCAACGACCCCTAAAGGCTTTAATTGACAATAGGTTCCTGCCATATTTAGCCTATAGGGAGCGTTGAATACTTGTTGGATAGGATCAGGGAGTTCGGCCAAAGATTCCAGAATCTCAACGGTTTTGTTTAACCGTTCCGGGGTTAATTTTAACCAGTCAATCAATATGTCTGGAACCGCCATTTCTCGACTCATTTCCAGATCCAGGGTGTTCGCCTCCAGAATCGCATCAAAAGAACGCCGTATCCCTTTGGCCATTGCTTTGATTCCGAGAGAGCGATCGAGGCTGTCACTGGTTTCTAAAGCCAAATAAGCATGATACGAGCGTTCAACCGATGTTAACAGCCAGTTAGGAGAACTTTTAATGGTCATACAATTTGCCTTAACGTCGATAGGCTAACCAGAAGATAATTGCTGGCAATACCAGGAATAAACCGGCCAAAGCGATACCAATGATCATGCTTGGCCCTAAAGAGGATTGTAATGCCAACAAAAACCATCCAATTAATATTACTACCATCATGCCCGTCATGATAGGTAGGTAGCCGTCTCTTAATCCTGGGCGGATAATTAACCAACGGTAGCCTGTCCAACGCCAGATTCGCTTATAAGGATAACTGGAAGATAATTGTTCTATGTTTTGCCCATTTTCTTCCACTACAAAAATTTGCTGACAGCGATCGCAGCCAAAGGCTTCTGTTAAGACAATAGGTAAAAGATGTCCTCTTCGCCGACAGGGACAGGGATATTCTTGATTCAAATCAATTTTTATGGGCTTATGAGGTCGCACGAGTGTCAGGGTAGTAACTCCTAAAGTTAGCTCTACATACCTATGGTGTCCCTGATTTTCGAGATTATCCTGGTACTCAATCTAAACTTAACATTTGACTGACTCAGGCTAGGTATGGGACTTGAACCTTTAAAGATTATAAGTTTTCTAACCCCATTTTAGATAATATAAAGCCACGTGCGAGACTTGAACTCGCGGCCCCATCATTACGAGTGATGTGCTCTACCAACTGAGCTAACGTGGCCTGGATAATGATTGCCTTAATAATGTATCATACTTTAACCTGTATCAATGGAATTAGCTGATGGATAAGCCCCCCGAAAAGTCCCGTCCTCAACTTGATCCTCAAAAGTACGCTGCGTTAAGAGCAGAAGCAAAAGCCCCCTATAAAGGCTTGAGGAAATTTTTCTATATTGCCTTTGCTGCATCGGGTTTTGTGGGAGCGTTAGTGTTTTTAGCGCAGTTGGCCGCAGGAAAAGATGTGACAACCGCTTTACCTAACTTGGCTTTACAGGTAGGGGTTGTCGCATTGATGATCTTTTTATTTCGTTTGGAAAGCAAGTAAACTTTTTCCTTTTTTAATCATCAATTTTTAGATCCCCTTCAAAGACCATTTGTTGTAATTCTCGATATAATTTCATTTCCTCTTCTGTTACTTTATTATCGGCGGCGATCGCAGCTTTAATGTCTTCATCTTCCTGACGAGATAAGCGGCCATCGGCTAAAGCTCGTTCGATCATTTTTTTGAGTTTGTTGGTGTCAGCATCCATTGTAATCTGTCCTCATAATTTATGGTTTTACTATCCTCTTAGTGTAAGACTTTTTCGTACCGTTTTAGCCTGTGGACAGAATACTGCCGACGGTTCTGGTTGAAGTAGCAGATATTGATACAGCCAACCGGAAATTATTGCTTAACATTTTGCAGCAAAATTGGAAATATTGGGAATTCTTAGATCACAGGCTATCTATTAACCTGAGTTCGGTCTAGGAAAAATTCTAGTTTTGAGGTCAAACTCAGGGTATGAATATTTAGTTTGTCAAAACATCTAAACTTTTGACAACGTTGGACGTTGCTTATTGTATGAAAAACACCTTGACACAATCATCCTCTTTATATCAACAATTTCGCCAACAAATTAAATCTGCGTCCCCTGTAAAAACAGAAGAATCTGTTATTTTTCGTGCTTTAGTGCAATGTTTAGTAATTGTCGGTATTATTGCAACAGATATTGCTGCCGGAACGCAGATGAGTTTCTGGGCTATTCCTTTAAGTATTATTGGTGCTGTTTGGAGTTGGAACCGTCGTCAACATCGCAATATTATCCTCAAATTTTTCTTAGCTATTGCTATGTTAGCGGTACTTTGTTTCTTTCTGATTAACTTAGCAGGAAGTCTTAATGATAGCCGTTTAGTTTTAGCAGAATTATTGGTTCAATTACAAGTTTTACATAGTTTTGATTTACCAAGGCGTAAAGATTTAGGCTATTCAATGGTTATTGGACTAATTTTATTAGGGGTTGCCGGAACTATTTCCCAGACGGTTGCTTTTGCTCCCTGGTTATTATTATTCTTAATCTTAGCCATTCCCACATTGGTCTTAGATTATCGCTCACGTTTAGGATTAGACGTGATTGATAAAGAGTTTAAATCGCTGTTTAAATCATCTAAAAAATCGAAAAAGAAGGCTAAATATTCTCCAGTTTCTTTGAAAAGTCTTAGTATTTTAATTGCCATTACTTTAGTATTTGGCTTAAGCATTTTTACCCTGATGCCAAGATTTCCAGGCTATCAATTACAAACCTTTCCCGTTGATAGTCCATTGGATGCCGATAGTCAAAAATTTGGGGTACAAAATAAGGGAATTATGAACCCAGGTTACGATAATAAAAACGAAGGAGAAGGAAGAAATGGACAAGGAGAAAATAATAATCCATCTGAAGGAAAAGGGAGAGTTGATGACACTTATTATTATGGATTTAATACTAAAATAAATCAAAACTTACGGGGAGAAATGACTCCTAAAGTTGTTATGAGAGTGCGCTCGCAATCTCCTGGTTTTTGGAAAGCTTTGTCTTTTGATCATTATACGGGACAAGGATGGGAAATCACTAATGATGAAGATTTTAAGACTATTAGACGAGAAAGATGGGCTTATAAATTTTTCTTACGTTTTCCTACTACTGCAATGAGAACAAAAAGAATAATCCAAAGCTACACAGCAGTTGCTGATTTACCTAATATTGTTCCTACTCTTTCTGTACCCAAACATCTTTATTTTCCAGCACAAGAAATAGGGGTTGATGATATTGATAATTTGCGATCACCTGTTGGTTTAGTAGAAGGATTAACCTATACAGTTGTCTCTGATGTTCCCTATCGCGATCGCACTGAATTACAAAAATCTCCTCAAGATTATTCTGATAAAATTAAAGCAACTTATCTCGATATTCCCTCAGAAATTGAAGAAAAAATACGGGAAAAAACCGAACAAATTTTAAGTAAAACAGAAAACCCTTTTAACTCAACCTATGAAAAGGTTTTATTCTTAACTCAAGCGGTTAAACAACAATATCAAATTCGAGAAGATTTACCCTTTTTTGATGAAAGTGAAGATTTAGTTGAATCTTTCTTATTTAAACAGGAAGGAGGTAATCCAGATCACTTTGCTACTGCGTTAACAATTATGTTACGTTCGGTGGGTATTCCTGCTAGGGTAACGGTTGGTTTTGTCCCTGGCAAATTTAATCCTTTGACTGGTTTTTATGTGGTCAAAAATACGGATGCTTATGCTTTAACTGAGGTATATTTTCCTCATTTTGGTTGGTATGGGTTTGATGCGATTCCCGGCCATGATTTATTTCCCCCTTCTTTAGAAGAAGAGCAAACTTTTACGGTTTTAAAGCAATTTTGGAATTTAATAGCGGGATGGTTGCCTTCTCCTGTAGCTAACTTTTTAAACGTTATTTGGACTAAAATAATTGTTGGCTTTATTAGCTTTTTAGTTGGGTTATGGCGGTTTATTTCCAGTGGTTTAGTGGGGACATTAGTTGGACTTTTATTAGCGGTATTTTTGGGTTTGTTAGGTTGGTTAGGTTGGGGACAGTTAAAGAAATTGGGTTATTATCGTCACCTAGCAAAATTACCACCTATGGCAAAATTATACGCAGAAATGTTGAGTGTCTTTAAAGCAAAAGGTTATCCTAAACATCCTGCACAAACTCCCTTAGAATACGTTAATGTATCCTATCAACAACATCCCCAAGAACAAGCAGAAATTATTGATCAAATTTCTTCAGCTTATGTAAGTTGGCGATACGGAAATAATGACCAAAATGTTGACTATTTAAGGCAACAGTTTAAAGCTTTAGTTAAAAGTTTGAAACGCAACAATTAATCTGTAGGGTGGGTTAGACGGCCATTAGCAGTTTTCAATTGGGTGTATCAAAATCTCGGTTTAGTGAGGGTGGGGAGTGTGGGAGGGTGGGAAGTGTGGGGAGTATTTTTCTTTGAGTTTGTAATCTATGCAAATGAAAATTGCTATAAAAATCCGTCGTAACCTACCATTCTATTTAATAATGGATAATTGATAATGGATAATTGATAATTGTCATTCCGAGGAACTCCGAATCTCTGCAACATCAAAAATCAAAATCCGCTATATAAAACTTACTCAAACTTACCCATCAGGTTTTTAGGCTCATGATAACTTGGTTTGAGTCTATTTTACTTCCTGCTTCATCCAAGGGAGTCGGCTCTGACTTGTCCACAGGCGTAACTTCGGCCGTAGCTTGACCTAGTTTTTCCAAGTTTTTTGCTGCGTTTAAATCCCTATCTATTTGATAATGACATTTTTCACAACAAAACACTCTTTGTGATAATAGCAATGAGTCCTTTTTTTCTCCACAGTTAGAACAAGTTTTACTTGAAGGATAAAACCTATCTACTATTACAAGTTTTGACCCATATAATTTACTTTTGTATTCTAACTGTCTTCTGAACTCATAAAACCCCATATCTCCTATGGCTTTCGCTAATTTATGATTAGCCATCATCCCTGATATATTCAAATCTTCTATCACATTAACTGCGTGGTTTTTGCTTAAATGTGATGTCAATTTATGTAATGTATCTTTTCTAAGATTGGCATTAGGAAGGTTAGATGAAGTGATCGCCTCCTATGACAAAGCTTTAGACATTAAACCTGATTATCATGAAGCTTGGTATAACCGAGGGAATGCTTTAGGTAACTTAGGAAGGTTGGATGAAGCGATAGCCTAATACAACAAAGCTTTAGACATTAAACCTGATAAATATGAAGCTTGGAATAACCGAGGGAATGCTTTAGGTAACTTAGGAAGGTTGGATGAAGCGATCGCCTCCTATGACAAAGCTTTAGAATTTAAACCAGAGGATCATCAAGTTTGGAATAACCGAGGGTTAGCTTTAGGTAACTTAGGAAGGTTGGATGAAGCGATAGCCTCATACAACAAAGCTTTAGACATTAAACCTGATTATCATGAAGCTTGGAATAACCGAGGGAATGCTTTAGATGACTTAGGAAGGTTGGATGAAGCGATCGCCTCATACAACAAAGCTTTAGACATTAAACCTGATAAATATGAAGCTTGGAATAACCGAGGTTGAGTTCTCCAGGGGTTAAAACCGCCTGGATTCTAAGCGGTTAAGCTGAGATGGGATAAATCCGCATCTCAGCTTGCTTGCGATATGATCGACTTAGAGAATCGAGATCATATCGTTTAGGAAGAC
>JBFRWO010000039.1:0-2767 GCA_051439625.1 Crocosphaera sp. | reverse complement strand
AGAAGATGTTCTCGCATTACGTTGCTGTATCCTCCAAAACATGACCGAAGAAATCAAAAACTTAACCAATTATCACTGGCTAAATTACTCTTAACTGTATGTCTACTTTCTAAAGCGGATTTGGTATTAAAACAATTTCGTCAGTGGATTCAACAAAAAACTATCTAATTTTACCAAATTTATGAGATTTCTCGTACCTCGGAATGACAGCTAAAGATACAAAAAATATGTTATGGGGCTTAATAATATTAAGCCCATATTTAAACTTAATTAGGATTAGTTTCAGAAGGAAATAATGGGTTAGAATTTTCTTGAGGATTTAATAAAGGGTTGGATTCTTCCTGAGCTTCTGGAATAATGAGGGGGAGGGGTTCATCAGACTCAGGATCAACTGCTTCTGGTTCAGTAGGAGAAGATGCTGCTTGAGCTTGTTTTTGAGCTTCTTTCAACTGTTGCAAAACTACTTGATACTCCTCATTATCAGGCACTAAAGCTGCTAATTTTTCCAGAGGAGCAATAGCACCCTCTAAATTTTGGGCTTGTATTTGTGTTGCGATCAAAGCTCTCAGTGCTTCTTCTAGTCCTTGTTTAGCAGTAGGATTATCCGGTTCTCTTTGCAGAACGCTTTCGTATCCTTCAATAATCGATTTTAACCTTTCCTCGGGGGAAGGAGCCGTTCCTGAGTTAGCTTGTTCAGGGGAAGAAGACGGGTTTTGTCTAAAGGAAAAACCTGCTGCTGTCATACTGACAAGTAACGCTAAACCCGATACAATAACGATAATTTTTTGAGTAGATTTATTCATAATAATCCTCGCTGGGAAACCAACGTGCCTTACGGGTTTGTATAAACCGAATATTAAGTTCCTTCAGTGTATCGTATTTGGTCAAAAGTTCTAGTTAACCCGTGAAACGGTAAAGTGGTTCCACTCCCTGCGAAACAGAAAGCCCTATCCGTGAGGAAGGGGCAGCCCACGTTATCCTTTGGTTAACGTGGGATAACGTCACGCTCTCAATTAGTTAAAAATAAATACTTCACCCTCTGCTGCTTTATTGTAACTAACTTTTCCCACAATTTCATTCTGTTCATTAGTCAATGTAATCATTCCACCTTTATTACTTAATCTTGCCTCAGAAAGAAAAATCCTTCGTGTTTTATTAGGTAAAATAGTCCCATCAATCTGTTCTTTTCGGTTATTACGATCGCTGATTGTCCAACCCGTTAAATCAATTATTTCCTTGGAAGTATTCGATATTTCAACCCATTCTTTGCCCTCTTCTTCCGCTCCTTCAACATTAACTAATGCTTTAGTAATTTTGATGATTCCTTTATTATTGGGACTATCAACTACAATAACATCATCAACTGGATTAACAGGTTTGATAAATTTTGGAAAGAAGGACCGAAGTTTATCCCCACGCTGTCCATTTGGTTCAATATTTCGATACAAGACCAAATCGAACAACCCGCCTTGAATTTCGACATTTTCTAATTCACTTCCTGAAAATAAACCTGCCACACTTTCAAAATAAGCGACAGTTGCTAATGCAATATCTAATTCAGGACTTGGACCAACAAAAAATCCGCCTTTATCCTTTTCTAAAATACCTAAAGAATTACCTCTTATACCTTTAGGTTCCCAACTCATTGACAAAGTAATAACATAAGGAATTGAGGGAACAATACTTCCTCCAAAATTAAACCCTCGGAAATCAACCCGTTCATTTTTCTCGTCTAGATAAAATTTTATCCAGTTATGATAACCTCCAATGGAATTTCTACTACCTTCCTCACCAACAAAGATATGTTCAAAACCTGAACAAAAAGAAAGAGCGTTACCTCGAAAAAAATTAGTATAAATCTCAAACCATAGACGTTTAAGCTCATCAGTTAAACTATTTTCGTCTAAATTATTACCAAGGGAGTTAATATAGCTTAAAGCTGCTTTCATTACCTCAGTATCTAAGATCGCCTTCAGAAAATCCTCAATTTCTCCATCTTCAATTGTATTAAAGTTAAGCATATCTTCAGGCTCTTCACGTTTTGCTACATAATTATCAAACAACTTAATACAAGTTTGATATGTATTTGCTTCTAATTTATTTTCGTTAACCTTAAAAAATAACTTATCTGGAGCTTGATCTGTTGAACCCCTTGCTCTATCTTGTGGATCAATCAAAATATCTGCATCAGGATTGATCCAATCACCCTCTTTATTTTTCAGACTGACTGTACAGCCATTATTTTGCAAATCAAGATCCCAAAGATTTTGATAAATTTCAGAAGCCATAAATCATTACCATATAATTGAATACAATCACCCTATTATTATTTTGTTTATTTAGGATTAATTGTTACTAAACAGTAATATATTGTGATAGTTTTAAATATAATAAATCATCATTTATTTTTTGACGGTATAAACTGAGCAGCCCAGTTAACCTGTCGCAAAATACCTCGTAATAGCGCAACTTCTTCTGGGGTTAAGTTAGCCTTATTATAGAGTCTGCGAAATTTTTCCAAACGGGCTTTGGCCGTATGAGGATAAAGATAACCAATTTTTAATAAAACCGCTTCTAAATGTTGATAATAGCCCTCCAAAAGCTCAAAAGATGCCCCCTCAAAGTCTGAGTCTGTTTGACTTTCCACCGGATCTTGCGCAGCTTGATACAGTTCATAACTACAAACCGCCACAGCTTGTGCTAAATTCAGAGAGGGATATTCAGGATTAGCCGGAATAGAGACAAAACGCTGAGCATAGTTAAGTTC
>JBFRWO010000038.1:0-14058 GCA_051439625.1 Crocosphaera sp. | reverse complement strand
GCGGCAACACCAGTGATAGTGCCAAAGGTGAGTAAATTCATAAATTGGCGACGCCCCATATCGGGGACATCGGATGAACCAGATACTTGTGTCATAACGATTGATGGATGGATCTAGGTTAGTCAGTAAACTGAGGATTGAATCTCAGCAATAATTACAGGTTGTACGTTGTTTAAAAGGATATGATAGCAACCGTGTTTTAGACAAGGAGTGCAGCACAATTTTTGCCACTTGCAGTAGACAAGGTATGAGAGTCTCCCGAGTTCAAAGTCTATTTTAAATTATTGCAGAAAAGTGGGAAATAATTGGATATGTAAAAAAATTTCCGATTAGGGATCGAAAAAGAGCAGTCTTTGGGGTATGATTGGGTTCATTAATAATGTTTTAATTTATTGCAGTAAAACACAGAGGGTAAGACGCAGTGATTAGAGTAGCAATCAACGGGTTCGGACGTATTGGACGTAACTTTTTACGGTGCTGGTTAGGCCGGGAAAACACTGGGTTAGAAGTAGTCGGTATTAATGATACTTCTGATCCCAGAACTAATGCTCACCTGCTCAGATACGATTCCATGCTCGGTATATTAGATGCTGACATTGAGGCAGATGACAACTCCATCACCGTTAATGGCAAAACCATTAAGTGTGTTTCTGATCGTAACCCCTTAAACCTACCTTGGACAGAATGGAATGTCGATTTAGTCATCGAGTCCACTGGGGTTTTTGTTACAGAAGAAGGTGCATCTAAGCACATCGTAGCCGGTGCCAAAAAGGTCTTAATTACAGCCCCCGGAAAGGGTGGCAATGTTGGAACCTATGTGGTTGGAGTTAACCACCAAGACTACGAACACGACAAACACAATGTTATTAGTAACGCTAGTTGTACTACTAACTGTTTAGCACCTGTGGTCAAAGTCTTAAATGATAACTTTGGTATCATCAAAGGCACCATGACCACCACCCACAGTTACACTGGAGATCAACGCATTTTAGATGCTTCTCACCGTGATCTTCGTCGGGCGCGGGCTGCTGCTGTTAATATTGTTCCTACTTCCACCGGTGCTGCTAAAGCTGTTGCTTTAGTCATCCCTGAAATGAAAGGTAAGTTGAACGGTATTGCTATGCGCGTTCCTACTCCTAACGTTTCTGTGGTTGACTTGGTAGCACAAGTAGAAAAAAGCACCATTGCTGAACAGGTTAATGATATCTTCAAGAGTGCTTCTGAAGGTTCCATGAACGGCATTCTCGGCTACAATGATTTACCTTTAGTTTCTTGTGATTATCGGGGAACTGATGTTTCTTCTATCGTTGATGCCAGCTTAACTATGGTTATGGGTGGCGATATGGTTAAAATTGTTGCTTGGTACGACAACGAATGGGGTTATTCTCAACGGGTTGTTGACTTAGCTGAAGTTGTGGCCAACAACTGGAAATAGATACTTAAGTTATTCAATTTTCATGGTTTGTTTTAGCCTCCGACTTAAATACGGAGGCTTTTCTCTTGATAATTAACAATTAATAATTAATAATTGATGATTCACCGAAAGTAAAGTAAAAGGTTGTTCCTTGATTAATTTTTGTCTCGTACCAAATCTTTCCATCATGACGTTCAATAATGCGCTTCACTGTTGCTAAACCAATACCAGTTCCAGAAAACTCTTGCTCCTGATGTAAACGAAAAAAAGGAGTGAATAATTTTTCAGCTTTTTTAGGGTCAAAACCTACGCCATTATCCTTGACAAAATAGATAGTTTGAGCGTCTTGTTGTAACTGACCAAATTCAACGCGAGGCTGTTCTCTTTTAGAGGTAAACTTATTAGCATTCTCTAATAAGTTTTCTAGGGCAATTTTTATTAAACCTTGATCTCCCATAACATAAACATCAGGTTCAATGATAAAGTCTTTGGATTTTACTTCTGATTCAATGTTGAAACGATTGATAATTTTTCTGACAACTTCACTCAAATTAAATGAATCTAAAACCATATCTAAATATTTCGATTTAGACTCAGATAAACGCCATAAATCTTCAATAATTTCTCCCAAGCGATCGCTTTCTTCTTCTAAAAAATTTATATACTTCTGTACCGTATCACTTAATTCTTGCCTATATTTTTGGTTTAATAAATAAATAATATTATTAACAACACTTAGATGAGTTCGTAAATCATGGGAAACAGTATAACTAAATGCTTCTAATTCCTGATTAACTAATTCTAATTCGGCATTTTTTTTCTCAAGTTTCTGCTGCATTCTCAACAAATTTAACTGATTTTCTATGCGAACAATCACCTCTTGTAATTGAAAGGGTTTGCTAATGTAATCAACTCCCCCCACTTCAAAAGCTTTCACCTTATCAAAGGTATCATTTAAAGCACTAAGAAAAATGACAGGAATATTCTGGGTTATTGGGTCTGCTTTTAATCGTTTACAAACTTGATAACCATCCAGTTCCGGCATTTTTATATCTAATAAAATTAAATCAGGAGGTTCTACGCGAACCACATTTAAGGCTTGTTTTCCGCTCAAAACCCGTCGCACCTCATAACCTTGTTCCGTTAACATCGTAAATAATAGTTGTAAATTTTCGGGTATATCATCCACGATGAGAATATCCCCGCGATTTTCATTGATATTATTCATGGTTTAATTCTTCTATTACATTACTGATTTTTTCAAAAGCTAAATCCTTAACCAGTTGACGCAGAAAATCTGCTAAAAAATAATGTTGATTGGGAACTTGTTTAATTAAACGAATGAGCTTTGTTTCTCTTGCACATAAAGCAGCTTGATGTAGTTCACTAACCCATGTTTGAGGCATTTGTCTCATTTGTTCATTTATTTGTTCCATATTAACTTGATTGAGGGAATCTTGAGAAGATAGATCACTGATAGTATCTTCATAAATATATTCAACTCCTAAATATTGCTGCATTTTTTCAAAAATAACCGCCTCTTTAAACGGTTTCGAGACAAAATCATTACATCCCACCTCTAAAATAGCCTTTCTTTCCTCATCAAAAGCGGTAGCTGTTAAAGCAATAATAACCACAGGGGTTTGTAAGTTGCGGTTTTCTCTTTCTAATTGACGCATACGAAGACTCGCTTCATAACCATCCATCACCGGCATTCTCATATCCATCCAAATCAACTGAGGATGCCATTGTTGCCATATTTCTAAGGCTTCTTGACCATTATTTGCCCAACGGACTTCAAACCCCACAGAGGTCAATATTTTCACCATCAAAAGTTGATTATTCCTCACGTCTTCCACCACTAAAATACGATATTTGGGTTGAGAAGGCTGTAAACCAATGATGGGTTTTGACTTTTGTTTGACTGAATCTTCAATTTTGGTCGGTACCATCATGTTTAGTGTACAGGTAAAAGTAGATCCTTGTTCGAGTTCACTCTCTACGGCAATATCACCTCCCATTAGACGGGCAAACTGACGACTAATAGATAAACCTAAACCCGTTCCCTCGTTTTTTTCCTGGGCGGTTTCTGTCTGTTTAAAGGCTTCAAAAATAGTCTCTAAATCTTCTTTTTTAATTCCTGGTCCTGTATCTTTAACTTGCAGTTGTAGCTGAATATCTCGCTTACTCATTTGGTAGGATAAGAGAGATAAATGGACATCAATTTGACCAAAATCAGTAAATTTGATGGCATTACCCACTAAGTTGACAATAATCTGTCTTAACTTACTTTCATCTCCTTCTAAATACAAGGGTAAGTCTTCATCTTGATAGACGGTTAAAGTTAATCCTTTGGAGACAGCTTTGAGTATCAGAAGTTCTTTAATAGATTTAATTAATTCATGAAGATTAAAACAGGTTTGATGAAGGGTTAATTGTCCTGCTTCAATGCGAGACATTTCTAAAACATCGTTAATTAAAGAGAGTAAATGTTCCCCACTATGGTTAATAATTCCTATATATTCCTGTTGTTCTGAGGATAGAGAACTATCTCGATTCATCATTTGCGTAAATCCTAAAATTGCATTTAAAGGGGTGCGTAACTCATGGCTCATTTTTGCTAAAAATTGACTCTTTGCTAAGTTAGCAGCGTTAGCTTGTTTGGTTTTTTCTTCTAAGACGGTTTGGGAATGTTGAGAGACTTCTAAGGCAGCTAAAAGGATGATATTTCTTAATTCTTGTGCTGCTTCTATCTCGATTGATTGCCAGGGTAAAGATTTATCTTTAACCAGTTCTTTCCACATAGCAAAAGAGTTGCGAGGACACAATTCAGACATCCCTTGCTCATTATTAATAAGCTCAACATCATGAGGATTTCCTGCCCATTTTACTTCATGAGATTGTTCTGGTCGAAACCAAATAATATGATAGGTACTATGGTTTAAAAATAAGGAAATGGCTAATATTCCGCAGCCTAATTGCTTAAATTCTTGGGCTTTTTTATAATCTTGTATGAGGTTATCTGTATAAAATATCTCTGATTTTTTGGTGTGTAAAAAATCATTAACTAAGGCTTTAATTTGCTCTTTTGTAGGTGTTTTGCCAATTAAACTAATGTGTTTATCAAGATAAATAACTGCCCCTTGAGAACGAGTTAAATTGAGCAAACTGGCTCGATTCGGATAAAATACTTTATCAATTAAATCAGGATGTTTTAATAATCCTTCCCTGATTCTACTCTGTATACCTTGAATTTGAGTCCGATAAGAACGAAATTCTTGTTCTTGTTTATACAGTAACTCAACAGATAAAAATTGTCCTAAAAATTCACATATTTTCCTAGTTTCATAACCAATATATTTCGGTGAATAGTTATGAGCAGCAATCAGTCCCCAAAGACGATTTTTATTCATCAAAGAGATGGACATTGAAGCTTTAACCCCCATATTATTATAGTATTTGATATGACAAGGGTAAACACTTCTTAGCACAGCGCGAGTTAAATCTAATTCTTCATTTTTTAAAGAATGTTTACGGGGAATAATAGAAACCGGTTGATAATTTATATCAGGAATAATTCTTAACCAATTACTACTAAAAAATTCTATTACTGGAGTGGGAATATCGTAAGCAGGATAGTGTAATCCTAAATAACTTTCCATATATTCCTCTTTACTTTCAGCTATAACTACACCATGACCATGATCATTTTCTCGTTTACTTTCAGCGACAACAACCCCACTACAATCGTATTCAAAGCGATAAATTAAGACCCGATCAAAGTGAGTTATTTTTCTTACTTCTTCTGTAATTGTTGATAAAAGTTCCTCTAAATTATTAGTATCACTGATTCGAGCAATTGCATTTTTTAATAAATTATAAGGATTAATAAGACCATTACTATCTAATTCTAAAGGTTCTAATTCCAAAATAATACTATCTTGAGTCTTATGAACAATTCCCTTGAATTTTTGAATATCTTTATTTTTTTTCAGTTTAATAACATCTATGAATTCTGGATCACCCTGATTAAGAAAATTTTTTATCTTTTCAATTTGTTTGCAGGACATTAAATAAGTTAAGGGTTTACCTAGTAATGTCTTGGGTTTAACTCCTAAAAATTCTCTCGTGTTTTCACTAACTTGAAGAATAGTTAATGTAGCAATATCAATCACCAATAAGACACCATGAGCTTGAATAGAACCAGGATAACGAATCTCGAATTGTTCATATTGTTGAGTGTTATTTAATGATAAATCTTTCATAGTCTTTTCTTAAAATAATTACTAATTGACTAATATCTTACTGTCACTAAATCAAGCCTCTTTTTCTAACAGCAAAGTTACTGGACCATCATTATTAATACTCACCTCCATCATTGATCCAAATATTCCTGTTTCCACCTTTAACCCACTCTTTTTTAAGCCATCAACAAATAAATTATATAATTTTTCTGCTTCAGTGGGAGGGGCAGAATTACTAAAAGAAGGACGGCGGCCTTTACGACAATCTCCATATAAAGTAAACTGACTAATAACTAATAATTCTCCTTCAATATCTTGAACAGATTTTGTCCATTTACCTTCAGAATTTTCGTCAGAAAACAATCGCAATTCTAAACATTTACGCACCATCCAATTAATTTGATCGATTGTATCATTAGTAGCAATTCCCACTAACAAATTTAATCCTTTCTCTATCTTTCCCACCACCTCCCCATTAACCTTTACTTGTGACGACCTTACTCGTTGAATAATGACACGCATAAGCAATTAATTATTGAAAAATTTAATTATTCATGAATTATTGTAGCAATATTATTAAGAAAAACGCCAGTTATGATAGGCTAGAGAAAACTAATCAATTGTACTCAGTATGACTTTTTCACAAAAATTTACAAGAAGTAAGTAAAGTGGTCAAACAAAATTAAGTTAAACAAACCTGAACTTTACTTCCCCTATGTTTCCTGTTATTTGAATTAATATGGCCGCTAACAATGATAAAAATAATCGTGTCTTTTTATATGAAGTAATAATTAACCCCAAAATGGGTAAACCGAGTCAGATTAACGGTTTATTTCAACGTAGGGGAAAATTTTACATCAAAGTGCCTTATGAACGGATGAGCAAAGAAATGCAGCGAATCAGCCGTTTAGGCGGTAAAATTATAAGCATTGTCTCTCTTAGTCCCTTAGATGACTTTTCTGTTGACAATGAACCGATTTTACCCTGGTGGGTAGAAATTATCACCACTCGTCCCCATTGTATCTATTATTTTGGTCCATTTGATAACTTTCCCGAAGCTTACGGACATCATAAGGGTTATGTAGAAGACTTGCAAGAAGAAGGGGCGCAAGGGATTATCATAAATATAAAACAGTGCCAACCTTTAGTGTTGACCCAAGAATTAGAAGAAGAAACCTACCATATATTTAATGACTAGGAACCAAAACATGGACGCACTCAAATTTTTTCAAAATAGTTCAGGAAAATGGCGATCGCAGCGCACAACCCATCATTTAGCCTTTAGAAGGGCTGAAATTGGCGATTCTGAGATTTATGTGGAAGCATTAGGGGCAGATAACCCCAAAATCATCGAAATTTGCCAAATGCACGACGTAGATCCCAGTTTAGCTGTTGGAGGTGCTTTTGTCAGTTGGGATGGTTCCATGGCCTGGGACAGAAACGACGAAAACCACACTGGAACAACTATTTTTGCTCTCATCCCTGAAAAAGATAACCCCAGAGAAGGTGTTTTATTAAGAGAGAGAGGCTATGCCGAAATCGTTCCCATTGCTGGCCGTTATCATTTGGATGGGGATGATGCGCTAGTCTTAATCACCGAATACGAAACCATGAGTACCATAGAGAGATTTTGGTTTGTCAACCCGAACCTACGGTTAAGAACCAGTACCGTACAACGGTTTGGAGGGTTCAATACCGCCACATTTTGCGCTGAAATGCGCCAAGGAGATGATGTTGACTCACAAACCGAAACAAGCAACATTGCCCCTTTCAATGTCGGTTATTCAATCACAGGATGGTAAATTATCAGTGATCAGTGACCAGTGATCAGTTTTTCAATCTTGCCTTTTTAGGGCTTAATAATATTAAGCCCCTACAACCGCCGAAACTTTCTACTTAGGTTAATGAGCAGGATGCTCACACTCCCTCTCTCCCCGTCTCCCCACACTCCCCACACTCCCCACACTCCCCACACTCCCCACACTCCCCACACTTCCCACACCAACCGGTTAGAAAATAAGATAGCTTTTTCTCATTTTTTGTAACATTTTTTAACCTTTCACTGTTTAGTGACCCCAACTCCCTTATGATGAGGATTAAAGTTTTTAAGACTTTGTAAAATAACGGAGGTTCTTTCTTTGGCTATTCCTCTTTTAAATTACGCGCCCAAAACTCAAAATGCGCGAGTAGAAGGATACGTCGTACCAGGAGACGATCAACCCATCATTTTCAGCACTGAGAATGTTCTCTCTCCTGGAGACATGGATGTTTTAATCGAAGCTGCTTATCGTCAAATCTTTTTCCATGCCTTTAAACAGGATCGTGAACCATTTCTAGAGTCCCAACTTCGTAACGGACAAATCACCGTACGGGACTTCATTCGTGGGTTACTCGTTTCTAATACCTTTGTTACTAGCTTCTACGAGAAAAACAGTAACTATCGTTATGTTGAGCAATGTGTTCAACGCATATTAGGACGAGATGTTTACAGCGAAGACGAAAAAATTGCTTGGTCTATCGTCGTTGCTACCAAAGGATACGCTGGTTTCATTGATGAATTACTCGACAGCGATGAATACCTAGATAACTTTGGTTATGATAGCGTACCCTACCAGCGTCGTCGTAACCTTCCCGGACGGGATCAAGGAGAATTACCCTTTAACATCAAATCTCCCCGTTACGATAGCTACTATCGGGGTGTTTTGGGCTTCCCTCAAATCGTTTGGCAAAACCAAATCCGTCGTTTTATTCCCCAAGAAGAGAAAGCCAAAGCTGGCGATCCTTCCAACTTCTTAGGAATGGCTCGTGGTATTTCTAGTGCGCAAGGTAAGACAACACCCAGAGTTGCCACTGGAAACCTTGACTATTTAGCATTGGTTCCCCGTCGTTAATGTTTAACTCTGTTTAACTTAACCGTAAGGTTTTGGGAAAGTTATGGATCAATAGAATGATTAAGTTATCACAACTAGGTTATTCTATAGTTCTGTGGCTTTCCCAATTTTAAATTTTTTGAGCTGACAATTAAATTTCTTCTGGATTAATCCCCAATTCCCTTAATTTTGCTGCTAATTTTTCAGCCCTTTGTTTTTCATTTTCAGCCCGTTTCCGTTCATTTTCAGCCCTTTGTTTTTCATTTTCAGCCCTTTTTCGTTCATCTATATAACTAGAAAAAGGTTGTCCATCAGGATAGTAAATAATTAATTCTGGTTCTGCTAATTGAAAACGAATTCCTAAACGTGGACTAACCCAATTATCAATTTTTTCAATTACTTCTAATCTTTCTCCATTCTTGATTAAACCACTAAAATCATTTTTATTTGGGTCATAAATATAATATTCTTCTACTCCATGATGTTCATAAAATAATAACTTTCGGTTCATTTCTGCTTGAGTATTTCCTGGGGAAAGTATCTCAAAAACAACTTGAGGAGGAAGATTATCCTCTTTCCATTGTTGATAAGAACCTCGATCTCCTTTGGGACGACCAAACACCACCATAACATCAGGTGCTTGTCTTTTCTTATTATCACCCTGAAGAGGATACCAGAGTAAATCTCCTGCTACAAATACTTGGTCATTTTCAGCAAATAACCAATCTAAATTAGCTTTAATCGTAGTAATCCAACGAAACTGAACTGTATTATCGGCCATAGGATTACCGTCTCTTTCAGAATAACTGATTTCTGGTTTATTTGTGTTCTCTACTTGTGCAACCATAGAAAGAATGATTAACTCTTGAAAGCCCTTATTCTGACTTTAGCATATACAACGCGATCACCTGGCCATCATTGCCGCACTACAAAAATAATACAAAATACAAAATTTATGCTACAATACTACAAGAAAAGGCAGGAAGGTTCCTTGTTTGCTCCTTGCCCAATCAGGACGAAAAACGAGGATTATCGTTGGTAATGATGCTGAAAGGCGTTAGAGGGTTCAAATCCCTCTCCTGCCGTCTTAAAAAAATCATAATTACAAAAATAAACACAAATTTCTTGACAACTTTTGTAGCATGTAGTATAAATGTAGCATGTAGTTGATTATGAATGAGGAAAGTCCGATGGTATAGCATCTTAATTTATCCTTATTCAGCCCTTGCCTTCTAGGCCGAAGAATGAGGGTTATCGACTTAAAAACTAAGACTGTTGGGGGTTCTAGTCCCCCTTCCGTCACCACTTGGCGAAGTAGTTCAAACGGACAGAACATTTATCCTTGTTCATCCCTTGCCCTTTGGGCCGAAGAATGAGGGTTATCGACTTCTACTCGAAAGGTTGTGGGTTCGAGTCCCACCTTCGCCGTGTCTTTTTTTTGCCGAAACTGGCCGAGGAGATAAAGATGAATTATCAATTTTTCACCCGTAAACAAAAAGAAACGCCCCAAAACCAACCTATCCCGGGACGAGAAGCAGAAATGATCCAAGGGCGATCGGGCGGTTGGATGTTTGATGCTGGGTTGTGGAAACTATTACGGCGTTGTCTACTCACCGGCACGGCAAAAAGTACCTATTATGCTGGAAAACGGGAATTAACGGACGATTTTATCCATGTTCTCAAACAAGGGGTTAACAGCGATCCGGGTTTGGTTGCTTCTGAGATACTTTACGCCAGTAATGGACGTTCTATTAACAATAGTGCGCCATTGTTAGGGTTAGTTTTACTGTCTATGGGTAAGACTCCTGAAGCAAAAGAAGCATTTCGGGCTATTTTCCCCGAAGTTGTCCGCACTGGTAGCCATTTTTATGAATGGTTAAGTTATACCAAATCTTTGCGAGGGTTTGGCAAGATCATCCAAGAAGTGGGAACGCAATGGTTATCACGGGAGGATGTTAAAGGGTTGGCCTATCAACTATTAAAGTACCAACAACGGTATGGTTTTTCCAACCGAGATGCGTTGCGTTTGTTTCATGTTAAACCCCCCACCGATGAGCATCAACAGCTATTTAACTGGGTGGTGAAGGGATGGGACAATTATTTACCCGAAGAAATACCTTCTGAAGCGTTAACGCAGATATGGTGGTACGAATGGCTAAAACATCATCCCGAGCAAACCCATAAGGCGATCAAAAAAGGTCGTTTAACTCATGAAATGGCTGCTCCTGTGGGAAAAATGGACAAAAAAGCCTGGCAACTGCTGTTTAATGAGATGCCTATTGGTGCTATGTTGCGTAACTTAGGATCATTGACGGAGTTGGGAGTATTACGGGCCGATGAAACCGAAAATATCGATCGCGTAGAAAAAGTTCTTAATGATGTTAACCGTCTCAAAAAAGGGCGTATTCACCCCATTGATGTGCTAAAAGCTCTTAAAACCTACCAGTCTGGGGGAAAACTGGGGCGTAGTAAGAAAAACTGGCAACCTGTTCCTCGTATTGTGGAAATATTGGACAAAGCGGTAGAGTTATCTTTTGATATTGCTAAACCCACAGGGAAAGTGTTTCTTCATGCGGTAGATATTTCTGGATCGATGTCTTGGGGTGTGGTGGACTCGGTTGGGTTAAGTTGTTGCGAAATTGCCACAGCAATGGCCTTAGTAACAGCTAAAGCGGAGAAAAACTACACAATTCGGGGATTTTCTACAGAATTTATCGATTTACGTATTTCTCGAAAGGATAGTTTTCAATCTGCTTTGAAAAAAACTAGCGATCGCAATTTTGGGGGAACTGATGCCAGTGTAGCTTATAATTGGGCGATAAAAAACAAGTTTAAAGCAGATGTGATTTGTTTTTGGACTGATAGTGAAAGTTGGGCTGGTTCGAGTCATCCTTCTCGAGTTTTAGCCCGATATCGTCAAAAAGTCAACCCCAAAGTTAAGGCGGTTTATATTACTTTAGCCCCTTATGGTATCAGTTTAGTTGACCCGAAAGATCCTTTATCTTGGGACTTAGGAGGGTTTGATCCGGGGACACCTCGGTTGATTCAAATGTTAGCAACCGACCAACTTTAATGGTTATTTTAGGGGTCAACGGCCGTTGACCCCTAAGTTTTATACTAGGATTTTACTTTGGAATTTTTGCCAGAGAATTTGACTTTTAAAGTACCAACAATTCCTAACATCATTAATCCTAAAATAGAACCGGGTTCAGGGGTAGTCACAGAATAAATAGAAGTGTTACCACTTTCTTCATTAGTTAACACTAATAAAGAGTCCCCATTGGGACTATCTTCAGCAGGAATAAATAATAATCCTTCGGGGCTTAAATCTCCTAAAGCTGTGTCATTTACGTATTTAATAAATAAGGGATTTAAGGGATCAGTAACATCATAAGTCATAAATCCACCAATACGTTCTAAACCGATGAAAGCATAGAAGCGATCGCCGATCATTCCTACGGTTACCCCTTCGGGTTCGGGTCCTTTGTTATCACTACGACTCTCAAAACCACCTGTGCGGTTAGCATTGAAAATATTAGGGAATAAAGCAGCCGTAAATTGCTCAAAATCATCCCCACTATCAAACACTAATTCTCCCTCACTATTCCAAATAGAAAAGGAACGGGAACCGAAAGCATAAAGCTCATCAAAATCACCATCACCGTCTGTATCTCCAAGGGTATTGGTAACATTAAGACGGCCTAAAACTTCATCAGTTTGTAAAGTCGCAGCATCAGGAAAAGCGGTGGGATCAAGGGTTAAATCTTTAGCTCTGTCTTCTTCGTTAAAAACATCCCCTTCTTCATCATTAGGTTCTGGTAAAACATCGTCATCTGTAGGACGAACACGCGCATCCCCTTCGTTAGCGGTGACATAATAAGTCTCTTCACCTACCTTATAAGAAGCGATCGTATCTGGTTGATACATCCCGAAAACTGGCAAATTTTGGATGTTAATCTCACCATCCCTATCACTGGCATCTAAACCATTGCCGGGTAAACTATGGTCTTTGAACCCAAGGGGAAGAACATCAGTAACCATTGCAGTAGCAATATCCACCACCGCAAAAGCGTTATTTTCCTGCAAAGTTACAAAAGCAGTGTCTCCATCGGGAGAAACGGCGATGTATTCTGGTTCAAAATCTCGAGAAGCTGAGGCTTTTTTAGTTGGATCATTGGGATGATCTATATCTAATCCAAAAATTCTCACACCATTAGCCCTTAAAGTGTCTTCTTGTCCATCAAAAGCGTTAAAATTAGCGGTACTAACGTTGGTTTGGTTTAAATTGGCAACACCACCTGAAAGGTCAATAACACTAATGGAACCTTCTGGATCAATAGTATAGTCTTCATTGGGTTCCCCTTCATTGGCCACTAATACTTTTGAACCATCTGGGGTAAAGGTTAACGCATCTGGTAATGCCCCAACAGTAACAGTATTGAGAGAATTTCCTGCCGTATCAAAAAAGGCCACTGTACCCGAGTCAGTTATCGCATTCCCTTGAATTGCAACGGCCACAATCCCATTTTTGACTGCAACACTATTAACTCCGCCACCAAAAGTATTCAAGTTAATAGAACTAACAAGGGAAGGATTGTTAAGGTTACTAATACTAACAATGTCTATTTGATTAGTAGCAGCATTAGTGATAAATAGTCGTTGAGAAGTAGGATCATAGCTGGCGATTTCTGCACCAACTTCTAGTCCTGTTTCATAACTTCCCTGACGGGTGATATTTAAAGCATTGGCTGAGGGAACACAAACCCCTAAAAATAAAGTACCAGGAATGACAGTAAAAGCCAACTTTTTGATAGTGTGAGCGGTCATGGGAAGCAACATATTCTAGATAATGAATTCGATATTTACATTGTGAGTCTAAATCATATTAACCTTGAGTTTTTGAATATTGTATTAAATAAATATTTGATATTTTTTCTTAATCAAACCATAACTATTAGACCATATAATGTAAGGTTAACTAATATAAGTTGTTTGTTTTAATGATTTTTTTATTAATGAAAATACTTCAATTATTAGGACGATTTTGTAACCACATAATAGTCCCTGTTATTCCTAACATTAATAGACCAAAACCATTTAAAAAAGGGTAAATCATTTCTAAGTTAATGCGTCCAAATTTACCCCGATGTAACTCTAATAACCAAATAAAATTATCAGCATTTCCGGTTACTACTGCTATTTGAAATAAGGTTCCTGTGATGACAGTTAAAACTAAAGGGAAAATCATCAAAGGCGCAATTTTATAATGCAGTTGACGTAAATAAGTTATATTAATTCGATTCATATACCAGTTACCAGTTATTCAGTTATTCAGTTATTCAGTTATCAGTGTCATTCCGAAGTAAGAGGAATCTCCTAAATGTTTTAACTTTAACATATACTTTTAGATTTTTTGTTTAATAGTTTTGAGAATAATAGGACTAGAAACCATTAATAAAAAAACTATTTCTGATGCTTGAGGTATAAACTTAAATTGATTGCTTTCTTGTAAAGTAACATTAATAGTTTT
>JBFRWO010000037.1:0-4102 GCA_051439625.1 Crocosphaera sp. | reverse complement strand
CAACTACTTTAGAAATATTTTTGCCCGTCTTTATTGGTAAATTCAAGGAACTTCTTATATCTACTAAGGTGACAATTTCTCCCCGCAAATTTATATTGCCCAAAATATGCTGAGGACAACAGGGAATTGAAGTAACATTATAAATGTTAATAAACTCCCTTACTGTGTCTAAATCTAGGCCAAAGTATTGCCCATTGAGACTAATAATGGCTAGGGGAAGTTGTTCGGTTATATCCGTAATAGTTTCTAGGGATGCTTGTCGTAAATTATCAGCCCGTCGCCGAAAAATTGCTCGTTCTTCTGGGGTGGCATTAGGACAACACAACTCATAAAAGTTGCTAAGAACTTTGACTTTATCCTGACTATCACTATCTTCTAATTGTTCTACTTCTTGTACTTCTTCTACTAAATCTTTAACCTCATCAGGTTGTCGAATTAACGCTTCAGGATTAAGTAGAAGAATCGTACTATCATCTATTTTTGCCATCCCTGAAATAAAGGCAGGATTAATCTTGTTGCTACGTCCATAATCTATCTCTTTTTCAATTATTTCTGACCCAATTTCTTTAACTTCATGAACAGTATTAACAATGATTCCAATCTGTAAATTGTTCCAATCTAAAACAATGATACTGTCAGTCAGTTGGCATCTAGTAAAAGGATTTCCTAATCTTAAATCTAGGTGCATTACCGGTAGCAATTTTTCTCTTAAATTAAGAATACCGACAATATCAATGGGGGCTTCAGCAATGGGAATAAGTTCAGGTAATAGAGAAATTTCTTTCACTAAATTGGCATCTATTCCATACTGAATGTCATGAAGATGAAAAATTAAATAGGGTTTTGTTTTCATAGCTGTTATTTGGGAGGATCAAAGTTTGGGAAGAGCCTATTTTTGTAAGCAAATCTCTCAAAGCAACATTAGATAGAGCTTTCAGCCAGCTATATTAAAATGGCTAATTGGCAAAATTGGGAGCGTTCCCTCATTTTAAGTATTCCCAAAATGAACAAATTCATTAACAACATCTAACAAAGTTTCAGCATCAAATGGTTTAAGTAAATAGCGATTTGTTCCAGCCAATTTACCTTTAACTTTATCAAAAAGCCCATCTCTGGCTGTTACCATGATAATTGGGAGGTCAGAGAATTTAGGAATACTTCTTAGGGTTTTACATACTTGTAACCCATCGATATCAGGCATGGTGAGATCAAGCAAGAGTAAAGAAACTTGATGTTTATTGAGTAGATGAAGAGCATCTGTCGCATTACTTGATAATAAAAGGTTGCAGTGATCGCCCAAGATTCGTCTCATAGTCGTTTGTACAATCAAACTATCATCAACTGATAAAATAGTTGGTTTATAATTCTTACTAATTGGGATTTTATCTTCAAAAATCACCCAATTTTTTCTTGACCAATCAGAATATACTTTCTCTATCGTCCGAACCTCTTTTCCCATTTTGTTGGCAATAACTTCTAAAGTTCTTTCCCCATCTATCCATTTCTGTAAATGTTTCCTTACAGTCTGATCTGGAATATTTTCTAGTCCATTTATTGGTAAATAAACAACTGAGTTAGGTCCAGGAATAATCGGATTTGTCTGACTGTTTTGGAGATAATATGTAAAACCATTTGTCTCCTTTAATAATCTCAAAAAAGTTTCTTCATTAGCTTTTTTATGTTGTGCTAGCCAGTTCCTGAGAAGCTTGTCTCCCTCCAATATAGAAACTCCAAAACGCATTAGTAACTTTGTGAATATATCTTGTTTTATATCTTGTTTGATCGTAGTAGGCATTTTTAGGACTATCTCTTCTCTTTTAGAATTAGTGGTAAATATGGATTTTGCCGGCTTCTTTACTGAATGTCATTAAGATGGAAAATTAAATAGGGTTTGGTGTTCATGGCTATTATTGGGCAGTATCAAAGTTGGGCAAAAATCTCTCAACGCAAAATTAGATAAAGGTTTCAGCCATATTAAATGGATAATTGGCAGAATTTGGAGCCTCATCTGACTTAAGTATTCCCACAATTAAGCAATTAATTAACATAGCCTTAAACTGACATACTGTTATTATGCTAATTTTGATGTCCAAAGCCGTGATAAACTCGAAAGTAACTGTTGTTCTCAATCACAACTTGTAATCGATATTTTATGCTTGAGATCCGACTCTGATTTGTTGAGTTATGGAGATAATGGTTAAGAAACAATTAAGAATTTAGAGAAACAGCAGGGAAGATTTTAGCAGACTGAGAAGCGATCGCTAATTGAACCTTAGTCCCAACTTCTAACTGGGTTTGTAAAGTGGTTCTCGCGTGAATTTGACCACCAGAGGGGGTTTGTAAACAATAGCGGTATTCTCTGCCCAAAAATTGGCGATCGCAGATCACGACCTTGGCTGTGTCATCGGGTTCTAAGCTAATATCTTCTTGTCTTACCATCAAGTCTCCTTCGGGGACGGTTTCTGGAGAGGAAGACAGTTCCCATTCGCCTATTTCTGTGGTCCAGAGTTTCCCTTGTCGTTTAGCAGGGATAAAGTTAGCCTGGGTGACAAATTCAGCCACAAAACGAGACAAAGGACAGGTATAGATGGCTTCAGGGGTTCCCAGTTGTTCGATTTTTCCAGAAGACATGACCGCAATTTTGTCGCAAATAGCTAAAGCTTCTTCTTGGTCGTGGGTGACAAAAATAGCCGTTATACCTGTTGCTTTGATAATATGACGAATTTCATGGCGGAGTCTAACACGAACCTGTACATCGAGGTTACTGAGGGGTTCATCCAGTAAAATTAAGGCTGGTTGAGGGGCTAATGCTCTGGCTAAGGCCACCCGTTGTTGTTGTCCTCCGGAAAGTTGGTGAGGATAGCGTTTTTCTAAGCCTTCTAGTCCCACTAGGGTTAATACTTCAGCAATACGGTGTTTTATGTCTTTTTTGCTTAATTTTTTCTTATTTAAGCCAAAAGCAATGTTAGCAGCGATATTTAAATGGGGAAAGAGGGCATAATCTTGAAACACCATCCCTGTATTACGCTGTTCCGGGGGAAGTAACTGAGAAGCATTAGCAACCAGATGGCCTCCGAGTTCGATGGTTCCGGCGGAAGGTTGTTCAAAACCTGCAATCATCCGTAAGAGGGTGGTTTTGCCACAACCAGAGGGTCCCAATAACCCTAAAATGTCTCCTTGGGCCAATTGAAAGTTAACTTTATCCACAGCAGGAATAGGATGATTAGCAAATTGCTTAACAAGTCGATTAACCTGGAGAATAATAGAGTCTGTCATAGTAAGAAAGATAGGAACAACGAATTAGAGGTAATTAGAGTTAAAATAATTGATTACAATTGGTAAATACTTATTCTTATTTCTAAGCTATGCTTGAGCTATCTTTGTTCAACGGCTCAATTAGCATTAATTAGCAATAAGTGCCTTTACTTGTTATATCCCATTTTTATCTTTTTTCAAATAAGAAAAATTTGCAAGAATTATCAATGTTATCTAGAACACACTCCCATTATAACCCGAATGATAAAAACCCTAGTTTTGATACTGTTTTAGTGCCTCAAGGGATGGAATATCAAGCAGTATGTAAAGGAGTAGATAAAAATAAATCAAAATTAAAAATTATAGCCATTCCTGCTGGTATTCAACCTTTAATCAACTTCTTGGAACAGTGGCAACAAACTCCAAACTTTCTTGATAAAATCCCTGAAAGATTGATTCTGATGGGGTTGGGGGGTAGTTTATCCCTAAATTATTCTGTAGGGGATGTGATTTTGTGCAAAAAGTGTGGTTTAATGGATTATAGTCAGGAAAGTAGGGGGTCGTGTGACCAATTTTTGACTGAGAGGCTATTTACGCAGTTAGGAAATAGCACTATTATTGGAGAAGGAATAAGCAGCGATCGCATTATTTGTTCTGCTGAGGAAAAGCTTTTATTAGGTAAAAAATATCAAGCTGATGTAGTTGATATGGAGGGTTATGCACTCTTAAATTGGGGTGATAAATTAAACATTCCTGTGGCTATGATTCGGGTTATTAGTGATGGTTGTCAGCAAGATTTACCTGACCTAACTGGGGCTTTTGCAGAAGATGGTAGCCTACAACCTTT
>JBFRWO010000036.1:0-4426 GCA_051439625.1 Crocosphaera sp. | reverse complement strand
CAAATGGCGCACGAAACATTATGATTCGTGCTTTGCAGGCAACTGCCTTCACCATTACAGGTGATGATGTACCTAGCTTAAGTTTACTCAGTTATGGGTAGGTTTGAGAAGGTTAAATGTTGCACTTACTCAAACAATCATCAACCAAATAAAATTAAGTCCGATGTTAATAAGTATCCTCCTAATATTAAAGAAGAAACACAAGTTATTGTGACATTAATATCTCTCGATGATAAAGAGGAGTATCCAACAACAAAAAATAATTTAGAAGTGCGCTCTTTTTGAGCGCACTTGATTTGATTGATATAAGAAATCGATAACTTATCTAATATCAGTGAAAGTTACAAGCTGTTTACCATAACCTGTAATTGATACTCCTCCATCAACATCAGCAATTGATTTGACTTTACCTGCATAGGTATAAGGACGAATTTCAGTGACATCAGGAGTCCCTATTCCATCTTTAAAAGCAAAGTAGAGGTGACTGTCCATACCATGAAGTTCTTGTCCAGTTAAATACCCAATCATTGCGTGTTCAAAGGAATGGAAAGCATTTTTCCAAGAATGTTGCTTAGGAAAAGTCAGATCAACGTTGTAAGTACCCGTTGTATCATTATAAGTGAGTAAATGCCAAACCCCATGATTAGTGTGATCGACAATGTAATCCAACCAGAAAGCATAGGTATTCGGCAAATATTTAGCGTAAGATGGATCTCGTAGGGCAAAAGTAGCTGCAACTTGATCGAGTTCTGCTAAAATCCACCATTCCTTATCCGGGTTAACGGTCCCATCTAACATTGGTTTGCTTCCCCAGGTTCCATCTGGTAAATAAGCTTCTTCTAAGATGGGGGGTGCTGCTTCTTGAGCAAACAATACCAAGTCGTAGTTTCCAGTTAATTTACCAATTTCATAAATTAACCACAAGGTTTTGATAGAGTGACCAAAATCTGTATGATCTTTTTCAAGAGTTTTGTCACTAATATCAGTAATTGCACCCCAAAATAGATTCTTATCGGGACTGTAGAATTGTTCACTCATAATGGTGGCTAAATGCACCAAGTCATCCTCCCATTCTTGCTTGAGATTAACCCCATTAAAATCCGTAGGTAAGACAGGAGTAACTAACATCATGTAAGCATAAATTTGATCCAGTTGAGAAACCAATTCTCTTTGCTCACTACTCACAGTCTGCATGGTTCCGTCTTGGTAACTGGTTTTAGACCAGGAAATAAGTCCCCATTCTTCATCATAATAGTAGTCAAAAATGTAATTTTTGACATTAACAATATGTTGTAGAACATAAGGATCTCGAGTGAGATAGTAGAAAAAGGCTAACCCAGAAAGGGCATAGGTTAAATCTTGACTAATACGTTGTTCTTGGGCAGGGAGACCATTACCATTTTGATCAAAGTAGGTATAAGCTCCCTCTGTTCCCATATTAACCAGAGCATTGTTAATTAAGTAATCCACACCCTCTTTAGCATATTGCAAATATTGGCTATCTCCAGTGAGATTATAGGCAATACCGTAAGCAAAAACTTGTCGGGAATTAGATCGGACATAATCTCTGTCAAGTTGAACAATACTTGGAGGGGCAGTTACTAATTCTGGACAAGGGGAAGACGAATTGTATAAAGAACCGTCGTTACACCGATAGGTTGGGTAGTTTCCGTTTTCACCAAGGGCTTCAGGGGTTGTCCAAAAAGGTAAGAGATCATAGTTGAGATGATCAATCCAAGTTTGTCCATAGGGGACATCATAAAGAATTCGCTCAAAGTCATTTTTATTGAATAAAAAAGCGTGAGCAGTTTGGGTTCCAGAGAGGAACAAAAACACGAGTAAAGTTAGAAAACAAGCTACTCTTTTTAGCTGCTTTTTCTGACTATTTAAAAGATGTTTTATCAAGGTCTAATTTCCTCAGTTTTACAATTGTTTGGCAGTAGCATATCATGGTTATATAAGAAACATAATTAAAACAAAGTTAAGCTTTAATTGTTCCAAGGTTAACTAATAGTTAATTGAACAATAGCATCAACGTAAGCATCTAAATCTGCGGCTGATCTTCCTGTAACCAAATCACCATCAACTACAATATGACTTTCATCAGGAACATAGATTGCCCCTGCATTATGAATATCCGCTAAAACAACAGTATGACAAATCACTCGACGACCTGTTAAAATCTCTGGACAAGGGGTCAAAATCCATAGTCCATGACATAATGCACCCTTAACAATATTAGGGTTTTCCATTGCCATTTTATAGAATTGAACGGCAGGTGGCGTTTGTAATTCTTCAACACTTCCCAAACTACCCATTGGGGGAATTTCTCGCAATCGAACTGCACAATAATTAGCTGCCATTAAGACAATATCATAACTATTAGGGTCGTAGTCTGCAACATCTTTATCAACTACCATACTATAAATAGGTTTCCCTGGGGCATCTACATCACTGACAAGGGTTCGTTCTGATTCTCCCCAAAGATAAGATAGGAAATCAACTTGTGCGCCTAAAGCTGAAAATGCAATTTTATAATGTTGGATTTCTTCATGAATGTATTCTGTTTCTACTAAAACAGCAACTTTTTTTCCTTGTAATACTTGATAAGTCATTAGTCCAATTCCTTAATGCTTTTTGTTTGTCCACTTAGTATAATTAATTCTACTTCTGAGTGCAAATAATTAGGCTCTTTAATAAAAAAACGCAGAAGGTAAAATTAATGCCACCCTCTACGTTCTTGATTTTAAAATTTTGAGGTTCACTTAGAACTTATAAGTTGCCCGTAAAACCCCTACCCAAATAGTATTGTTATCTTCATCTCCTTCAGGATTAATCACAGTGTAGAAACCAGGAGTTAAGAGAATACCATCAGTCAAAGGATACTTATATTGAGCTTCGATGATATAAGGAGTATCCTTATCAGGAACTCTTAAATCTCCAGGAAGCGCATCAATACGTTCTGCTGTCACGTATTGACCACCACCCACAGAAAGTACAGCACCTTCCTTAAAGATATCCACCGCAGATAAAATAGCAGCCCAAGTCCATAAGTCAGCCCCGAAACCACGGCGATCGTCTCCATTAGCCGGGTTAGCAAACCCTTGAGCGCGGGCCAAAGCGTAGGCACCGGTAGCGTGTAAATGGAACGTATCGTTAATGCGCCAGTCCCCTGTCAGAGCGTAACTATCCCTAAGGGTAGCTGCATCTAAGAAAGGATCACTAGCAACACGACTACCGTTACTAGATGTAGTGTTTACGTCATCCTCGGCAAAATAAGAAAGAAGATAGGTAAAGCTCAAAGATAAACTATCCGTTGGATAGGCCGATAACTGACCCCCTGCACTGTAGGAACCGTTAAACAAACCTTCTCCCAAGTCAGGACTATTTCCGTTGTCCGCTAGATAAAGAGCTCTGACAGCGATCAAATCGTCCCATAACTTGTATTCAGCACCAGCACCGATCCCTTCTGGTCCACGGAAAACTAGGGGGTTACGACGCATAAAACGGGACAAAGCACCACTTCCAGAACTAGCCATGAAAGGGTTCCCAACATCAAAAATATTGTCAATATCTAAAGCATTGGTTCCTACCCAACCACGGAACTTGCCAATGGGGAAGCGATAGTAAACATCATCAAAGCGAACATCAGCATTGGTAGAAGCATCATGTCCTAAACGGGCCATGGTGGTTCCGGTTGCCCGATCCCATCGAGGAATGGTTCCAGACTGAAAACGAACCCTTAAACGGTCTTTTCCGTAGAAACTGCTGTCAAAATTGAGTCGAGTCCGAAACGCTAAAGTTGCATTATCATCGATGCGTCGGGTGGCTCTGCGTCCATCTGCTCCAAAGTTTTCGATAGCATCCCGTTGCCGAGAGTCGATCGCTCTTTCCCCAGATGCAGAGGAGAAAGTAAAGAGGACTTCCCCTCTCAATCGAGTGGTGGTAGAAAATTGATGATCTTCGAGGAAAGCAGTCCGTGATTCTAAGTTATCTACCCGCGCTTTTAGGGCCATTAATTCTTGTTCAAATTCTTGGGCCAACCGCTTTAATTTTTCGATATCTTCCCGTAAAACGGCCACATTTTCTTGTAATAACCGTTCAATGGTATTTAAACAAGCGTTTAAACCAGCAGCAAATTCCCAACGAGAGGTTGCTCGGTTGCCTCGGAAGGTACGGTCAGGATAACCAACAATACACCCGTAACGCTCTACTAAACTTCTTAATGCTTCGTAGGCCCAGTCTGTAGGGGAAACGTCTCTTAACTCAGAAATACTGGTTACCTGAGACATTCCACTACCACTATCCCGAAACTGTTTACTGGTGTCTCGGTTTAGGGGGGTTTTCAGAGTTGGACGATTTTGTAAGACTCCTAATGCTTCTTCGGGAGAAATAGTCTCACCTTGGAGTTGGTTAAATTGACTTT
>JBFRWO010000035.1:0-6865 GCA_051439625.1 Crocosphaera sp. | reverse complement strand
CAAATCAAAAGGTAGGAGGTTCCACTGACAAGGATAAATATGTTGAGTAGCCGTGTGCGATGAAAGTCGCAAGCACGGTTTCGGATGGGAGGGGTGTGATGGGAACATCCACCTCGACCCCTTCTGGCGAATCAGCAGCGATCGCAGTCCCACTAAATCAGGATAAACGGCCACTTTTTGACTCCCTGGGACCTTCCAATCATACCAAGCCAAGGCCCAAGGGCTTAATTGTCTGATGTGAATATCCCCCCACTGAAATTCTCCCCTTTGATGAGAATAAACATTGTAATGCAATTCTTGTTGAATCTTAGGGGTTAAACTGGTTGCTAAAGTAGCCACAGAAACGGAAAATTGTTGAGGGTAATTATCTTTAATGATGACTTGTGCCGGTTGCTGTTTGGCCGTAATAGAAAGAGTGACTTTATTTTCTCTACCAATGGATAATTTTTGCAGAGGATGACGGCCTATTGTAACCCGATTTTTTTTGACTCTACTGCCATCAATCACCATCACTATTAAAAAAGTGACATCGAATAACAGCAGCAGCAAGAGACTAATTTCAACATTAAATAAAGCCACTAATACTGCTACAAATAGAGCAATTAGTAAAATAAAATAAGAACGTATTGCTGGTAAAATCATCAGTTATCTGTTATCGGTTATCTATTATCGGTTATCTGTTATCGGTCAATGAGTTTACAGTTCATCTGGGAACAGGAACCTGTTTTAAAATTGACTCAATTACTTGTTGACAATTTAACCCTTCTAATTGAGCTTCTGGGTTAAGAATTAAACGATGACGCAATAAAGGAAGGGCAATGTTTTTAATATCATCTGGAGTTACATAATTACGTCCTGAAAACCAAGCTTTTGCTTTACTGGTTTGTAACCAAACCACTGCAGCACGGGGAGAAGCACCTAGAGCAATATCAGGATTTTGACGGGTTTTTTCCAGTAAATCTAATAAATAATTGATAATATTTTCTTGTACTTCAACATTTTGCACAGCTTCTCTTGCGGTTAAAACATCTTCAACAGTAGCCATCGGTTCCAGTTCTTTAATATTAGTTGATTTCCCTTGAGAGCCTGTTTTTGCTTTAATTAATATTTGTTTTTCTGCGGGACGTTGGGGATAATCAATCAATAATTTAAACAAAAATCGATCTAGTTGAGCTTCGGGAAGGGGGTAAGTTCCTTCAAATTCTAAGGAGTTTTGGGTGGCAATGACCCAAAATAAAGGGGGTAAGGCCATGGTTTTACCATCTAAAGTAACCTGTTGTTCTTCCATTGCTTCTAACAAAGCAGATTGGGTTTTTGGTGGTGTTCTATTAATCTCATCTGCTAACAATATTTCTGTAAAAATAGGACCTTCTTTTAGAGTAAAGTCACGAGTATTAAAGTCAAATATATTGGTTCCTAAAATATCTGAAGGTAAAATATCTGGAGTAAGTTGAATACGTCGAAAATCTCCTTGAAGCAGTTTAGATAAAGCTTTAACTAATAGGGTTTTTCCTGTTCCTGGAACCCCTTCTATAATAACATGACCACCGCTTAATAAAGCGATGATAAGCTGCTCAATAATGGAAGATTGACCAATGATAATTTGTTCTAGGGTTTGACTAATTTGTAGGAATTGGTTATTGTTGGTTGTCATAATTTGATTGGTTAGAATTAATGTCTTGATGAATGGTTTGCCATTGTTTCATCCATTCAAGTAATTTTGCATCGTTTAGGGAAGATTTTTGAATGGAAATTTTTAGCAATGTTTCTAAAATTATAGGGGATTTTCCTACCTGTTGACTCCAATTTTGTACCACACTATCTATCTCTTCTTTATTTACTCTTAAACCTAATTCTTTTTGTAGTTGTAATTGTTCGGCTTTGCCAATGGTTTCAATAATAAATTCACGACTTTTAGCATTGTGCAAAATGGTAGCCAATGCGTTGATATATTCTTGACTATTATTAGCTATTGGTTGAGTTAATTTTTTCTTTCTTTCTAGATAATTATTATTAGCAATAATAACAATTAATATCATTAATAATCCTTGAATCAGAATTATTAATAAAGGAGTATTAAATAAATAAGCAAAGACATTATTATTCTCTTCACTTTCTCGTACTTCTTTATCCTTATAACCATGAATATATTCATCTACTAATATTTTATTCCCTGGAGTAGATTCTAGTAAATGAGCAAGAAACTGATAGTTTCCAGGGGAAAGTTTATAGGCATTGGCTGCTAAATACGGTGTAGTAACATAAATAATTTGTCCTTTGGATTCTTTTATTTTGCAAACAATTGCTCCAAATTTATCCTCAAGAATAGCTTTATTATAGCTAATTTTTCTACGGGTTGTTTCAATTTTAACCTCGCCAAACTCCGTTTTATGACTGGTACTAAAATCTGCTTCTGTTACCCTACCTTGAAAAGCTAAAACAACTAAAGTATTTCCTTTACCTACCCATTTCCGTTCCGTATTGTTAACTGAAAAATTAGGATTTTTACCATAAATCTTTAACAAAACTATGGCATTTTGTGAATATTTTTTTTCCAAGGTTTCAAAAGATTTTTTCCATCGTTCAATGGGAGTTTTTCTCTTTTTCATAAACTCATACCAAGCAGCATAACCATCAGGAGAAACAGCAAAAGTCGAGCCACTCATTAACTTATTACGACTCGGAGCAACAAATAGTGTTAAAACAATAATAACCCCGATAAAAAGAGAAATAAATATCCATAAAAGACGACGATTTTTAATCATAATTTGCTAATTTTTTCGTAAGCTTGCCAACAAGTTTCTACCAAAGACACAGAAGCAGAAAAATTGCCAAAACAAAGCTCTTGATGTATGTTTAATAACTGTTGATAGGGTTGAGGTTGGGACATTTTAGCGATTATTTTCTCATATTCTCCATCGGTGCGACTCGATTGATGTGGGATGATTTCTTGATTGTGTAATTTTTGTAACATAGCTTGATATAAACATTGACAAGCTTGCTTATAGTTCCCTTGTTGTTGTGCTTGTTGTGCTTGACTTACCCAATAGTCAACTGAATGATCTAAAGTTGTTTCTGGGACATTTTTAATCATATTTTGACGATTATAATATTTAAGTCTCCGTCTGTACCATTTTACCCATTTTTGCCCTTTCCAAATGAACCAAATCAACAACACAGCAATCATTCCCCAAAACAATAGGGAAGAGATCACTTTGACTAACGAAGAGTCTAACCATGAAGGGAAAGGGGTATCAGCAAGATTATTGGCTAACTGAGTCCCTATCAACTCCCACTTTTCCGAGATTCTTTGTTGCCATTGAGAGAGTTGCCACCCTAAATTATTGGTTTCTACAGAAATGTCTGACATCGTTACAACAAGATTTAAGAAGTCTATAGATAAAGTTTGCATTATAGATCACACCCAATCATGTAAAAACCTCTTATACTTAGAAATGTTACCAATATGTAACAAATCGCAATCTTTAACGGATTACCACCAGCTATTATGATCGTTTTAACGACAAGGAAACCATCGTCCCAAGACACTCAGACACTACAGGAAGTCTGGTTAAGACTCACTGCTAATAGTTGTCCTTATGAGTACAATTTTCACATGCACACCAAGCATTCTGATGGGCAACTCTACCCTGAACAACTGATTAAACAAGCAGCAAATATTGGACTTAAAGGACTCGCCATTACCGATCATCACTCCGTTGAAGGTTACAAAGTTGCTCAAAAGTGGCTCGAAAAAACATCTTTAGAAACACCAACGCATAGTTTACCTCATTTGTGGACAGGAATCGAGATCACCGCCAGTTTGCTCAATATTGACGTACATATTTTAGGATATGCTTTTAACCCCGAACATCCAGCGATGACACCCTATCTTTGGGGAGAGTCTCCTCTGGGAACTCAAGCTTTAGCAGAGAACGTGATCGAAGCCATTCATAGAGCAGGGGGAATGGCAGTTTTAGCACATCCCGAAAGATACCGTCGTTCCGCTAAAAAAGTGGTTCCTGCGGCTGCTGAACTAGGGATTGATGGAGTTGAAGCTTTCTATGCTTACAATAACCCTAATCCCTGGAAACCTAGTCCTCGTCAAACAGAAATGGTTTTAGGTCTAAGTTCTTTTTATGGACTGTATCATACTTGTGGCACAGATACCCACGGGCTAAACTTATTACAAAGGATTTAAAATGAAGACTCTGCCAACTATAGCAGGAGGCAGAAGGCAGGAGGTAAAAACCCTGCTGATCTTAGGTTTTAGTTTGAAAAAATGTCCTAACTGCCTTGGCAGTTGCTATAAATCAAAAATTATCATTAATGACTTGACAAGACAAGATAAATTAGGTTAGTTTGGTAGATGGGCATTATTAAAGTTAGTTCTCGATGAGAACTCTCTGGGGGCTATAACTCAGTTGGTAGAGTGTCACAATGGCATTGTGAAAGTCAGCGGTTCGAGTCCGCTTAGCTCCATAACCAGTAAACGATTATTATAATTACCTTACCGATATAGGCGATAATGTTCCTTTAAGTTTCTCGAAATTTGGTGGAGAGCGTTACTATTTTTACCAGTAATTGTTAAATATTTATGGGATTTATTAACTTTCTTCATCTTTTTCGGGATAGTTGGATACAGATACTGGGCCTACCATTTTCTTTTTCCTGTTATTCTAAGTTAGTTTTGTTGTGTTCATTATTTTCTATATCAAAACTAATATTAGATGATTCATAATTAGGTGGTTCTACATGAATAATAATCCGAATAGGAGAAAATTTTTGTTCTAAAATCAATTCAATTTCTTCAGTAATTTCATGAGAAGTTTCCACATCTTTTGCTGCAACAATTAAGTGCATTTCTAAAAAAACTTGTCTTCCTACTATCCCCCGTGAAGCAATATCATGACAGTTAATAACACCAGGAACTTGCATAACAAGTTCATAAACTTTCTCAGGTGCAATAGCAACTTCATCAACTAACCAAGGTAAATTAGAGCGAACCACTTCCCAACCACTATAAAATACTAAAATAGCAACAGGAAAAGCAAAAATAACGTCTAACCATTGTAATTGAGGTAAATTAAATTGTTGTCCTTGCCAAATACCAATTAACCCTAATAACACCATAATAGTAACCCAAATATCACTCATAGTATGATAAGCATCGGCAATTAAAATAGGACTATCTACCTCTTTTCCAATTTTTCGCTCATAGAAAGCAACAAAAATATTAATCCCCAAAACAATTAACAAAATCCATAATTGTCCCCCAGAAATATTAACAGGATCGCCACCATGCAAAATTTTTTCAATGGCACCCTGTATAATTTCAAAACAAGCAATGGCCAAAAAAGCAGCAATACCTAACGCTGCTACTCCTTCATATTTTTGGTGTCCATAAGGATGACGGCGATCGGGAAGTGGAGAAGAAAAATTACTGGCCACTAAACCTAAGACATTATTCGCACTATCAGTAACACTATGAAGCGCGTCTGCTTGTAAACTTAAAGAACCAGTAATGAAACCAACAACCGCTTTTAATACCATCACAAACAAGTTGAGTAATAGGGTTATTAGCAATACTCGACGAACTTGAGAACGATTATCTTTTGTCACAATATTGAGATAAATTGTACAAGGTTCACCAATCATTGAGATAATGAAGATGTTAATTCCATTATAGTGTTTACTAATGACTCAGCTTACTCTGAATTTAGTACAAGGATCGGTTCGGTTTAATTTTTCTGCTGAAGCTGCAACGTCACTTAAATCAGAAATTGACCAATTAATGCAACGCTTGAAAACAGTGGCCAATAATGCAGGAACTGGGGGACGGCCACAACCCGAAAAACCGATGGAATATCGCTATACAGGAGAGGTATTTTTAGAAGTTTTTTGTAATCCAAATATCTATCCCAGTCCTTTCGCTGCTAAAGTCTTATTAACGGTTCGAGATGATAAGATCAGATTGACCACAGAAGCAGAATTAACTCGTATTATCGAAGATTTAGGACAATATTTAGAACAGGTTGGTTAATGTTGACACAAAAAATAATTAGTAATTCTACATTCTAAATTCTGATTGTTGCCTTTCAACTTAAGTAAATTTATAATTGAATAGCCCTATCTGCTGTATGTTCCTTGTCTAAACTACGTCTGGACCTCCTTTTAGTAGAACGTGATCTTTGTTCTTCCCGTCAACAAGCGCAACGTTGTATTCGGGCCGGAGAAGTTAAAGTTAATCAAAGAATCATTGATAAACCAGGAACAGAAGTCCAGACCACAGCAGACATTGAACTCAAAGCAAAACCCCCTTATGTCTCCCGTGGGGGTCTTAAGGTTGAAAAAGCCCTAAAACTCTTCAAAATTGCTGTAAAAGACCGTATATGCCTCGATGGTGGCATTTCTACTGGGGGGTTCACTGATTGTTTATTGCAAGCAGGAGCTAAACAAATTTACGGAGTAGATGTGGGTTACGGCCAAGTTGCTTGGTCATTACGTCAAGATCCGCGCGTGATCTTAAAAGAACGGACTAACTTTCGTTATCTTACTCCTGAACAATTATATCAAGATAATACCCCGGCAGATTTAGGGGTGATGGACGTTTCCTTTATCTCCTTAACCAAAGTTTTAGAACCCTTATGGAATCTTTTAGTAGAACCGAGAGAAGTTATTTTATTGATCAAACCCCAATTTGAAGTAGGGCGATCGCGTGTTGGTAAAAAAGGGGTAGTTCGAGATCCCCAAGATCACAGTCAAGCGATTTATCAAGTTTTACACAATGCTTACATTTTGGGTTGGTTCTGTTGTGGGTTAACCGCTTCCCCCATCACTGGACCTGCTGGTAATAAGGAATACC
>JBFRWO010000034.1:0-20011 GCA_051439625.1 Crocosphaera sp. | reverse complement strand
AGCAAATTCTTAAAAGGTTAGATAAAGCTTGGAATGATTTTTTTAAGATACCAGAACGAGGTTTTCCTCGTTTTCGCTCAAAAAATCGTTTTAGAAGTTTTGTCTTTCCACAGTTAGGGAAAAATTGTCTAGACCAAGGCAGAGTTAAACTACCTTCAATTGGTTGGATTAGAATCAGACAATCTAGACCTTATCCATTAGGATTTGAACCAGCCCAGTCAAGGTGGCGTGAGCCAAAGGAACTAATTCTCAATAATCGAGACTTGTTTGAGTAAGCTTAATCAAGCTATCAATAATTTCTCGCAACTGGAGTTAGACAGAGAAGGGAAAGACTTGGTTCGCGAAGGCCATTCGCGAACTTACTCTAGTTTTTGACAGCAGAAAACTCAAGCCTCTTAAGGCTCGGGGCAGTAGAAAAATGATTGAATCAGGGGTATGGCAACATAAATTCGCGAATAACGAGCGCGAATTATCAAATTTTGATTAATCAGGAGAAGCTCTTAACTTCTTTTTCTGTGCGATAAGTCGAGCTGTAGAGACATGAGGATGAGCTGGGTCGTAAGGCGGTTTGGACTTTTTCTTTTTGGGTTTTCTGGGAGTTGAAGTAAAAGCTTTCAGTTTAACCTTCCCCGCCCAGGACTGAAGCAGAGACGAAAATTGAGGCAGGCTCATGTTTGCCAAGTCTTGCCAGTCGGATGGCGGTAGGGCAATCATCATGCCCTGATAAGTGGCGTCGAGTTCTTCCGCCAGATAGTAATAGGACAGTTTTTCCAGGCAGTCACTACCATGAACACTAGCCAGGACTCCCTTGAGAGTTGAAACCAAATTGTAAGCGACCAAGGCCATGGAAAAAGAAAAGAGAGCGGCTCGGGGATAGCCTAAAGTCTTGATCTCACAGTGGAAGGTTTCCGTAGTGACCTGAAATAAGGTTTCCACCCGCCAACGTTTTCTATACAATTGTGCCACCAAGATAGAAGAGGCATCGGCTAGAGGTAAATTGGTCAACAGAGCGATTTGAGTTTCCCCATCTCGCGTCGGTTGCTCCAATTGCACCACAACCCGGCGACAACGACAGGAGTGACCTTCATAACTGACCACTCCGGTTTGTTCAAACACCTCCCCACCTTCAGTGTGGCCTGACCATACCAGTTCACTTTGGGCTGTCCAAGGAAGGTTTTGATGTTGGCGCACGAGGAAGAAGGCTTGCTGGGACTCAATCCCAAAGATGAATCCAGTGGTGCAGAAATTACGATCCCCGATCCATAAGTCCCCCGCTTCTACTGTCTCTAACACCTCGGGCAACAGGGAACGCTCTTGGGCGTGACCATCTTCACAGGGGAAGATATCAATGGCTAGTCCCAGAGCTGGATCAAGTACGACTAAAGATTTTCCAGGTAAAGCCCCAGCTCCAGTGTTGCGCAGCACGGACAACCGATGTTCTGTAGCTCCCAGACCATTGCCATCAAGAATTTTCACTCGATACTTGGGCAACAGAGCTGGCAGTTGACCTCCCACTTGCTCAATAATGGTCGTCATTTCTCTGGCACTGTATCGAACCAGTGCTTGACTGACAGTCGGTTCTAAGCGATTGAGCTTGCCATAAACAGCCGATTTGGAAACCCCGAGCTCGTCAGCCATCCCTTTATAAACCGCTCCAATACTCTGACGGACGCTACAAACCACCTGGGTCATCATCTTGACCAAAGTAGAGAAGAGCAGCTCTCTGGTATACCCCGTTTGCGCCGTCTTCTCAAATAACTCATCGAGTCGTGACTCGGACAAAACGACTTCCATGAGGGCTCTGAGGATGACAGTGACTGGACTCTTCTCGACAAAGCGTTCAAAAATGGGACTGAACCACATGGGGGACTCCTGTTTGACCTGAGAAGTTAATGATATCAGCTCTCAATAACTTGAGAAAACCAGGCTCCGATTTTTTCCAGCTTTTCTAGTTCTTTAACCCTCAAAAATCGCCGTTTTACCTTTCTCGACTCGATTTTTTTGAGGTATAAGGTTAGAAACTTAGACAATTGCCCAACCTACTTTTTGCTTCTCCTTGGTCATTAAACCAGACTGAGCAAGACTTTCAGCTTTTATTAACTTAACCTTGACTGGGCTGAAGCCTTACACCTAGCATTCGTGACAACTTAAGGCTGTAAGCCAGATGTCAAGCCAGTTTCATGCACAAGTTTAATTCCCCCAATCAGCGAGAAATAGAAGAAAATAGTTAGCGGACAATATCCGCTAACTAAAAACCTTTAAACTTTCTTTTTTTAGTTCTGTAATTGACAGTAATATTCACTATTTTTGCCCGCTTTTTCAAGATTTATTCCCCAACTAACCTGAACATCTTTAGGCATAAGTCAGGGATTTACTCGAAAAGAAATACTCCTGAGTATTTCTTTGTTTTTCTGGGAAAGATGCTACAATTAATTTACTATTGTTCTTTCGTTTCTGTTTGACAATTCCTAAATCTTTGTTTTCAGAAGCAGCAAAATACTTCACAGGTTCTGTAGCTTCTCCTTTTTGATTAGCTACTCCAAAATGATAAAGACCACGATAAATCATTTCTAATGAAATGCGGTCAAATGGTAGTGAAAGTTCATCAGCTACAGCATCTCCTAAGTCAATTAGAATGGCATAAAATAGCCAAGTTCCCCATATCTGTAGTTTGATTCCATTGATAGAACCAACCCACAAATAACTCAAGCCTAAAAGACGTTTAACTAAATTAAATGCTTCTTCAATTCGCCATCTTTTTCGAGATAAATCAGCCACGACGTAAGGGGGTAAAATCTCAGGCTCTAAAACTGAGGTAAGATAAGAATGCCAAACTTTTCCCGACTTAACTTCAATCAAACGTAGGGTTATATAAGGCGTTGTTTTAGTTCCATAACCTAGATTTATCTTGCGGTCACGGAGAGAATAACCCTCTGTGAAAACTTCTAAGACTTTAATAGCTGCACCTTTTTTGAGACGACTTATAAAATGGATTTTTCTGTCAATTAATTGAAGCCAAAAGTTAAAATGATAAAAGCCTCTATCTAACAATAATAAGGTTGAAGGATTTACTAATTCTAATAAATCTTCTTCAAATTTCGTGTCATTAGTTTTGGGGTTTTCTTTAAACCAAATTTCTACAGGAAGTCTGGTCATTAAATCAATAACTACACCAATTTTTCCAGCTAATTGACATGCAGGGAACATCTTCAAGACTTTTTAGTTTTTTGAATAAAGCTTCAAGAGTCGAACCATCAGCTATCCAGATTTTTTCAAATCTTGTTAAAGTAAATTGGACACTTTCTGGCAGTGGGCGACTATTTCTGCTGTGCCATTTTTCCTCTAATAATGGTAGGATTTCCTTAAAAACTCTTTCAAATAAATCCGCAGGAAAAGTTAGAAATCTTTTTGATAAGGCCTGTTGAGAAACTTGTAAACGGTCACACCACAGAAAACCTTCCCTAGCTAACATTCTTGTTAATTCTCTAACCCCTGCTACGTCTCTCCACAACATCGTTAATACGGCAGCCACCATCAGGGGAAGGGTTAATATTCTGTCTCGCAAACCTAATTGACGGCAATATTTTTTCTGTTTTGCTAGTGCTGGAGTTAATATAGCGGATATTTGCGCCGAAATTGCCTCATTTTTCATCATGGGGCGTTGTTGTCGTTTGGCGTGGTCGCGGTTGGTTTTTCGACTCATTCAAAGTTAATCATGGTTGATTCCTTGTTATTTTAGGATAAAATTAGTCCTTCCTTTCCCATCCGCCCCTAATCTCCTGAAACCTTTTCTTGACATTTGCTTGATTTTCTTAAGTTGTCACGAATGGATGTGGCTTTATCTTCAAAAAACTTGGGGAATAGATATAGTGGCTGAGAGACAAATCCTAATCCATTCAGAATAATTGCTTTGACTATTTCTCCTGAATTGACTATTTCTTGTTCCTCTATTCCTAATTCTTGATTGATGATATCTACAATGTTAAGTTCATCAATTATTCCGGCAATTATTCCTAAATGATTAATGTTTTCAATTTCTATTCCTGTTAACACTTTTGCTCGACAATTTCTCTAGTTTTGACCCATCAAAATTGTCTGGATTTTCCGAGCATTATTCTGGATAATTCGCTACTTAATTTGACTGCTTATTCTCATGAAGCAACCCTTCATGAGAATAACTGCTCTTGAAACCATCGCTTCGGCTGCCATTTCGCCTCACTTTTCTCCTTGCTCTGGGGATTTTCTTTGCTTTCTCGATTCCATTATAGTTTGACTCCCATTTCAGATGTACTTCATCTGTGGGGCTGATGGATGTGGGTTTTTAGTAAGGAACGTCTAGATCTTCCTGGGTGTTGTTCTCCAGAGCTTGATTAACTAACGAAAGGATTATTTGTCTAGCCTTACTTTGAGGAATATCAAATTGCTGACTAAGTTGTGTAGCTTTATCGTCTAATTTGTCTTCAAGGTCAGGTTCTAAATCCCTGTCGATATCTGTAGGAAACTTTTGAGTATTTGGAGTAGTTGCTTTATCCCAGGCATGCTTTAACTCTTTGAGATTCTTAGCTCTAGATTTAAAAACTACATTTGGGTTAACCATGTAGATATTTCTGCGACCAATTTTATCTACAACTTGTAGATAGCCTTTAGAGATTAGTTTCTTGATGCTTTTGGATATATCTGCTTGAGATATGCTTAGTTGTTGTTGTAATTCCTTTTGTGAAATATTAAGTATGTTTTCATAGCCAAGATTTCCTATAATGGCTAGGAGAATTCTGAAGTCTGTTCCAGAGAGATCTCTATCTACAGCTAAACCTAGTGCTTCGTCTGAAAAAAGACGAGTATGAGAATCTTTTAGATACTTTGTTGGTTTAGGATAGATATTAACCACCATGTCTTTTGGATATTGAACTTCAATCCTATTATCCATGATAACTGTTCATCTATTATGGGATATATCCCATAATAACATGGGATATATCCCATAATAACTAAGACTGAAATCCCCTCTACATAAGGCTTTCATTTTTTCTCTTCCTGTATCATTACCAAAATCAGCGATAAAAGATGCTGATTTTGACCATTTCAGCAGCCCCCCAAGGGGGCGGATCGCGCAGGGGGTAATGAAAAAAAATGCGACGAGAGGAGCAACGATCTCTTGTTAAGTATCAGAGGCAATTTCAGAAGGTTTGGGGGAAATTGAATCACGAAACATACCTTAGACGATGTAGGGTAAAAGATAGGTAGAATAAGAGTTTAGCTCAACGAACTTGACGAAATTATGGTATGGTAAAGCATACTCAAACCTATGAAACTCAACGGTTATGGACGTGCTAAAGTCCTCAGTGATTCAGAAATCGACAAGTTGTTCGCCTGGGGTTTAACCAATAAGCGCGATCGCGCCCTTTTTGGTATCTGCCTTCACACGGGTTGTCGCATCTCTGAAGCTCTAGCTATAACGTCTAAAGATATTCAAGCGGGTTATATTACTCTCAGAAAATCCGTGACCAAGGGGAAAAAGCGCACGAGGATGATTCCTATCAATGAGTCTTTACAAGGGCTTCTAGAGGCATATTTGAGGGAGTACAAGCCTAAACCTTTTCTCTTCCCCAGTCACTATAACGCCAAAACCCATCAGCATATGACTAGGGCAGCAGCCGATCTGATCTTGAAAACTGCCTGTCAACGAGTCGGTTTAGTTGGGGTTTCTACTCACAGCTTCCGTCGCACTGCTCTAACCAGGATGCACAATGCAGGTATTCCCCTACGAGTTATTCAAGAGATCTCTGGTCATAGCTCCTTAGAAATCTTACAGCGTTACCTGGAAGTCACTGATGAACAAATTCTTGATGCTGTTAAAGCGATTTCTTCTAAGTCCGAGCGGAATTCTTCTAAGCAAGCTTAGATTCCTCTGGCTGTTTCTGGATTAAATAAAAGAACAGAACAGCTTGTTGCTGCCTTTGCTAGCCGTTCGTCTAAAGTCACTAGAGGCAATCCCAATCTTATTGCCAACTCTAAATAGGCTGCATCGTAAGATGCTAATCCTTGTTCTCTTCCCAGAGTTAATGTTGCTCCTAAAGCGGTCGCACTTGTTTGAGAGTCGATAGAGATGGGCAGGGACTGGATTAAATTAATGGCACTCGCCGTTTGAGTAGATGTCATTCGATTGCGTCTTTCTGCTACTAATAAGGTGTTGGCAATCTCTAAAGTAAAAATTTCTGGGACAAAAGCTTCCGCATTAGGCATCAATGCTAGTACTGCATTAGCATAATCGTCATCTTCATCAACTAAACACCAGCTAATAGCTACCGAACAATCTAGAACAAACTTAATCAAAACCTCCGTCCTTCTTCTCTCATAGAACGAAGAGAATTTTTATCTATTGCTACTTGTTTTCGCAATCGTTTCATTCCCGCTATTGTTTGTTGAATGGATTGTCTGGTGATGGGTTTTCCCCAGGCATTATAACGGAGTTGCTCTTCATTTGATGAACGTTGAAATACCACTGTTACATCTAATTCCATGTCTTTGATTTCTGGTGGCATTTGTACTTTTAATAATCCATCTTCACCCACGTGAGTTTTTAGTTGTATGCTTTGCACGATTAAATCTTTTCCTTGTTTCTTTTACTACACTGAACTGTTCTGGATATTTTGAAAATAGCTCAGTAGCTTTTCTAATTTCTCTCTTGGAATGTCAAACTCCTTACTTAAATGACTAACTTCTGGGGAATGCTTTCTAATTTTCTCGACCATCTCCTCAGGAAAAGTTGGGGGGATTTCTTCTCTTTCTTGCTGTTTGATGGATTTTTCTCGCTCATCGCGTTCTTTTCGATACTCATCCAAATTTCTAACTTTACCTTTCCAGCCAAATTCAGGATTAAGCATGAAAGCGTAACAGCGTCCTACTTTCGGTCCTCGAATAATAATTTCCTTTTCTTCAAGGAGTTTTATCGCTCTTGATACATTAGGTCGCTTTAATTCTAGTTCTTCAGCTATTTCAGTAACAGAAAGCTGAACCCAATTTTCAAAATCAAGAATCCCACCAATAAACCAAAGGACACGGTGAGTTTCTCCCTTTATATCTTTATCTTTGGCAAGAATTACCATTGCCTCTTGACTATTCATAACCCATCCTTTAGCGTATGGATTCCTCTTTCTTCCTATGATGACAGGAAACCCATATTCTTCACCTGTGTACTTATCAACATACCCTTTTAGGTTGCCTATTTTGTCGTAGAGAGGCTTAAGGCGAGTTACTGCCATTTTATTGCTCCTCGCATAAGTTAATTAAAATTAATCCGTATCATATACGATACCTTACGTATCATATACGATACGAATCCATTTTTCAAACCCTTGATATGACTGGGTTATAAGTAAGTCCCTTATGTCTCTATATACCCAAACCTATAAGCTATGCTTATAGGTAGGTCAGTAAAAGGGCGTAAAACGCCCACTCTGAAAGGGCTTTAGCCCTTTCTTCTAGATGGTGTTTGTATAGCATCTGTATAACTCTAAATAAGGCAATGTATGAAATTTATGTGTATTTTGACAAGTTATATTATTTTGGCTGAATTACTGCGGAAATAGTCATTTCTTTAGGCTCATATTTTCCAATTGCAATATCAACTATTTCAGCTTTTTCTTCCTTTAAATCTTGAACATATCCATTTTTAGATAATTCAGCTTCCCAATAGTTATTAAATCCTCCAAAATAATATATATACATAGGATTATCGGTCAAAATCCTTATCCACCAACTGAATTCTTTTGTTTGATTCATAAAGCTCCGAAAAAAGTCAGGTTTTCAATCAATGCGGGTATGATGTTGACTAATGGTTGGTGATTGCTCGTTTAAATCAGCAATCACCTTGAGAGTTGATGGATTATATATGAATTATTTAATAAGGTTAGTGTCTATACTTACATTTATCTAAAAACAACTGTCTCAACTTATATTTCTATTTTCTGCTCTATAATTTTCTTTCTGGATATTTATAAAACAATATATTTATAGTTAATTACAGTGTTTTAGAATTTGTCTTTAAAGCTTCAAGGGCAGATGGGAAAGAAAATGTTCCTATTTGGGACTCGAAGGGCTAATAACTTCAGTCGCAATTAGGTAGACGGCGCATGGTGAAATGAATTTGACCATCAGCAGTAACGTGCCAATGAGCTACATGGGTATCGTAGCCCTGTTTGGGATAACGGTCTAAATATCTTCTAGCTACTCTCTTGCTTGCTGTCTTGGCAGAGTAAAAGCGATTTCAACATATCCCCCAGCTACTTCTCTTTCTTGTCCTTCCATTTGTTGTGTTTAAATCGTTGTTTCTATCGTCGCATTTTTGATTTTTTATCCTCCGCTTAATCGGTTTTTCAGAGAGCTACTGGAAAAAAAAGTTTTTCTCTTCGCTTTATGGTACTATATATAGTACTATTAATTGATGGACATCGAAGAAGCACTTAAAGAACTAGAGAGCGAAACCAATGTTAGGTTTACTCGACTGCTCAAAATTACTGAGATATTTTTCGGCAAGCCGAGAAACAGGGGAACAAGTCATTATCCTTTTAAAGTGCCGTGGCAAGGAGAACCGAGAATTAATCTTCAGAAAGGAAAAGGCGGAAAGGCCAAACCTTATCAAGTTAAGCAAGTCAAAATAGCATTGCTCAAACTGCGAGATATGCAGGACGGTGAAGATAATGAGTAACATTTCAGAATACGTAAAACTCTACTCCTATCTTGTCGAGTATTCCTTGGAAGATGAAGCTTATGTAGCCAAGTGCATTGAACTTGGTATCATGGCACACGGTGATACCCAAGAAGAAGCTATCCAAGAAATAAAGGAAGGAACTAGGGTTCATCTTCTGATGCTAGAAGAAGACGGAGATGAGATTCCTGAACCGTTTAATCTGCGAGAATTTAGTGGCAAACTCAATTTAAGAATGACTCCTGAAAAACACCGAGAGATAGCATTGAAAGCGAAGTCACAAGGAGTTTCCATTAACCACTACATTAACAGTCAACTCAAATAAAAAAGGATGAACGTGCAGTGGGCCAATTTTAGATTTACCCATAACGTTATGGGAAATCCAGAAAATTAATCGCCAGAGCGTCAATTCCAAAGGTGTGCAGCCTCTCCGCTCCTTCCGTACCTCCAGTCGCTCCAGGCTGCTTGAAAGTAAGATATTGTATCTATATCAAATAACAATGTCAAACAGTTTGTAATTTAAAAAGCTTTTTTCTGATCTGACTCTGTTCTGAGGGAGAAATTTAGAGAAAAAATCACAGCGATAAACCCCTACCCCTACTTGTTTGCTTCTCTTGTTCTCTTTCTAATCGAATTTGAGCCTGTAATACCTCGTTCCAATCTTTTTGATGTTTAGGTACATGACGGAAGATTTGAGCGGTTTTAGGGGCAATTTCTTTTAGTTCTTGGGCTATTTTTTTTCCACCTACATCTCTATCTGTAGCGATGATAATTTCACCTTTCTTCTGATCGATGTTCTCAAAAGCAGTGCGGAGTAGGTCTTTTTGCTTCTCGGACAGTGTTCCTGAAGTAGCCAAATAACGAGTCTGGTCATCGGGAAAGAGTTGATGGTAGCTCAGACAGTCGAGAGGACTTTCACAAATTACTAGTTTTTCATCCTTTGAACTGCTATTTGAAACCCATAAGCCTTTAGTTCCGCCATTGGAAAAGCCTTTAAAGTTATGGTTGCGAAGTTCATAACCACAAAGACCATCGTGGTCTTTGTGGGGGAAAACCGCATTATTGCGATTATCGAGGTAAATTGTTTTTGAGAATCTAGGGTCGTTGATTGTATCTTGACTAACTCCTCTTTGGTTCAGATAGGGGTGATTATTGATAGGTGCAAAGTTCTCAAATTGAGCGACGATTTGATATCTATCTTTGGATGTTGGTGTTAGTTTAATTGATGGTTTTTTAGTAGGTTTATAGGTGGCTAAATAATTATTATTTAGCCAAGGTCTAAGTTCTTTTCTTACTTCACCTAAGTTGAGGTTTTTTCTCTTTTGAATAAAGTCAATAATTGAACCTTTATCTGTTTCATCTTTGAGGGAATAATAGAAGTAATGGTGATCGATTTTATCTAGACCAAATAGAAGTTTATCGCCTTGATTATCTTTGAGAACTATACAGTTAATACTAGATTTTTTTTGGTCTAGTTCATAACCATTATTTTGAGCATATTCAACTAAATTAATCTTAGACTTGAATTGTTCTAGTTCTTCATTTCGTTTCATCTCTATGATTCTAAGATGTTCGTGATGTCTTGATAAGATTCTGTCAATTTCTCCACTTTGCTGTTTAATGTTGTTACTTCGTTGTTCATTTTGGTTACAGTGTCTGACAATCTGTTTATTTGTCTGACTAAGCTGTTTATTTGTTCTTCTTGCGACCTCTTGTCCTTTTCGTATTGAAGAGCGAAGCTCTTGAAAGTCTCTAACAGTTCTTTCTCTAGATCGTTCATTATTTTCGGTTAAATTTTTACACAGGGTTTGCCTTTGCATTTCCAGTCCGCTTTCTCTTTGCTGTCGGGGGGAAGAATGATAAATCTCCCGTTCTCTGTTTGATATTGTTCTATTCCCCAAGTTTGGTTTTTTAAGGCTTCTAATGTTTTCTTTTGTTGTTGTATTTGTTGAGCTTGATTGGTAAGAGAGCGCGCCATCCCCCAATCGGCGACGAAGAAAATGATTAAGAGGCTCATAGCTGTTGCTACTGGTAAGACTAGACACCATTTCAGTAGTAGGTTGACTTGTCTCTTGAGTTTTTTTATATCTGCTTTGATAAAGGTCAGCGCGCTTTGAGACTCTTGGGCTAAGTTCTGCTTCAGCTTCTCTAATTCTTCTTTGTATATCTGTTCTGTCTCTTTCCTGTCTGCTTCCAATCTCTGCTGTAAGTCTTTGTTCAAGTCGCCAAGATGCGTCATAAATTCCCCCTTTTAACCTTATTCTTTGACCAATCTGGTCACTTGTGACTGTTAGATAGTTTGTTCCTGTTCTGGTAATCTCTAATCCAGCTTTTTGTAGAGTATCGATGATATCGTCTCTATTGTTTATTCTTCCTAATCGAATGTTTTCGGTGACGTAGTTGGTAATTACTTTTCGATAATCTTCTTTTTTCTTTACAGAGAATCCTGCTAATTCTAGTCTTTTGTCTTGAGAGTCTCTTAAGGCTTGATAGCCTGGGTGATAGGTTCTCGCTCTAGCTGGGTCAGTGGGGTCTGACCATTGATTTTGATAATTCCATTTATCTCGCCAATGACAGTAATAGTCTTGCCAACCTGGAGGGGCGATGCTCATGCTCTTTCCTGTGGTTAGTTCTACTCTAGGTGTGACAAAATGTAATTCAACCCTGCCGTTACTGGTATGGCTATGTCTTACCCAGAGAATGTCATACTGATCTGCCTCTAGTCCTGGGAAGGCTGTTTTTTCAAAGGATTCGATTATCGCTTTTTGTTGTTCTTCTGTAGGTGCATCTTCTGGGGCAAAGCTGATTACTCCACTATGGAATTTATATTTAAAGTCAAGGGAATCTATTAGTTGAATAGTTTGATTGGGATTACCCTTAATTACTTCAGGTTTTGGTTCTCGTCTGACACCTCGGCTATCAGTTTCTCTCGTCAGATATTCAACTGGAGTTTTACCACTACCAGTACCACCTTTGAAGAATTTAACTAGCATCTGTTTCCGCCTCCGGCGGGGGGGCAGATGGGGAAGAAGATAGGGGGGTCAACTGAGCGATCGCCTTTTCTATTGCTCTTAAACATTCAATTACTTCTATAGCTTCTGCGGTTGATTTATAAGTATTAGCCCATTTAGCTATTTGATTTAAGTTATTTCCAATCCGACTTATTTCTCTGGTTTGTTCTGCAATTAAACCTCGATCTGCTGCTGTCCAAGTTTGTGTTCGGCTCATGGCTTGTCTAATTAAATTAGACAGAGAAATGCCAGATAGGGCTGCTTTTTCTTGCCAGTCCATTTTCTCTTGTTTGCTGAGTCTAACTTTAATCGATGTTTCTTTTTCTGCCATCTTTTATCATCCCTAACTTTCCTTCCCCATCTGCCCCTGGGGGTTTGGGGGCGAGCAGCCCCCGACCAGCTTTCAGGTGGGTATGAACGGCGACGCTAGTCGCTGTTTGTACCCACACTGAATATGCTGGCACGGCAACTTAATTTTAAAAAGATATCTGAGAATTATATCACTAAGTTGAAATTAGAGACGATTACATAAATTAATTAAGATTACTTATCAAGTATGGGTTTTAAAACCCATGTATTTTTTAAATCTAGATGTTGGGTTTTAAACCGTGAAGAAATATGTTTTTTGCTTAGAGCAAAAAACAATTATAGATAATAATTAATAATCTTTTTTTTATTGAGAAAAGATTATTAATTATTGAGTTATTCAATTTTTTTTTCTTCTAACTCTGATTCTCCTTTCAACCTTGCTTCGCGTTTCAATCTGTTTTTTTCTTTCACCCCCTTCAAAATTGCCTTTAATTCGGCTGCTTTTTCTCTGGATGCCCTTTGATACTCTTCTGTGGTTTGCTCGTCTAAAATCGCCTTTTCTGTTGGGGAAATCGCATTCTTCTCTGGAGACATCCATGGGTCAGAAATTTTTTCTTCTGTTTCAGGGGCTTTTTTCTGTTCGTCTACCGATTCTTCACAAGATTGGACGGAAGCGGGTTGCTCCTCTGGAGCAATTCCGCGGTCGTCCAAATCTTGTGTCTCGCCATACAACACCTTCAATAACTCTTTTGAAGAGTTATTGAGGTGTTGTTGAGGCGTTATTGAGGGAGCTGGAATCGGTTGATTTTCCGTGCTTTCAGGTGCAATAGATGCTCTGCATAGAGCATCTATTGACTTATCTGAGTCATTGCTTGACTTATCTGAGTCATCCAATTCAAGACCAAAATTTTTTCTTCTAGCTCCGTGAAGATTTTGAACTAGCCAACTAACTGTTTCTCTCCCATCTCTGATTGAACGGTCGGGCTTGAAGATAAATAGTCCTTTGTTGCTAAGTATTTTCTTGGCTCTGGTAAATGCACTTTGACTAAGAGAATGATTGAGAGTCATCCAGCGAGTTCCGTAGGGGTCACATTCCCAACATTCCAGCCAGAGTGTCATCACTGATGGTTTTTGTTTTTTTGCCCAGATTAAATCTTGTTTTGGAATAGCCACGAATTCTATTGTTTCTTTAGATTTCTTAGTTTTCTTCCGTCGGAATGTTTTGCTTTTAGAGGAAGAAGAACGTACACTTTTAGAAGAATTCTTATTCAATTGTTGACCTCTTTGCTAGGTTGACTTGCCCCTGTAGTGGTTACAACACTCAGGGGCTTAAATATTTAATTGGAACAGTTTTAATTTGGACAGTATCATCAATTTGGTTGATTGTTCTAAGATGGCGAAAAATCTTATCCTGCTGCTTCTTTTTTCAATGCTTTTTTTAGATTATGCTGCTTTACTCTTTTTGGCTTTAATAGCTAAACTTTTAGCAGAATTCATTTTATTTTGTACCTCTACCTCTTTCGGATGTATACGATTTAGTACAAAGCTACTTTTGACCAGTTATGTCTGATCCAGAAGCAAAAATACTTGTCCTGGAAGCTCAAGTTAAAAAGCTGAAAAAAGAAATTAGGCGTTTAAACCAACTAATTGAGATTTATCAACAAAATTGTTCTGAGTTTCAATCAGAAATAGTAGCCCTTCAAGATGCAAGAGAAACTTTAGGAGATGGTTACACGGGGAGTGAACTAGAAAAATATTGCTACAGCCTAGAGTTGGAAAATTCCATGCTATTACAGCAGCTAGAAAGCTATGAGGCAGAAATGGATAGTTACCCTTTTAGACAGCAATAGAGTTAGAGATTATTGATTCTGGAAAAATCTCGTTCTGCTACTTCCGGATTCTACAGGTCGCTTTTGCCAACCACTTAACTCTTCTAGATATTCGTCTGGGTCTAATTCAAGTAACGCGGAAGCTTCTTCAAGGGCTTTAGTTGTGCCAAATCCTAGTTTGGAAATTAAATCGCTACGAGTAATTCCTTCTTTGACATGTTCTTGGGAATAACTCCATTTCTGTAATCCACGAGCAGGTAGGTAAGATTCTAATTTTTTAATAACTGAATCTACCCCTAAACTGCTCAGTGCAGAGAAAGTATCATTAAAACGTTTCTTAAGGGTTTCTATCTCTTGTTTAAGCGACTCAAATTGGTCAGCAGTTACTAAAGCTTTACTGGTAGTAGTTTCAACTGGCTCTGCTTTAAACTCCTCTAGAGTTTCCGAAAAGCTATCAACAGAATCAAAACTAAAGTAACCGATACGACACTCCATAGAAGACTCGATAAAGTATTGATACTTATGATGACTATTCCATCGATTTCTTAAATTATCTGCTTTACCAAGATAGAGGAGTTTATGGTCTGGAGTATAAACAAAATAGATCCCTGGAGTTGATGGTAACTTAGCTCTTTCTGTAATATGTAAGCTTGGTATTGAACTACTTAACATACTGATAATTACATCAGTTTTATTTTGTTGAGTCTGTATTATTTGCTGCTCAATACTGTTTACTATACTAGAGGGACAACGAACTGTAATACTTGCTGTGTCAGTAGTTTTAGCCATTTTATTTAACGTAAGTTAATAAAACTTACACTGTCATATTTTTAGTTTTACACAATTATTATAATACAGCTATTTAGATTGATATAACGGTAAATTGCATTTTGTTTTACAAATTTAATTAATGCAGCGTAATGTAAATTATATTACATTGTTTTGCAACTAATAAAACAAACTGTTTAGATAGAGCTAAGTTTGTTAGATACTACTCTAGTCAAAGAAATAATTTTAATGATTAAATAAACAAAATGTATAGCTATGCAAATATACCAAATTACATAGTTAGACATTTTGTTTTACAAAGGATTTTAATAGGGAAGTTCTGTTTCCTCTTGAGTAGAAGTGTCTAGAGCTTGCTTGGCAAGAGATAGGATTATCTGCCTCACCTTACTTTGAGGGACACCAAACTGCTTACTTAGTTGTGCAACCTTATCATCTAACTTATCTTGAAGATTCGGTTCTAGCTCCATGTCTGTGTCTATTGGATATTGCTTGTTATTTGGAACACTTTGCTTATCCCATACCTGTTTTAAATCTTTTAGGTTTTTAGCTCTAGATCTAAAAGCTACATTAGGATTGAATTGATAGATATTTTGACGACCTATAGTGTTTATAACTTGTAAATAGCCCTTTGAGATTAGTTTTTTAATCGATTTTCCTGTAGCTGAACGATCAATGCCTAGCTGATCCGCTAGTTGCTGCTGTGAAATATTTAGAGTGTTCTCATAGCCAAGGTTTGCTAATATGGCTAAGAAGACTCTTAGGTCATTTCCTGAGAAGTCTTTATCAATAGCTAAACCTAGCATTTCATTCATGAAATACCGAGCATAGTCATCTTTAAGATATTTACCAGGTTTAGTAAAAATGTTGACCACAGAGTCCTCTGGATAATAAACTTCAAGCTTTTTATTTCTTATCATCAATTTTACCTTGTCTAGCTATTGGGATCATATTAACCCAATAATGGGTAAAATAGATCTCAATAGTAATTCTGCTGTATTCCGCTCTGTGTCTAGCTTTCAGGCTATTTTTGATTATCCCCCCTTCTTGTATCTTCCCAAAATCAGCGATAAAAGATGCTGATTTTGACCTTTTCAGCAGCCCCCCAAGGGGGCGGATAGCGCAGGGGGTAATGAAGAAAAAATGCGACTTTAGGAGCAACGAGCGCTTGTTAATTATCGGAGGTAATGTTGACTTTATAGTAAATTTACTATAATTTGAGGGGAGTTAGTGTTGAATGGTTTAGAAACGCCAATAATGCGACCTGTACGTTGGATGGGAGATTCAAAGAAAAATCTTTTGAAATTTCCGCCTGAAGTTAAGAAGGTCATAGGTGACGAACTGCAATTTATCCAGTTTGGTGGTATGCCAAAAGATGCAAAACCGTTTAAAGGGCTTGGATCTGGTGTATTTGAACTTGCTATTAAACACGACAAGGAAGCTTACAGAACTGTAGTGGCTGTTCAGTTAGGTGACAAAATTTATGTGCTTCATGCTTTTCAGAAAAAAGCTAAAAAGGGCATACAAACCCCAAAAAAGGATGTTGATTTAATTAAACAGCGATTAATGGAAGCCAAGGAGATAGCCAAAAATGACTGATACAAAACAGGTTGAGTTTGAAGAAAGTTCAGGCAATGTTTTTGCCGATTTAGAAATGGAAGATGCGGAAGAACTTTTTGCACGCGCTCAAATAGGATTTCATGTAGCTACTCTGATCAAAAACCGTAATCTCAAGCAAAAAGAAGCTGCGAATTTACTAAATATCGCACAACCAGACGTATCACATTTAATGAATGGTCACTTCAGTCGTTTTACTACCGACAAACTTTTAGACTTTCTAAGACGATTAGACCAGAAAGTGACCATCGAAATTAGCCCTCATCGTGAGGGTGAACCCTTCCAAGCTGTCGCTTTTACATCTTAAAAACAGTTACGCATATTTTGTTTTACAAGGGATTTTTTTCAGTTTGAGTAGGTTGGGATTCAGGAGTTGAATCACGAAACTTTCTAAAGACGATGTAGGACGAAATACAGGTAGAATAAGAGCTTGGATTAAAGAACTTGACGAAAGCCCTATTTGAAATATTTTTTTAATTTCTTGGGGGAATCCTTCCCCCAAACCCCCTGGGGGCAGATGGGAAAGGAAATTTACACATTATAGAAAACTATCTATAAATTTGAGTTTATGTATAGTACGAATGTCAGTAACTATATATCCTAACTTCATAGATACTTACAATGGCTAAGATTTGAAGTCTACACAAACAGATATTGATTTCAAACGTTGTTAAACCAGTACTTTCTTTTATTTGTTCCAACTCTAAACAGGCTTCTGGTTTATTATTTTCTATTTCTGTTAGTTCATGAAGTAAAGCTACTAATATATTTAAGTGATTGTATTCCAAGCTATTCTCAATATCTGGAAGGATTTGAAATACTTTAGCTCTACTTAGTTTGATAAATTTTATATTTTTACTTTTAAGTTGTATAGACATTTAAATATCTTATCTATAGAAATTTTACTATCTTATAAATCAGAATTGGAAAATTTAAATATTTGTAAGACAAAATTTTTTTATTGTATTTGTTGTAAAACAATTTATAAGCAAAAAATAATCTTAACTAGATAAAACTGTCTAACAGTGTAAAATATATTGTGTTACAAACAGTATATTTTATTTTAATTTTATTGTTAGACAAATTGTAAACTAAAGATTTACACTTATTATATTTATATATTAAGATATTGTACTTATAATAAATAACAACAAAAAACAACTTGTAAGTAAAAAATTTTTCTCTTATTTATCTTTGAATTTTTAAGGGTAGATAGGAAAGACAATTTTTAGATATATATTTTAGAAAAAGTTTACAATAGGGACAATAACTACAAATGGATCTGCGACGATAAATGTATCTTCATCTTTCAAAACAAGAATGTTATTAGGATGATATATATAGCGTTTCTCGAACTCATGAGGTACACCTAACACCTGCCTTCTGCCTCAAAACCAAAAATTTTGTACCTCACCAGTATGAGAACTGCTATAGAATAACCACCTCTTATTTGGTTTAATTTGTGCTTGGTTAAATCTTTGACAAAGAGATATTCTAGAGAATTTATTTCCAATTTTGATTTTTTCTTATTCAAAGTTCTTTCCATAACTTTTTTCGCTACTAGAGTAATCGATTATGAATTATTTTTTAGTATATTTATTTAGTAAGTCAAGATTTTATTTGGACTAAAAGTTATTAGTTTTGTCTTTAAAAAATATTATGTAATAAATAACTATACATACAAAATATTTTACAAAATAAAATATTTTGTAAGTTACAATTAGTTATGTTGATTTTATTGTTAGACATTTTGTAAAATTATTTTTAGTCTTACCTAAAAATATTTAAAGAATAACTCAAAACTACTTGTTTTAGTTATATTGTTATTTATAATAATTACGTTGTTAGATAATTTGTAAGTAAAAAATCAATTTATTTACATCTGTGCAATAAGATACTGTATTTATATCAAATAACAAGATAAGACAATTTATAAGTAGGAAAATTTCTTTTCCCATCTGCCCCCTGATCAGAAATGGATTGAGAAGATAAATATGCTCTCAGCCTCACAAAAATGCCCCTAAAAGACGTTGAATTTCTTTTTAGGGGAAAGGCTACTTAATTGGGGAACACCCCCTGGCGTGGCGCATCTTGGCTCTTGGGAGTATGCCACATAATTTTTTTACCCACATCCATCAGCCCCACAGATGAAATACATCGGAAATCGTTATGGAAAAGAGATGGAATAAAGAAAAAGAACGAGTATGAACTGGATGAAGAGAGAATGAGTGCAAATTTAGCCCAGGGCGATCATTTCAGTCCCCTCATTCTCATGAAGGACTGCTTCATGAGAATGGATAGGTGTAGAAAATTAATCTCTGGGGTAGTGAGCCAGAGTCAAAATTATTCAAAATTGAAACTCATTGAAACTCGAATACTTAGTGTCATTGTTACCCAGATAAAAGATAATATTTCTGACAAGATAAAGGAAAAAATTTGAGTGTTAATTGACGTTCTTCTGTTAAATTAACAACTTGTTTCATTCCTTGATGATAGAGTAAATGAACGCCTTGAAAGCATTGAAATATCCAGCGGAGTGTCGGTCTATTAGTTAATTTACCTAACTGATTGGGAATTCCCGTTTCAGCGGTAAATAATTGGCGACGAACCTCTCTTTGTCCTAGAGCATAAACCATCAAACACAAACCCATCAGCATCGCCATCGTTTCTATTCTTCGAGGGGATTTCAAGAAAATACTATCGGCAAAGAATAAAGGGTCTTTCAAAAAGGCAAAACCTCTTTCTACATTTTGCTGCTCTTTATATTTGATGAGCATTTCATCACAACTAAAGGATTCGGAATCTAGTCGATTAGTGGCAAGAATAAATCTTCCTGCTCGATTTTGATAAACGTCAATCACTTCAGATCTGGGCCGGATTTTTCCGGTTATTTGATAAGTTTCATCCTGATTTTCAGTGATTTGTATATCATCAATTCCATGAAATTTAAGTTTCGCCTGAATTAATTTTAAATTTAATTCTGCTTCGGTCCATTCGTGACAACTTAAGACTGTAAGCCAGATGTCAAGCCAGTTTGAGAACAAGTTTAATTCCTCAAATCAGCGAGAACTAGAAAAAGTTAGCGAATTTTATCCGCTAACTAAAAATCTGAAAATTCTCCTTTTTTAATTCTCTAATTGACAGTAGTATTCATTATTTTTACCCTTGATAACTATTTAGGGTTTGCCAGCTTTTCAAGTTTTTTTTTTAAACTAACCTCAACATCTTTAGGCATAAGTCAGGGATTTAGTCGAAAAGAAAAATTCAGGAGTATTTCGTTGTTTTTCAGGGAAAGGTGCGACAATTAATTTATTATTGTTCTTTCGTTTCTGTTTGACAATTCCTAAATCTTTGTTTTCAGAAGCAGCAAAATACTTCACAGGGTCTGTAGCTTCTCCTTTTTGATTAGCCACTCCAAAATGATAGAGACCACGATAAATCATTTCTAGAGAAATGCGGTCAAATGGGAGTGAAAGTTCATCAGCTACCCCATCTCCTAAGTCAATTAAAATGGCATAAAATAGCCACGTTCCCCAGATTTGTAGTTTAGAACTCTTGCAAAAATATTTTGTGATATGATGTAGTGTTTACTTTTTTGTTGATTAAGCATGAAATATTGGCAAGCTCGTAAACTTTCTCCGCAAAAATTTAAGCGACGTTATGGAATTGAAAAGAAAACTTATCGCTTAATGATTAGGTTAGTAAAAGACCAAGAAAAAAAAACAGAATAAACGGGGTCGTCCGCCAAAAAT
>JBFRWO010000033.1:0-6202 GCA_051439625.1 Crocosphaera sp. | reverse complement strand
GGTGTCCTGCTGGCCCCCTTTATACCATCGAGAATGATCGCACCTATGAATGCAAAATCGATGATCCCTACACTCCAGGATACTTAGCCAATGTTTCTGGTTTTCCAGGAATTTCCGTCCCTATGGGCTTTACTAAGCAAGGATTACCGGTTGGTTTAACTTTCTTCGGTTTAGCTTACAGTGAACCTACTTTATTAGGCTTTGCTTACGCTTACGAACAAGCTACCCAATTTCGGCGATCGCCCTCTTCTACTCCTCCCTTACCAGGAGAAACTATTAATTATTAATCAGATAGTAGTGTGGGTTAGACAGCAAAAATATAAGTAATTATTACAATTTTATTATCTGTCTTAAACCCTCATTTTCCTGTATTAATTGGTCTAATATTTTTTAAATGCCTACTTTACTAACAGTAACTTCAATTTTAACTTTAATTCATCACAAATCACTGCTAATATATAGTTTATGTCAAGCTTTACTGACATTTACTAAAAAAGAGCTAAAATCTTAATGTTTTCTTTATGTGTACTCCTTTTTGGCCCAGTATACCCTCGAAAAAAAATACAAAAATGTGTTATTATTAATTTGGAGAGTAGAATAGAGATAAAGTGCGCATATATAGAGTCACATAGATTCAAGTCTATGGACAAAATAAAAACAGTATTCTTAACACAACTTAGAGACACTACATATTAACTCAAATCGTAGGGTCGGTTAGACGGCTAAAATCTAGGTAATTATTAGAATTTTATTATTCGTCGTAACCCACCATAATAAATATTTTATTGAATTAAGGAGAAAATGAGTAATGGAAGAATATTCTCAAGAACTTGATGAGTTAGAGCAGCTTTATAAGACCAATCAGTATGACAAAGCTTTAGAAAAAGCACAATTTTTATTAGATAAGTATCCAAACCTTCAGGATATTAATTTTTCTTGTTCGGGTATTTTAATTAATATTGGAGAAGTGACTAAAAATCTTAAAATTATTAATCAAGGTATTGATATTATTCAAAATGAACTCAATAACTTGGATGACTATGATGAAGAAGATTTATTAAACTATGAATTACATTTACAATATAATCTATCGAATGGTTATTCTAGTCAAGCAAGCTTACTTAATCCAGTTAGTGATCAAAATGAAATTGAAGAAGCATTATTAAAACAAAAACGATGTTTACAAAAGATACTTTTAAATCGTAAAAAACTGTCATCTGATCCTGATTTTTTATCTAGTGTAATAACTAATTATGCCAATCTTCTTAGAGACTCTGGACGCTCTATCGAAGCTATTGATTATTACTATGACTGTTTAGCAATTTATCCAAATCATGCTATTGCTATGGCAAACTGTGGAAGTTTACTTTTAAAAACACTAAATCTGTCTGTTTGTGATAATACAAAGATTTTATATGAAGCATTACAGTTAATGAAAGAAGCAAATCAGCATCCATCTGAACTTGAAAAACGTGGAGGACATCATCTAATTGATGACTATCAAAGAGCGTTTGAGAATTTTCAAGAATATCTTGAGTCTTTAAATACTGGGGGAGCAAAATCTCTTGAAGAATATATGATAGGATGGCAAAATATTCACACTTGGGAACCTTCATCTTTTTTGAAACAAGTCAAAGATGACCGCTTACTTTTGACAGTAAATCCAAGACCAACTAATTGTCCATCTGAATATAAAGAGGATCTTGTTTTTAAGGAAATTATTGTTCCTCTTGATGAAAACGGGGAGAAATGGTTTCAATCTTTAGCCTATACTTGGAATAATATAAAAGAAGAATTTGTTACTGCTAGATATTTATATTATCAAAGTCAATCTCAAGATAATGAACTATTAGAAATAAGTAAAATGACTTCATATTTAAGATCATATAATTGGGATGACTGGGGATTGAGGTCAGGATTTCTCAAAACTAGCTTAAGATTAGGATTAGATATATTAGATAAATGTGCTTGTTTTATTAACTTATATCTTAGTTTAGGACACCCTGAAGAGCTAGTAACCATGACCAATGTTTGGTATAAGAAAATGAAGCATAATAAAGGAATGCTTGAAACAATTGAAGAACGACTTACCACTAACACTTATTTATTGGCCTTGCTAAATATCAAAAAAGATTTAGCAACACAAAATGAACCACCTCACTATCCTTATCCCTTTAAAACTTGGAGAAATCATATTACACACCAACGCTTTACATTATTCTTAGATAGTCCTTGGGATAGTGAAGATAATACTTGTGATTTACAAGAATTTCAAGAAGCAGTTAGAATTTTGTTGAGAATAGTGAAAGCAGCAATTATTTATTTAGTTGGAGTGGTTATGGTAGAAGAAAATTATCAGAATGAGCAACGAAAAGCCAATGGAACAGATAAAAAAGTTTGTGAAGGAATGCCTCTAGAGATTGATATTGGACTATCTGATGAATTTGATACACTTGAAGAGTAAATAAATCGAAAATCAAAATATTAGTATCAAGAACGAGAAGTATCACGAATTTTTCTAATAGCCTCCTCTATATCTGTTTCAATTTCTTCTTGAGAGTAACGTAAATTACCTTCTTGAACATAATCAACAGTTTCTTCAAAGTCTAATCTTTGTTTAACTGCTTCTTCAACGTATCGAGATAAGTTATCTTCAGCGATTCCTTTTTGTCCTAAAAAAGCTCTTAACCGTTGATCAATTTCTGAAGATACACTTAATGACCAATTTGCCATAATATGACTACTCTGAGTATTTCAAATGTTATGTACTAATTTATCTTATCAAAGATAAGTAGTTTTCATTTTTAGACTAAACCGAGAACAATCAATTAAACTACACTAAAATATAAAGTATTCAAACTGAATAAAAACGAAACTAAAACCTAATTAATGACAGAATCAACCGCAAAAGTTCAAGTAATTGGTGGAGGGTTAGCTGGAACCGAAGCAGCCTGGCAAGTAGCACAAGCAGGTATTCCCGTGATACTGCACGAAATGCGTCCTATTCGCACCAGTCCCGCCCATCATAGCCAAGAATTAGCCGAATTAGTCTGTAGTAACTCCTTCGGGGCCATGTCAAGCGATCGCGCAGCCGGACTACTCCATGAAGAATTACGTCGCCTCAACTCCATAATCATCCAAACCGCCGATAAACACGCAGTACCTGCCGGTGGTGCTTTAGCGGTGGATAGAGGTGTATTCAGCCAACAATTAACCGAAACCCTAGCAACACATCCTTTAATCGAATTAAGACGCTCAGAAGTCCAGGAAATACCCTCAGACGGCATAGTTATTTTAGCCACTGGCCCCCTTACTTCCCCCATTTTGGCCGAAAACTTACAACAGTTCACTGGCATGGCTTATATGAGCTTTTTTGACGCTGCCAGCCCTATAATTGTCGGGGACTCCATCAACCGAGACATCGCTTTTTTAGCCTCCCGATACGACAAAGGAGAAGCAGCTTATCTCAACTGTCCCTTTACTAAAGCGCAATACTTACAGTTTCGTGAGGAACTTTGTGCAGCGCAACAAGCGGAATTAAAAGATTTTGAGCGAGAAACCGCCAAATTTTTCGAGGGATGTTTACCTATCGAAGAATTAGGCCAACGGGGAGAAGATACCATGCGTTATGGTCCCCTGAAACCGGTGGGGTTATTTGATGCAAGATTAGGAGACTTTCGTGAACCCGAAAATAAAGAAAAACGTCCCTACGCTGTTGTGCAACTGAGAAAAGAAGATAAACAGGGTAAACTCTGGAATATGGTTGGTTTTCAGACAAATTTAAAATGGGGTGAACAAAAACGGGTATTTCGTCTCATTCCAGGTTTAGAAAATGCCGAGTTTGTGCGCATGGGTGTTATGCACCGCAACACTTTTATTAACTCTCCCCAGTTACTCAACCCGACTTTACAGTTCAAAACCCGTCCCAATGTCTTGGCCGCAGGACAATTAATCGGTACAGAAGGTTACACCGCAGCAGCAGCCGGTGGATGGTTAGCAGGAACTAATGCTGCACGCATAGCACTAGGGTTAGACCCCATTACTCTGCCTTCTACCATGATGATGGGTGCTTTATTTGATTTCATAAGTAGTGCTTCCCCGAAACACTTTCAACCCATGCCTCCTAACTTTGGTATTTTACCCGATTTACCAGTTAGAATTCGCAATAAAAGGGAAAGATACGGAAAATACCGCGATCGCGCTTTAGAAGCATTAGATTCAGTAATTTCAGTTACCAGTGACCGGTTATCAGTTATTAGTTAATAGATGAGGTTTAAATATGGTTGCTGCAAAAGAACATTCTTACATGACTCCTGAAGAATATCTGGAATGGGAGGAAAAACAACCCCTGAAATATGAATATATGGATGGGGAAGTTTATGCTATGACAGGAGGAACTATTCCCCATAATACTATTGCTTTAAACTTGGCTTCTATTCTGAAAAATTATCTCAGGAATAAGGGATGTAAGATCCAAATTAACGATGTTAAAGTACAAGTATCAGAACAAGGACCCTATCATTATCCTGATGTAGTTGTAAGTTGTGACGAAAGAGATAAAAAAGCATTCAAATTTCTGCAATATCCTTGTTTAATTATTGAAGTGCTTTCTCCCAGTACAGAAGCTTTTGATAGAGGTAAAAAATTCAGAAACTATCGGCAAATTAAAACACTAAAAGAATATGTCTTAATTAGTGCTGATCAAAAATTAATCGAATGTTTTCGTATTAATGATCAACAAGTTTGGGAGTTACACAGTTTTAGCCAAAATGAACAATTAAAATTAGACTCACTCGATTTTAATTGTCCCGTAGAATTGATTTATGAAGATGTTATGTTAACCGATGAAAACAAATAATATTATAATGTCAGATGAATCTTTAAATTAAGGAGATAATTTATGCCTTCCCCCTTTCCTGGAATGAACCCCTATTTAGAACTTCCTCAATTTTGGTCACAAGTTCATAACCGTTTAATTGTTGAAATAGCTGACGCAATGAACCCTAAAATTAGGCCAAAATATCGTATGGAACTAGAACAAAGAGTTTATACTCAAAATAATGATGATGATAGTTTAGGATTAGTAGGTATTCCCGATAATGTGTTTTTTTCTCCTAGTTCAAACCCTAGTAAAACCTCATCTAATGTTGCTATTGCATCCCCAAAAATTGAACCCTTAACTGTCTCTATTACCCAACCCCAAACCGTTAAAGAATGGTATTTACAAGTAAAAAATGTAGAAACTAAAGAAGTAGTAACCGTGATTGAAATTTTATCACCTAAAAATAAAAAAGTAGGAGAAGGAAGAAACAAATATCTAAAAAAAAGAGAACAGGTATTAATGAGTTTAAGCCATTTAATAGAAATAGATTTATTAAGAAAAGGTGAGATAATGCCGATGAATATTGATCAAACAATAAAATCAGATTATCGTATTATAATTAGTCGTAGCGATCGCCGTCCACAAGCAGAATTATATGCTTTTAATTTAGCACAAGAAATTCCCTCTATTCCCTTACCTTTAAAACCAGAAGATCAAGAACCTTTAATACCATTACAAGAATTATTAGACAGTTTGTATGAAAAAGGAAGTTATGATCTAGCTATTAATTATCAAAAACAAACCTTAGAAGATTTATACGAAAATGAACAAGTTTGGATTAAGAATTTATTACAAGAATAAGACTTAATCTAAATCAATTAAATTATTATTTTTCTACTATTTCATTAGTAATAAATTGACGGGAATAAGGGATTAAGTGACGATATCTCTTTTCTAACTGTTTACGACGCTTTATATAATCAAAACACTTTGAGATATCAATCCTGAGATCCTCATCATACTTATTTAAGTTTTTAGTTACCAATAACTCACATCTTGCACCAAGAAAAGTTGATATGAGAAGTGATACCTGAAATCCTTATCTGATGGGGGTTAGCATAGGGTCTCTGTTTAAGCAAGAGAACTCACATCAAAAACACATAAAAACCAGAGCTTAACTTCATTTTACTCCACGCGATGGCCGGGTTTTTCTTCATCAGGATATAAATCTAGATAACTTTCGGGTGTGGGCTTCAATAGCCGAAGTTTATTTGTCAATTTTAGATCGTCTAATAACCGCATTAACACCATCTATATGTGCTTGACTTCCTGCCTTTCCCAAATGTTTAAAACGGGAAAATTCACCTTTTTTATTTGCTT
>JBFRWO010000032.1:0-5606 GCA_051439625.1 Crocosphaera sp. | reverse complement strand
ATACAAGTGGGGGCATAAACTAACTGTAACTCTTTGAATCCCATGACTTGTCGCTTAACTTTACCCCAATAGAAAATCAGTCTTAAATTACCATTGGGAACAGCTGTCTTAACTATCGAAGGTTCTTCTAACTTAGACAAAGGTTCAACAGCTAATTGTACATCAGGTTTGGTTCGTTTGTCTGACAAATCTTCTAATTCAAGGAACGCTTTGTTTTGTTCCAAGTCAAGTTTTTGACATCTCCATACATTAGTTTTTCCCTCTGACGCTGTTAAATAAATAGCACCAGTATGACATTCTTTATGAGCGATGTATAAACTCATTTCTTCTAATATTTTAGAAGTTTTCACCTCAATAAGAGTAATAGTCTCATCTTGAATCCCTCTCAGAGAGACATACTTATGGGGATACCCTCTTTTCCAAAGTCGTTGTCCTAATGACCATGATAACTGTTTCTGTTTCAATAATTCAGCCGTAATTAAATCACTTTTTTCTCCAAAATATTGAGTAACTTCATCACTATTTAATCCTCCTTCTGCTGCTGCACATAAAATATGACGGCTGAGAATGGAAGGATAATTAGGCTGTATTTTTACTTTTTCTACAGGAGATAGTAATCTTTGAGGTTGCGTGGCATAATAATAATCAATGTGGTTATTACTATCAGGAATAAAGATAATTAAACCTGGGGATTTTCTGCCACAGCGTCCTCCTCGTTGCCAGAAACTATTGAGACTGGAAAAACCTCTTAAAACGACAAAATCTAACTCAGGTAAATCGATTCCTGCTTCAAGACAATTAGTAGTAATTAGGATTTTAGTTTCAGAATTACTCAGTTGTTCTATTCGTTCTTTTCTTTGTTCACTTCTTAAAGAACCATAGAATAAATCCACTGATGAAATATAGCCTCCATGATGATAAGATAGTAGAGAAAAGATGTGTTTTCCTGTTTGTCTAGAATTTACAAAGACTAATCCTTTTAAATCAAAGTTTAGCAAGGAACTGATAAGATTAGTAGAGGCAAAGTTAGGAGAATTCTGGGGATTGAAAACTAACAACGTTTTCTCATGAGATTTAGCCCCACTTTCATTAATTAGGGTGATTTGGTTAGAAGATAAACCAGTTAACTGTGAAGCTAATTCTAGAGGATTTGAGATAGTTGCTGTTGAAATAACCCAATTGATTCCTTCAACTGAATTACCTGAATTTTGAGTAGCTAATCTAAACCTTCTTAACAAGTTAGCAAAATGAATTCCAAAACTAGAAATATAGGTATGGGATTCATCACAAACAATCAAATTTAACCGTGACAGAAAATCCTTTAATAGAATTAATTGAGATTTATCTGTATGGTATAATAGATGATGCAAAACATCAGGAGAAATGACAATAATATCAGGACATTTGACTCCTTTAAAGTAATTCTTCCTTGTTTCTAAAGGAACATCTCCAGTGCATTTAGCAATGAATAATTGTTCATGGTATGGTAAAGCTTGATTAAGCTTTTCTAGCTTAGAGAATTGATCTGAAGCTAAAGCTTTCAGGGGATAAATGAAGAGACTTGTTCTCTGCTTTGTTAATGCTTGATGGAAAGCAAAAGGAATAAATGAATTGCTTTTGCCACTCGCTGTTGGGGTAGTAATACAGATAGAATGCCCTTGATTTAATTCATTCCAAGCTTGAACTTGATGCGAATAAAACTCATTGATTCCTGTTGCTAATAAAGCTTGTTTCAGAGACGGATGAATATCAGCAGGTATGGTCGAACATTTAGCATCATCCCCAGGAAATATTTGGATATCTTTTATCTCATTTTGCCATTCAGTTGCTACAGAAGCGTAAGTTAAATGGGAAATCTTACTTACATCAAATTCGTTAACTTCTATGGTTGATGGACTTAAATTATCAATCTCAATGTGAACTGTCTCACCACTAACTAAACAATTAGCTATATGTCCCAAGAAACCATTAACTTTAACATTTCTCTGGTGTTCAGTCGAAAACGCATATTTCCCCACTTCTAACCAGTCAGGAATGGGATAAATATCTTGCTTAACAGCTTTTTTGATAGCTGATTGGTCTAGCGATTCCATCTTTCTATTGTACCTCAAAATAAACAACAAAGAGCATCAACAATGAACAATGAACAATGTACAATGTACAATGACCTCTCCTACTTCCATTCAGAGAATTGGGAATAGAAAATATTTTGATGTCTCTCCTTTATTAGAAAAGCTTGAAACATACTAGTTAATTAATTGTTAATTGCTCAAATTTGATGCTCTGAACGAAAATATGTAACTGTATTTACTTAATCCTGATATGTTTTCCTCTCGGCATAACTTTGGCAATTAAAGTCCCTTGAGTATCCCGAACTTCATCATAATTAATCGCATCTTCAGCTATCTTATTACGATCAATATGAACCCGAATTTCTTTATATTCTTCGGGATAATCCTCATCAGTTAGTTCCGGGTTAATCCAAATAGGAGGACGACCCCCATTATTACAAAGACTAACTTTTGATAGTTTACCTTCGAGTCGTTTTCCCCTATCTCCAAGTTGTTCCACCCGTTGTTCCATGAAACCTTGTAGTTTACTTTTTAGCCATTGTACTGTTTGTTTATTAGTGTGAGCTAAAGCTTCACAACGACGGGCTTCATTCTCTTGGTATTCTATCAATGATTCTCGCCATTTAATGACTTTGATGTAAGCATCAATTTTACTTTCTAAACGGGGGAGAAATTCCTTGAATATTTCTTCAGCAACTTCCCTTTCTTCGGGGGTGTCGCTGTCGAGATGTGCTATAATTAATTCCAATTCATCTTCTAACATCAGAAGACTTTCCGTTATCTTTGTTTCCATGATTATACTAAGGGTAATTACTAAAGTATAAGCGCAAAGCGCATTTTAAATTGAACAATTACAATGGTAATTAAATTAGGGTTTTGAATCATTTATCCTCATAGCAATAACAATGTCTTTAACTAAAATAAACTTTGATTCAGTAAAGAATGAACTTAAAAATATTAAACTGATAGCTACTGATATTGATGGAACCTTAACCAAAAACGGTCAGTTCAGTAGTCAGTTATTGTCAAGTTTAGAAACATTGAAACAACAGAATATTCTAGTTCTCTTAATCACAGGACGTTCCGCAGGATGGTGTCAAGGTTTAGTCAATTATTTGCCAGTATGGGGGATAATTGCCGAAAATGGAGGGGTTTATGCTTTGAAAGAATACCAAAGTATGAAACCATTAACAACCATTAATGATCTAATAAAACATCGTCAACTATTACAAAATAATTTTGAGGAAATACGACAACAATTTCCCCATCTTCAACCATCTTCTGACAATCAATTTAGAGTAACCGATTGGACTTTTGATTGTCATTTCATTTATCATTTATCATTTATCATTTATCATTCGTTTGGAAGTAGGCTTGAAACCTCTCCCAAACTTCTTTTGAGGGGACGGGAGAGGCTTGAAACCAAAATGAAAGATGTTCAATGTTCAATGTTCAATGTTCAATGTTTTGTCATATTCAAGGACATCTTAAACCCCTTAATCAAAATAAAGCTAATGGATTAACAACTCTCAAAGAAACTTATTTTCAAGAGTTATCTTACTCAAAAATTATGACAGTTGGGGATAGTCCTAATGATGAAAGTTTATTTGATAAAAACTTGTTTCCCATGAACGTTGGGGTTGCTAATATAGCTAAGTACCTAGACAGATTAGAACATAAACCTGGCTACATAACGAATTTATCAGAAAGCGATGGTTTTTGTGAATTAGTTCAATTGCTCATTCAATCAATATAATTCTTGAATGTAGACTGCAAAAATGAGAGAATTTCTTGCATAGCATGATCGGTAGCCACGGGATCAAATCGATAGCCATCATCTCGCATAAAAGTATGATTAGCTTCGTATTCTCTAATTGTATGTCTGACTTTAGCTTTTTCTAAAGCTTGCTTAATAGTCATTCTCCCATCTTCTGGAACATGGGGATCTAAGGTTCCAAAAATTAACAACAAATCCCCTTGAATGTCAGAAAGTCTTGTCAGAGTATCAGCCTTTTCTCTTCCCAATTTACCACTATGAATCCCTGTAGGATAGACACAGACAGAAGCTTTAACTAGGTGATTTAAAGCTGCTCGACAAGCCAAATGTCCCCCAATACAAAACCCCATTGCACCTATTTGTTGAGAAGCTACCCCATCATGTTGACTCAAAAAATCAATGACAGCATTAGCAGAAGTATCAAACTCTGAGGTAGCCGTTTTTCTAGCAGCTTCGTTTCCTTGAATCTTTCCTATATCGGTTGGTTCAATCACTGTGCCGATAGGTAACTGACGGTGGTAGATTTCAGGAGCAGCGACGACAAAACCGTAACCAGCTAAATGATCAGCTAAACGAGTTATAGGGGAACCCAGTTGATAAATGTCACTAAAGAACAAAATACCTGGATATTTTCCAACTTTGTCGGGACTAACGAGGTAGAGTCTCATTGCATTATCGTCTACCAGGATGCTAATGTTTTGTCGTTTGACTTGCATATTGAAAGAGAGTTTGGGTTTGTGGTTATTATCCTAGCTATACCCTAGTTAAGTCAACTTGAAAAACGCTGTGAACTAAGTTAAGTAGTCCCATTAAGAGAACCATTTAAACTAAGTGGTTTATTTAATAACTCATTCGCTATAATAATATCTTCAATTCGCTTCCTAGTTAACAATTGCTCTGCCATCTTTCGACTCAACGTAGATAACTGTTTAACCCTTCCCGAAATACCCAGTTGTTGCTTCAGGAAAGTCAAAGTATTATCATCTTTATTCCTGATAATAGTCTCAACTTGGGATTGAGTTAAGATAGTTTCGTCATCATTTAATTGTGGCAAGGCTTCAGAAATTAAAGTATAATCATCAGTGGAATTTAAGTTCTGATGATCTTCAATTTCTTCGTCTTCTGCACCATTTAAGAACCTTCCAGAATTAGCATATTCGTCGTAGTTTTCCTTGACTTCTTCTGCCATATCTGCAATTTCATCAGCTAAGTCATCAAGAGCAGAAGGTGGATAAATTGAACAAAGGTCCCTAAACAATTTCTTTAGATGATTTAAGCTATTAGAAACTTCAACTTCTGCTGTTTTCTGAGCTTGATGAAGTTGCTGTTTAACTCTTAATTGTTGCTCTAAATCTCTTAACTGTTTCTGGATCTCTAAAATCTGTTCTTGGGTTTGTTCAATTTCTTGATTGTGGTTTTCAATGTATTTGTTTAAAGATGTCATGATTCTCTCTCAATAGTCGAAAATGAAATGTGTCGATGTAGTTGATTAGTTAAGGCTTAAAGATAGCTTTGATTTCGCTTGTCTTTGCCTTGAACTTAAGGTTAAATTGGAGTTGATGCTGTGCTGATTTGGCTGCTGTCCAGCTTTTGTAATGCTTGGCTTCATAGTGACTAAATGACCAATTAGTTCCATTCCAAACATAATTATCAGCACTAACAAAGATGTAATAAAAACCCCGAAATAAGGGAAGTTTGTTGCTCATTGGTTTCGATGAGTGATTTCTGTTTCGTCATGCCAAGCATCGGCAAAGTTA
>JBFRWO010000031.1:0-19402 GCA_051439625.1 Crocosphaera sp. | reverse complement strand
AGTCAGTATTATTCCCCTTAATAACTCTTCATCTTTCCCTCGTTTTCAAGATTGGTTGTCAAAACTAACCTCAACATCAGATGGCATAAGTTAGAGATTTAGCTGAAAAGAAAAACTCAGGAGTATTTCGTTGTTTTTCAGGGAAAGGTGCTACAATTAATTTCATATTGTTCTTTCGCTTTTGTTTGATAATTCCTAAATCTTTGTTCTCAGGAGAAGCAAAATACTTCACCGGGTCTGTTGCTTCACCTTTTTGATTAGCTACTCCAAAATGATAAAGACCACGATAAATCATTTCTAATGAGATTCGATCAAACGGTAAAGAAAGTTCCTCAGCGACGGCATCTCCCAAGTCAATTAAAATGGCATAAAATAGCCAAGTTCCCCATATCTGTAGTTTGACTCCATTGATCGAACCGACCCATAAATAACTCAAACCTAAAAGACGTTTAACCGTATTAAATGCTTCTTCAATTCGCCATCTTTTCCCATATAAATCAGCTACAACGTAAGGGGGTAAAATCTCAGGGTCTAAAACTGAGGTAAGATAAGAATGCCAAACTTTTCCTGACTTAACTTCAATCAAACGTAGGGTTATATAAGGCGTTCTTTTAGTTCCAGAACCCAGTCTTATCTTGCGGTCACGTAGAGAATGACCCTCTGTAAAAACTTCTAACACTTTTATAGCTGCACGTTTTTTTAGACGAGTTATAAAATGTATTTCTCTATCAATTAATCTCTGCCAGAACTTAAAATGATAAAAGCCTCTATCTAATAATAATAAAGTCGAAGCTTCTACTATTTTTAATAAATCTTCTTCCAACTTGGTATCATTTGTTTTCGGATTTTCTTTAAACCAAATTTCTACAGGCAGTCTAGTCATTAAATCAACAACCACCCCCATTTTTCCAGCTAATTGCCCTTTGGGAACATCCTCAAGACTTTTCAGTTTTTTAAACAAAGCTTCGAGAGTTGAGCCATCTGCTATCCAAATTTTTTCAAATCTTGTTAAAGTAAACTGGACACTTTCTGGGAGTGGGCGATGATTTCTTTTATGCCATTTTTCCTCTAATGAGGGTAGTATTTCTGATAAGACGTTTTCAAATAAATCCGCCGGAAAAGTTAGAAATCTTTTCGATAAAGCTTGTTGACTAACTTGTAAACGATCACACCATAAAAAACCCTCTCTAGCCAGCATTCTTGTTAATTCTCTGACTCCCGCCACGTCTCTCCACAACATTGTTAATACGGCAGCTACCATCAAGGGAAGTGTTAATATTCTGTCTCGCAGACCCAACTGACGACAATATTTTTTCTGTTTTGCCAATGCCGGCGTTAACAAAGCAGATATTTGTGCAGCGATCCCGAAGGGATCTCGCAAAGCGAGCGCGCTTCATCTTCTTGCATGGGGCGTTGTTGTCTTTTGGCATGGTCACGGTTCGTTTTTCGACTCATTTAAGTTAATTATAGCTTCTCACTTCTTATTTTAGGATAAAGTCATTTCTTTCTTCTCCATCTCCATAAAATCGCTGTTTAACATCTCTTGACATCCGCTTCATTCTCTTAAGTTGTCACGAATGACTGCTGGGTAGTACATCACAATATGATTCCCTCAAATCTGTATAGAATTTCCCATTATCCTGATAATTTTTAGTTACTGATTACTAATTGCTATATTAAAATATATAACAAGTTATCCCACAAAACTTGAAGTCTTGTTACGTGATGATTTATAGTCAGTTTGTTAACAATAAAATAGAGAAGAAATATAACTCCTCAAAAAAATGAGGTTCACTTGAATTTTATTTTTTCCCTGTTAAGAAGTTCCCTATTCCCTAAAATCAAGAAAAATTAGAGCTTATTAGTTAAGTCCAGATAGATAACTTATGCTCTCATTCATTCTCTCTGTTTGATTGTCAGTTAACTCATGAAATCTTATAGGAGTTTCTATGATCCTAGTTAACAATAAATTCGGAAAGATTCTCATCATTCTCCTACTTCTTACCTTATTCATCATAGGAGGGGCTAATTATTTTGTTTGGTACAATTTTAAGCGAGAAGTTCCTATTGTTTATAAATCAGCAGAAGATCATTTCAAATATGGTTCTATCAATTCTGGAGGTGTTCCTTTCTTCATTTGGGAAGTATTACCAGATTTATTTGCGGAACATTTACCCGGGCCTGGAGGTTATAAATCTCTAGGATTTATTTGGGAAGAAGGCCAAGAAATGCCCGTCGGCGTTTCCAAAACCATTGTCGGTTTTCCCCGTCAGGGATCAACCTGCGCACTCTGTCATAGTACAACCTATCGTAAAAGCCCTCAAGATCCCCCAACCCTCGTTTTAGGGGCCCCAACTCAAACCTTTGATTCTGTAGCTAATATTCGTTTTTTAGCAGCTTGTGGCAACGATCCCAAGTTTACCCCAGACAACCTTATACCAGCAATCGAAGCCAAACACCCCTTATCCTGGTCTGATAAACTCTTGTATCGTTACCTGATTATTCCCCAAACCCAAGAAAGTTTAATGGGTTTAGGAATGGCCTTTGCTTGGACTAACTCCCGTCCCGATCCCGGCCCTGGGCGAATACCCTCGTTTAACCCTGTAAAATTTGTTCAGTTTAGACTGCCCCTAGATGACACCATCGATAATGTAGACGATCCCCCGGTTTGGAACAAAAGACAACACAAAGGATTTGACTATCACTGGGATGGGTTAGAAACCAGTCTCACCGAAACTATCATTATGGGAGCCTTAGCAGCCGGAACTCCAACCGAAAATGTACCTCTCCAAGACTTACAACGAGTAGAAGACTTCATTCGTTTAATTCCTCCCCCTGATTATCCTTTTGCCATCGATGCCGTTTTAGCAGCCAAAGGAAAGCCCATTTTTAACAATAACTGTGCATCCTGTCATGCTTTTGGAGGCGATCGCACGGGAAGCTTTATCCAGGTTGAAGAGGTGGGAACCGATGATCATCGTCTTGAAATGTGGACACAAGCAGTCGTTGATAAGTATTTAGCAGTAGGAGATGGCCAAGAATGGGATTTCACCCATGTCCAGAAACAAAACGGATATATAGCAGTTTCCCTGGATGGTATTTGGTTGAGGGCCCCTTATTTACATAATGGTTCTGTCCCTTATTTAACCGATCTTCTGGAAGTTCCAGAAAAGAGAACAAAGGTATTTTATCGAGGCTATGATGTTTACAATCCAGACAAAGTTGGTTTTGTTTCTGAGGGTACAACAGCAGAGACTGAGGGGTTTAAATACGATACAACTCTTGATGGTAATAGTAACCAGGGACATCTTTATGGAACCGAGTTATCTTCTGAGGAGAAACAGGCTTTAGTAGAGTATCTCAAAACTCTTTGAAAATTCCCCATCTAAAGTGAACTACCCCAACTAATCTAGGTTATAGTTGGGGATTTCTGCCAACATTTTGTTAAAAATTTTAGATAGGGAGTACGCAAAATGATTTTGTTTAAACCGACCTTTTAAGATAAAAATTCCCCCCACACTCCCCATACTCAACTAAAGTAAAATTACCCCTGGAATATACAGTTATTTTTTAACCATAAAAATCGTGATAACCGTATAAGTATAGAATATTGATCAATTAATTGTGAATAAATATTAAGAGCCTTAGGTTTTTTGATTGATCTGGGGAATTCTATGGTTAATCAGAGGAAGTAAAAATTCCTCATTTGATCTCGTCACTATTACTAAGAAATTCCCATGTTAGCCACATCTTCCTGTAACAATATTGATAACCGTGATTCTCTTGAAGTCAAATCCATCACAGACTTAGATCAAGAAGCTAACGAGATCACTTCTGGATTGGGGGATAGTTTATTTGAATTAGAATTACAAAACATAAACTTGACAGAAACAGATTCCTCAACTCACCGAGTTACAACTGATTTAGTCCGCTTATATCTTCAAGATATTGGTAGGGTTCCTTTACTGACAAAAGAAGAAGAGGTCCGTAAGTCGAGGCAAGTTCAACGTTACGTTAAATTGCTAGAGATTAGAAACCAAGCAGCAAAAACAGAGGATGAGATCATGAGCCAATTTGTTCAGTGTCATCGCATTCACGATGAATTAATGGCTTATTTAGGTCATCGTCCATCCTGGGAAAAATGGGCTAAAGCTAGTTTTGTTTCTGTTTTTGAACTAAAAGAAATTTTGGCACAAGGCAAACGTCAATGGGCAGTTTTGGCCAATATGGATGTAGAAGAATTAAACCAGATTCAAAAATCAGGAACTCGGGCCAAAGACGAAATGATTAAAGCTAATTTACGTCTGGTGGTTTCCGTGGCTAAAAAATATCAACATCGAGGGTTAGAATTGCTGGATTTAATCCAAGAAGGAACCCTGGGATTAGAAAAAGCTGTGGAAAAATTTGATCCTGTTAAAGGATATCGTTTTTCTACTTATGCTTATTGGTGGATTCGTCAAGGTATTACTAGAGCGATCGCTACCCAAAGTCGGATTATTCGACTTCCTGTTCATGTGACAGAAAAACTCAATAAAATTAAACAAGTTCAACGCAAAATTTCTCAAAGTAAAAACCGTAATGCTACCCTAGAAGAAATTGGTCAAGAACTGGATATGAGTGCTGCACAGGTTCGAGAAGTGTTGATGAAAATTCCCCGTTCTGTTTCTTTAGAAGTTAAAGTAGGTAAAGAAAAAGATACAGAATTAGTTGATTTATTGGAATCAGAAGATATTTCTCCGGAAGAAAATTTAGCTATTGAATCTTTACGTCGAGATATTGGGGTTTTATTAGAAGATTTAACGGAAAGAGAACAACAAGTAATTAAACTACGTTATGGGTTTGAAGATGGTATTGCTTATTCTTTGGCTGATATTGGACGTACTTTAGAGTTATCTCGGGAACGGGTAAGACAAATTGAGGCTAAAGCATTACAAAAGCTGCGTCAACCTCGACGACGCAATCGAATTAGAGATTATTTTGAAAGTTTGACTTAATCTGTTAAGTAAGATTGTCAATTTTTCTCAAAGATGGTGATGGGATTTTTGTTAATATTAAGAGATATTCTTACTATATTTCTAATGTCATCCCCTCAAGAGTTTCATCCACCAACAAAACTAAATTTTTCCACAAAGTTAGCTTATGGGATTGGAGAATTAAGTGGTTCGTTACCCAGTAATATTTTAGTTTTCTTTTTCCTCTTTTTCTTGACAGATATTGCCGGCCTAAAACCTGGAGTGGCTGGTATTATTGTCATGACTGGAAAAATCTGGGATGCTATTAATGATCCTTTGATTGGTTGGTTAAGCGATCGCACTCGTTCACGGTTTGGCCGTCGCTATCCTTGGATGATTTTAGGCTCCATCCCTTTAGGATTAAGTTGTGTTTTGTTGTGGACTATTTCACCGTCTGATGATAAAAGTTTTCAGATCATTTATTATACCATTATTGCTTTAATCTTTTATACTGCTTTTACGGCAGTTTTACTACCTTATAGTGCTTTATCTGCTGAGTTAACCCCAGATTATAATGAGCGAACTAATTTAATTAGTTTTCGTTCTGCTTTTAGTATTGGTGGCAGTATTTTATCTTTGATTTTAGCTGAACTTCTTTTTAGTTGGATTAACAATGAAGAAAAACAATATTTATTCTTAGGTTTAATAGCAGGATTAATTGCAATTTTTTCTACTTATATCAGCGTTATTGGAACTTATAAAAGATATAATAAGATACAACAAAATCAAACTAAGTATCGTCGGTCTTCTTCTTTATCCATCAAGGAAAAAATCAGTTTAATTTTCACAAATTTCCCCTTTATTTGTGTGATGATTATTTATCTTTGTTCCTGGTTAAGCGTCCAAACTATTGGTGCAATTTTACCCTAGTTTGTTATTAATTGTATGGGGCTAACAGAAGGACACTTTACTCGTATGGCTCTTATGGTTCAAGGAACAGCTTTAATGATGATGGTGTTCTGGAATCGTCTGAGTCATCGTTTAGGAAAAAAGATGATTTATTTGATGGGAATTCCCTTTACTATTATCGCGGAATTGGGATTATTTTTACTGCAACCTGGACAAGTAACTTTAATGTATATAATTGCTATAATAGCAGGAATTGGTATTGCAACGGCTTATATTGTTCCTTGGTCAATGTTACCTGATGTTGTGGATTTAGATCAGTTAAAAACAGGAGAAAGACGAGAAGGAATTTTTTTTGCGTTGGTGGTTCAATTACAAAAAATTGGTATTGCTTTAGCTCTATTTTTAGTAGGTAGAATTTTAGATAGTGCTGGTTATAGTCCCAAAAGTACAGGACAACAACCAGATACAGCTTTATGGGCAATCCGTATGATAATTGGACCTTTACCAATTACTTTGTTAATTATTGGTTTAATTTTTGCTTATTTATACCCCATTACTCAAGAAGTTCATCAAGATATTTTGTCTCAAATTTATCAAAAAAAATAAATACCATTTTAAATTGGTTCAAGTTAATTTTACAGATATATAATTTTAAAAAATATTTAGGATATTAAGGGTCAGTCATTACTTGTTTTTGATGATATTAATACAAAACAAGCTAGTGATTTTTTTGTTTTCAACTATCATTTTTATTTTTCCTTTTAACTGTAATTCCTCGTTACTTGCACTCTCATTAATATCAAGATAATAATTGAACTTTCTATTTTTTTATAACTTTGTTACCCCAAAGAATAGTTCTGAGCTATTGTCGAAAAAAATCTAAATTATGCAATGATTATGATTTTTTCTGGTGCAAACTGGTTATTTTTTTGTAACTTCCAGCTTTTTATTTCAGTAATTTTACTCTTTCTTAAAGAAGCAATAATATAAGAATAGTCTGGCCAAGCAATTTCACGATCAAAAGCCGAGGGAATAGCAGGATGATCAGGATGAGAATGATAAATCCCAATAATATTTAAGTTACGATCGCGGATTTCTTTTTGAACTTGTAATAAAACATAAGGATCAATACTAAAACGATTTTTTCTACTTAGATGTTGATGGTCAGAACCCTCTGGATTTTGCCAACCCTCTATAATCTCAGGAGTCCAATTATTGTCCGTTTCGCGAACTTCTATCACCTGTGGATGATCTCCTTCAATAGTTCCGAGTAACAAACCACAACACTCCTCAGGATAGGTTTTTTGAGCATGGGTTTCGATTTGTTGCAGTTGAGTGCCAGAAAGATAAATCATAGCCTAATATGATAGCAAGTTTGGTGGTTCTCGCAGCAAAGCTAAAATAAACATAGAAGGGTTGACTGTTTTGCAGGAAATTTTGTCATAATTTTAGGTAGGGAACCCTGTGATTATCGAAAAATAAAAATATTATGCGTATTAAACAGTTAGTTGTCTATGTCGGACTATTGATCTTAGGTAGCGGTGCAGGAGTTTGGGGAAGCCGTTATTTAATGCAAACCCCCCAAGATTTGACCAGCGAAACCCCAACAGTGGTTCCCGCCAACCTCAAACCTTTTCCTTTCCCTGCCAAATCTTCTCCACAAACCAATTTAAACTTTATTGCCAAAGCTGCTCAAAAAGTAGGTCCGGCCGTGGTTAAAATCGACGCAACTCGACAGGTTTCAGACCAAATGGGAGAAAACTTTGAACATCCTTTCTTTCGTCGTTTCTTTGGTGACGAGCTTCCCATTCCCAGAGAACACACCGAACGAGGAACGGGATCAGGATTTATTTTAACCCCCGATGGACAGTTATTAACCAATGCTCACGTGGTAGATGGCACTAAAGAAGTGAAAGTTACCCTCAAAGATGGTCAAGTCTATAAAGGAAAAGTTCTGGGAACCGATCCCATGACCGATGTAGCGGTTGTAAAAATTGAGGCCGAAAACTTGCCTACGGTGGATATTGGCAATGCAGAACAACTCAACCCTGGAGAATGGGCGATCGCTATTGGCAACCCTCTAGGACTGGATAATACGGTGACGGTGGGTATTATTAGTGCTTTAGGTCGTTCTAGTTTAGAGGTGGGAGTACCAGATAAACGAGTTAGGTTTATCCAAACCGACGCAGCTATTAACCCAGGAAACTCTGGGGGGCCTTTACTCAATGCTCAAGGTCAAGTCATCGGTATTAATACAGCAATTCGGGCCGATGCTCAAGGATTAGGCTTTGCCATTCCAATTGAAACAGCACAACGGGTTGCTAACCAGCTATTAACCAAGGGAAAAGCAGATCATCCTTATTTAGGTATCCACATGATCACCCTTAATGCAGAATTACGCAAAGAAATCAATCAGGAGCAACAATTTCCGTTTAAAGTCACTGACAATGAAGGGGTTTTGGTGGTAAGAGTTGTTAAGGGTTCCCCTGCAGAAAAAGGAGGGTTTAAACAAGGAGATATTATTGTTAAAGTTGGGGGGCAACCGGTGAGTGAAGCGGTGGAAGTGCAGGAACAAGTGGAACTTAGCACCATTGGAGACACTTTAGCCGTTGAGGTTATGCGTCAGGGTCAACCTGTCACTTTAGATGTGTTACCTGGTTCTTTTCCCACCAAATAATTAACAATTAACAGTTAACAATTAACAATGGATAATTAGTTTTTCCCCAAGGGAAGAGAATTAAAACGATTGGGACTTTTGTTTTTTCTTTAACCAATTAATTATCCATTAATCACTCTGCCATAATAGGCCATCGCCTTTTGACTTTGCCAAGCCCACATTTGATCACCTAAAGAAAAGTGCCACCACTCCCCAGGATGCCGTAAAAATCCGGCTTGGGTCATAATTTGGTTGAGTAGTTCTCTTCTTTGATGATAAATTTTTGCCTTGCTATCCGTACTATTCCCATAATAATTAGGCTGCGAACGCTCGGATAATTCATCTATGTGTCCCCCCATATCCAATAATTGACCATAATCATCCACTAAGGTAATATCAACCGCAGCACCGGTACTATGGGGCGGTGGGGTGGCTAAATTATCACTGGGTATAGCCCAAATTTGATAAACTTGTTGCCAAAGCTTTTCTTGTTGATGGGGAGATAATTTTTCTAAGCTTAATCCCTTTTCTTGTAGTAGAGATGTAAAGGTATAATCCACCATAAACTGTTGTACAGCAACGGGTCTATAAGCATCAAAAATGTGAATTTTCCAGCCTGGATATTGTTCCTGTAAGTTGCTTTGCGCTTCTATCAGTTTTTCTACAACTCGAGAGCGTAAATAATGGGGAGATTTTTTTTCATAACACGCTCCTAACTTTTGATAGGGGTGAGGTTTTTCTACGGAAAACTGTTCTAAAGGAATAGAAATGAGGGGTTCACCACAATCTTGAATGGGTATAGTTTGATAGGGTTTCATGGAGTTATTAGATAATTATACTTAAGTTTAAACTAGATTGCTCTTAAAGAAAAGTTATAGAAAATTGAGAATAAATCGGTTGGAATCAATATCGACAACCTCAAGATTTAAAGAAAAAATTAGTGATGCTTTATTTATACCGAAAGTACCATCATTATTGTTGAATTTTGTGGTTGTAACTGAGTCAAGATGAAACAGATGAAGCTACAATATAGTCTATGTGAAAAGTTTACTAGAAAGGAGCTTACTTTTTCAATATCATGATTTATCTTGATTCTGCCATCATTAGTGACGCAAAGATAGCCATAAAATACGGCTGGATAAAAGGCATAACTACTAACCCAACTTTACTAGGAAAAAGTGACTTATCTCCAAAAGAAACCCTGAAACAATTAACTAATATAAGTCCTGGTGAACTTTACTATCAATTAACAGCAACCGAAGCTGAAAGTATGATAGAAGAAGGTAAAAAAGCCTATCAGTTAATCGGGGAAAAAACAGTCTTAAAAATTCCCGCCACAACTATAGGTTTTCAAGTTACAGCAACCCTATCTCCTCATATTCCTTGCGCTGTTACTGCTATTTATAGTGGCGCACAAGCTGCTGTTGCCAAAGAAGCAGGAGCTAAATATGCTATTGCTTATGTTAATCGTGCAACCAGGTTACTAAGAGACGGTTTAGCCTTAGTTAAAGAGATGGCTAAGGTGTTAGAAGGTAGTAACACTGAAATTTTAGCAGCTAGTTTAAAATCATCTCAAGAAGCTGCGGATGCGCTACAGGCAGGAGCGCATCATTTAACGGTTCCCTTGGACATTTTAAACGCTATGACTACTCATGAATTATCAGAAAAAACAGTAGTTGAATTTAATGAAAAAGGTCAAGGAATTTAACAATATTTAACTATTGTTTTGAGTATCATTAGCGAGCTAAAAAATGCAATCTGAAAAACAGATAATCCTGATTCTTACTGTCTTATTTACTTCGGTTTTTATTGGTTCTCTTGGTCTAATTATAGCAAGCACTCAAGTAGCTATTCTCGCAGCCTTATTAGTTCCCTGTGCTGTATTGTGTTACCTATTTCCTCGATGGGGTTTGTTAGCTTTTTTGGTTTATTTACCCTTAGGGGGAACCATTACCTATGCTGTAGCAGAGGTTTTTCAAGCCTTTGGTAGAGGTGTGATTTTTAGGAGTTCCTATTCCTTATTTCATTTAGCTAAAGATGGGTTTTATTTACCTGCTTTAATGGGTATTTTAATTAGTTACAAAGTATGGGAAAAGAAGCCAATAAAATTTAAATTATTAATTATAGTGATCGCTTGTTTTGCCTTTAGTTGTTTATTAACTTTCTTTTTTGTGAATCTTCCTATGGATTTTACCAATCCTAAAGATAAAGTTACTTTAATGGGGTTGGTGGGATTAAAAGTTTGGCTAGGTTATATTCCCTTAGTATTTTGTGCTTACTATTGTTTTAATAATCAGAAAATATTACTATTATTTAATCGTATTTTATTGCTTCTCATTCTTGTTGCTTGTACCTTATGTCTAATTCAATACTTATTATTAGTTAATGGTATTTGTCCAGGAAGCACTGATTTACCCCCACCTTCCAATACTTCTGCTAGTTTACGCGCTCAATGTTTTGTCGGAGGTTCTGTGTTATTTAACCCTGGAAGAAACTTAATTAGATTACCAGGAACATTTGTGGCACCTTGGCAATGGGCTTGGTTTTTGATTGCCAGTAGTTTTATAAGTTATGGTGTTAGTTTTAGTGAACATTCTCGCCTCTGGAAAGGTGTCGGCGTTGTTACTATAATAGCTGTATTAATTGCCACTTTAATTTCAGGACAAAGAACAGCCTTATTCTTAGTTCCTATTATTTATTTAACTCTCTTTGTGGCAACGCAGAAAAGAAATAAAAATTTATTAATTAAATTAGGAATTATCTTTATTTTAACTGTAATTATCACGACACAAATTGGTTTAGTTGATGAAAGAATTGCTAACTTTATTGGACGGTGGCAATATTCACCCCCTCAAGATTTTATTGCTGGCCAAATACGATGGATAACCAATAATCACCTTACTTTATTGGGTAATGGATTAGGTAAAACAGCAAGTGCTGCTCGTCGTTTGGGTTCTATTAAATTGGTGGAAACTTTTCCTGCTCAAATGATCTATGAAATTGGCATTTTAGGATATTTAGTATTTTTAAGTCTTGTCACAACCTTAACTATTCTCACGTTTAAAGCTTATCGTTCCTTAAAAACTCCTGGGTTGCGTGGACTTGGATTGTGCTTATGGGTTTTTATTCTTTTGATTAGTTATAATCCTTATTATTACCCTCTGGCAGTTGACCCAGTTGCTGTTTATTATTGGTTTATTGCAGGAATGTTATTAAAATTACCCGTCTTAGAAAAAGGGAATGTGTCTATACCTTTAGAGAAAAGTTAACTAAGTGTTTGGTAAATACTTTCTAACTTACTTCTTTGCCAAATTCTTTCTAAATAGGGTAAATAATCATGATAACTCGACATTAAAGAAATTTCTTCTGAGAAACTATCTACTAAATCTTGAACTTGAGTCCAAGAAGTGTCATGGAACAAATCATGTTCAATAACTATTTCATCTTCTCTATGATCAAAATCATAAGAATTATGCTCATAAAATGTACTCCCTGTTAAATCTGCTTCAGCTAAATTTGCCCCTTGTAAATTAGCTCCGATTAAATTAGCTCCTGTTAAATAACTTCCAGATAAATCGCATTCTTCTAAATTAGCTTGATATAAATTTGTATCTACTAAATAACTATTAATAATATAAGCTTGATTTAAATTCGCATTTTCAAGATTGGCTTTACTTAAATCTGAGTTAGTTAAAGTAGTATAACTTAAATTAGCTTCAGATAAGATAGTTTTGAAACAGATAACACCGGTTAAGTTAGCATAACTTAAATTAGCCTTTTTCAAAGACCCTTCGCTTAGATTGGTATTGACTAATATAGCTTGTTCTAAGTTAGTATAATCGAGATTAGCACCCCGTAAATTTAATTGACTTAAATTTGCTTTTCTGAGATCAGGTACAATTTCAGGGTTCTCATTTCGCCATTGGTTCCAGGTATCTACACCCTTCATTAAAATATTTAACTGTTGTTGATTAGCCATTCTGATTTTCCCTCAATTTACAAAAGTTTATTTTTCTTCGCTTCAGTATAGTCACGGAATATTTTAACTTCTGTGATCAGGATCTCTATATTTAGGTGAAATTATCTCTTGACAAAATAATTCGTTGGTGGTGATTGGGAACTATTAGTTAAATTTGCTATATCAGAAGATAAAATAGAAACATAACCACCTTTAAAATAATAAAAATGGATGCTTTCAGCCCCACTCCTCCAGCTTGGACAGAAACAGCGATTCGTGGGTTACAATTTCGTTGTCCTCGCTGTCATGCTAGTGCCAATAAAGCCCAAAAAGCTTGGATTAATAGAAGGGCCCCAGTGATGACTGAAGACTATGGCCGAAGATGGCAAGAATTTTATCTCTGCGAATGTGAACAAGCGTGGTGGGCCTGGAGTAGCGATCGCCCCCCTTCTGATTTAAGGGAAGATAAAGGATAATAAAAAATAAACTCAGTCTTTGTAATATTCAAACCCCGTTAAGGAAACTATCTTATGACAGCAACTTTGTTACTCTCCAAAGAATTACCACAATTATCGTATCAATCAAGTCGCGATCGCTTCGATAGTAGTTGGCAAGACCCCCTCTCCACTCTTTTAGGGTTAGGAAGGGCTGCCGGTGCCGACTTTTTAGAATTTTTCTTAGAAAGGGTTAACTATATTAGCTGTTTAGCCGAAGAAGACGCTATTACTAGCATTTCCCCTCGTTTATCCACTGGTGCAGGAATACGCATTTTTAAGGGCAAAGCGGACTGTTATGTTAGCACTAATGATCTCTCCTTTAAAGGCCTAAAAACCGCCTTAGAAAAGGGCTTATCCATCTTAGGTTTAACTTTACCTTCCCCTAACGCCTATATTCCAGAAATTAACCTAGAATTATTTAGAGATTACGCCGTAACCAAAAATAAAGAGGTGTGGTTGCCCCAGTGTAGTTCCATCGAAGAAATGGGAGACACCCTATTACAAGCTAACGGGAAAATGGCGCAAAAAGCTAACCATATTCAGTCCCGTCGGGCTATGTATTTCCGCGACTGGCAAGAAGTTTTAGTAGCAGCCAGTGATGGTACTTTTGCCAGAGATATTCGCCTTACCCAGTCCGTGGGTTACTCCTTATTCTGTGCCGATGGAGAACACCGCGCCTCTATTGGCAAACGGTTTGGAGATACCAGCGATCCTGGTTTCTTGCGTCAATGGGACTATGAAAGTGCAGCCGAAGGGGTGGCCGAGTCTGCCGGTAAAATGCTCTACGCTGACTTTGTAGAGTCTGGAAATTATCCCATTATCATGGCGAATGAGTTCGGTGGGGTCATTTTCCACGAAGCTTGTGGTCATCTTTTGGAAACTACCCAAATAGAACACAAAACTACACCCTTTATGGACAAGAAAGGGGAAAAAATTGCCCACGAAAATTTAACCGCATGGGATGAAGGTCGCTCTGATAAAGCTTTTGGGACTATCGATATGGATGATGAAGGAATGCCCACTCAACGCACTCTCTTGATTGAAAATGGCATTCTCAAGAACTTTATCGCCGATCGCACCGGATCTATGCGTACTGGCCATCCTCGCACCGGTAGCGGCCGTCGTCAAAGTTATGCCTATGCTGCGGCTTCTCGGATGCGTAATACTTATATTGCAGAAGGTAATTTTTCTGTTAATGATATCTTTGCTTCGGTTGATAAAGGTATTTATTGTAAGCAAATGGGTGGGGGAAGTGTTGGACCCACTGGTGAGTTTAATTTCTCTGTTTCTGAAGCTTATTTAATCGAAAATGGCAAAGTTACTAAACCCTTAAAAGGTGCAACTTTGATCGGAACTGCTAAGGATATTATGAACGAAATATCTATGTGTTCTCAAGATTTAGGACTAGCACCAGGTTTCTGTGGTTCCGTCAGTGGCAGTGTTTATGTTACTGTTGGTCAACCCCATTTAAAAGTAGATAAAATCACCGTTGGTGGTCGTTAATTCCTTTTATTCCTCCTCCTGGGAGGGGTAGAGATGGCTAGGGGTCAACGGCCGTTGACCCCTACTGCTCTTCTCAAATACTATTGTTTGCATTTTGGTTAAATACTGTGTTATTATGGAATTCTGTGCGGACGTATAGCTCAGTTGGTTAGAGTACATCGTTGACATCGATGGGGTCACTGGTTCGAGTCCAGTTACGTCCATATTTCCTGCGAAATATAAATGAATTATAATAATTTATACAATAACTAATTATTTGTCATCGGTAACATATTATTGTCACTTTAGTCAATGACTTCGAGAGAATCCTATTCTGGTAAAAGCATCACCCAAGACTTTCAGAACCTCTTAAAAAAGCTAATACACACTATTGGGATGCTCCCATCACTTCTAATATTAAGTGATGACAGCGAAAATTTAAAGGATAAGGTTTGCTTTCAGGAATACTCCGTTGATGATCTGATATTTTATGATGACGGTTAGGAAAGTCTGGGTGATCAGATAATGTACAAGGTGTCTTTTTCTCAATATTTGTAAATGCTTGATCTGGTGAACCTTTAAGTAAATAGCCTAGCATTCCTCCTTCACTAGAAAAAGGGGCATAACGACAAGTTAAAAAGTTTTCATTAATTTCTTTAATATATTCTGCTACCTCTCCATCTGAAGATAAAACTTTTGCTTCTATAGGATAAGAGATTCTCCTATTAGAATACAATACAAATACCAAATCAGGTTGTTTCGGTCTTCCTGGAGTAGTGTTTGTATTTTCCATTTCATATCGTTCATGTTGAAGTACAAAAGATCCAAGTGATGGCATAATACGCTGAATATCTACTGCAAGATCTTGGGTGATTTCTCTCTCTATTTCTCCATAATCTTTTGATAAATTAATTGGTTCTAAGATTTCTTGATAATAGTTATCATACCCTTGCCAAACAAAATTCCAAAGTTTTATAATAGCATCACTGCTAAAGTTTTTAGCCAAGATAACAAAATCTTGAGTTTCTGGATATCTTTCTTGTGAATATGTTGTTTTTCTAGTCCCTCTTTTGACCATAGATTAATGTTTGATTTATTATATCAATTGTTGACCAGCCACCATAATATCTGCACAGACTTCATCTGCATCCCGTAACCCCATAGAACGAGTCCAATAACGTACTTTATCAGGTTTAATAAAATAGATAGTAGGAACCTTTGTATCATTCCAAGTAACAGAGTCATAAACTCTAGCGACTCGTTGATAGTAGATTCCCTGTTGTTCTGAATTTGGTTGATTTAAGAATACTTCATTGAGTTTTTCTAATCGTTTTAGTAAGTCTTCTGAGTCTATTGTCTTAATTTTTATTGCCTCATGAATCGGGTAATTAAGATGAATTGCAACTAGACGGACAGGTAGATAATTCTGATCAGGTTCTTGATATATTGTTGCACAAACAGCCTTATCTTGTCCAAAACTAGCTTTTATTACTCGGATAAAATAATCACAATATTGGGTTAGTTCTGGTTCATCATCTCGCTGTGTTTTTTGATGGCCAGGGGATGAACTATCCCCTTTAAAATCAGGTAAAGTATAGTTAAATAGGTCTTCTATTAATGTCCATTCACTGTCTTTAAACTCAAAAAGTTCACGAATGCGTTGATCAACATCTTCATAAGTTTTAATTCCTTCTAAAATGTTTTCTTGAGGTTCAGGAATAGGAACTTTTAGTAAATCATTAGGCTTAATTTCATGGATATATGAAGCAAAACGACCACTAGATAATAGTAAATAATAAACTGCTAAAATACTGTTATAACTTAGCCAAGCAGAGTCTAAAATAAATTTTGACTCTTTACAAGTATGAACACTCACATAACTTTCCGAACATAGAATACCTTGATTAGTAACTGGATCTAGTTCAATAATAGAAGCTTTAAATCTTTCCGTTTCAGTTATCCAACTTTTTTTAATAATTAATTGAGGAAAATCAAAAGCTTGTGATTTTTTATTTCGTGGTCTTTCTGCATAGTCATAATTATTGATGGGTAATTGAAATTTATTAGAGTTCAAAAAGATAAATGCTCCTGAAATAAGATGCTTGGTTACTTGTCTATTAGACTTTAAATATCTTCGGTTAAGAAGAAATGAATGTCTTTTATTTGTATATCTCGGTTCACCTAATTTTTTTTGTCCTTCACTACTAACCAGTAATTTATTATCTTCAAATTTATTTATGTTTAAAAATTCAGATAGCCTTTTAATAAGATAAAAATCCCTACGATTTCCCCAGGTTAAAGCAATCAAAACTGCATTACTTTGTAAAATTTCATGATATTGAATCCAATGAATATTTTGAGTTTCTATAACTAAAGAATAATTATCTTGATTTTTATATAGGATTTTAGGACATAGATATAATACAGGATCATTATTATTAGGAGTATTCTCTAAGGTGATAATACAAGTTGGAGAAATGGCATTTTTAAACAACCCAAATCTTAAAGCTGATAAATCTACGATTTCGTCTAATTTAGTTTCAGAGAATAGCTTAAAACGAAATTTTTGATTTTTATCACCTTGATTAAAAATTAAACTACCTGCGGGTTGCATCATTGAAATGTAACCATTATTTTTAGTTAATTTAACTGCTTTACTGAGAAAAAATGGTGCAATATTTCCATAAGCTATATAATCACTCCAGTCATATTTTGTAGTCCATTCTTCAGCCTTATGTGTAATAGTGTTTTTTCCCCAAGGTGAATTACCTAAGACTAAATCATAAGTTCCTGCATTTTCTTCTGTTTTAAACCCTTCGATGTCTTCAGTAAAAAAGTCAGCAGTAATTAATTTTTTACCTCGTAAATTAGGAAATTTAACCTCATTTTCCCAATAGTGTTTAGGCTCAATATTATCAAGCATCATTAAATAAAAACTCAAGGATGCTACTCTAATTGCTTCTTGATCAATATCAACCCCTAAAAAGTTATTTTCTAACAGGGATTTTAAAACATCAGGAGTAATATTTTTATCATGTACTTTTTTCCAAAGATAAATTAAACGTTGATAAGCTTTAACAAGAAATATTCCTGAACCGCAAGCAGGATCAAGAATTTTTATATCCCATTCTTCATCATCCCAAGGTAAAACTCCATCTAAAATAAAATCAACGATAAACTCTGGGGTATAATGAACTCCTGTACCTTCTTTTTGAGTAACAAATTCCTCATAAATACTACTAATAAATTCAAGAGGAATAACATCAAAGGAATACATCGGCCATAAACAAAGTTGGCCGCTTGTAAAGTCTAAATCTCCTCTAATAAAATAAGCCAGTTTTTTTAAATAAGAATCATTTTGTTTGACCTTATTCATTTCTGCTTGCCATTCTTGCTCTCTTTCTTGTTCTGTATTTCCTTTTCCTGGAAATAAATCTCCATTAAATTTATGATTTAACCAGCGAAAAAGTTGATACGCATCTTCAAAGTTTTCTAAAATATCAGGTAAGTTATCATAAGCTTTTGATAAGATGTTGGTATTAACTAAATCTTGTATAATTTCTTGATTAAGCGCAGGCTGACCATCAACATCTGTTTTTTGAAATAAGTATTGAATAAAGATTAATCTAGCAAGTAAATCATGAATGCTTCCTGAATCTAATCCTTCATCAATTAGCTGTTTTCTAACTTCTTTTAAGTTTTCAAGTAATTTTTGATCTGCTGCGCCACTACGCTGAAAACGATCACTATGCTTCTCAAAAAATTCACCAGAAACTAACTCAACCCACTGTAAAGCATTTGCTGCTTGTTCTGACAAGGAAGATAGACTAATTTCTTCAATTGGATTAAGTTTTTTGGAAGTGGCAATGATAACCCATAGTAATAGGATTACAAGGGTTTCAGTCCCTTTCAAGAAAGTTAAAGCTAAAAATAAAGATATTCTTTGATTTCTTGAAGGTTCAGGAGGTTCACAACATGACCACACTCGTAATAATTGAGGTTCTACTGTAATTAATGCTCTGGTTCGACTAAAACTCCAAGCAAGTCGATAAATCTCTTTAAGGGTAGACTCAGAAATAGGTCTAGAAAACTCACAAACAACAGCTAAAGGACTTTCTGTTGCATCTCCAAGCGGATTTGCTGCCAATATCCCAACTTTAGCTCCTTTTGCTTCTGTTAGCTCTCTTCTAATCTTATTACCAATTTTCTCATCAGCCAATCTAGCATAAACCCTCGGACCGGCCCCACTTGGTTGCCAAATTTGCTCGGGAGGTGGCCAGTATAGTTTTTGGTGGGTTAGTTCCAGTAGGGAAGACTCGGACATCTTTGAGTAAGTTGATTCCCCTCAAGATTACTAGGGTACTTTGATATATTATAGGATAGTAAGAGTATTTTTTCAGTAAATGTATTCTATTTTTACAAAAAAATAATACGTTAAATACTAAGGATGTAGCATGAGTCTTATACAAGGATTCACAAGACAAGAAACCCTCGCATTAACGGACACCACTTCTAATCGACTTCAGTACCTAGAGAGACAAGGTTTAGTGATACCTCAGCGCATTGGGAAGTCCCGTAAACCCACTGTTATCTATAGTTGGGAACAAATTCTCGAAATTCGAGCTATTAAGCGTCTACGAAAAAATGTCTCTAGTCAAACTATTCAAAAGATCATTAAATTTTTAGATAAAAGTGGGGTTGATGAAAGTTTACGAGATAAACATTTGATTGTAATTGACGATGAGGTATTCTGGGTTCAACAAGATTGGTCAGATTTACAGCAGAAAATACCAACCATCGTTAAAGTCGCAGGAAAAAATAATGCTAATATTGGTCAGTATATGCTGTTAGTTATCCCTATTTTTTCAGATATTGTTCAAGAAGTCTGGAAAGCTGCTAAAAAATCAGAATCAATTGATTTTGAAAGCTTTAAGGAGCGAGCAAAAGT
>JBFRWO010000030.1:0-3163 GCA_051439625.1 Crocosphaera sp. | reverse complement strand
CCATATAATTCGTGTAAATAAAGATTAGAACGCCCATAACGTTGCCATTGACTTTTCAATTCTTTAAAGTTAGAACGATGGCGATGACGAATAATTCCATTGGCGGTAAAGGTTAATTTATAGTCTGTTTCTTGTTGAATTCTCCAGCAAATATCGGCATCTCCTCCTGTGGTTAAATAGGGACGAAACAAACCAATTTTTTTGAAAATAGTGCTTCTAATTCCTAAGTTTGCTGTTTGTCCATAGGGTAAAAAAGGATGTTCCAATAAGAATTTTTGGGATAATACACTATTTCTTTCTGCATATTTTTCTAAAAAACTATTACCTGGCAGTGCGTCAATTTCGCCCACAACAATTCCTATTTTTTCGTCAACAAATGGTTTCACTAATTCTTCGACCCAATTATTTAATGGTCGACAGTCAGCATCGGTAAAGGCTAAAATTTCTCCTTTTGCTTGGCGAATTCCTTGATTACGGGCAGCATAAGAACTTTGAATATTATTTTCGTTTAATTCTTGTAAGTTAATTCCTATTTTTTTAGCTTCAAGGGTTGCTTGATTAATAATTTTCGAGGTATTATCTTGACTATTATTATTAACTAATAAGTATTCTACTTTATCTTTAGGATAGGTTTGATTTTTTATACAACTAATTAAATCTGGTAAGTCTTCTTCTCCGTTATAGATAGGTACAATGACAGAAACTTGAGGTAAAAATTGTTTATTTTGGTTCATAGTTTTTTACTGTGCTAATAATACAATTGAGTTGAGTTAGTTGATATAAACAAAGACATCTAGTGTTTCCATTTGAGTAGTAAATAGTTTAACATAAGTATTGTAGTCGTTACAGTCTGGAAGGCTGTGATACTTTTGATTATTGATTTTGATATTATTTATTGTGTCAATCTTTGTTTTAAAATAAACTCTGCGATCGTTAAATCTACAGGGGTAGTTACTTTTAAATTAGTTTCTTCTCCTTGTACAATTTTAACTGGTAATTGACATTTTTCAAATAAAGCTGCATCATCGGTTACTTGCCAACCTAGTTGATGTCCTTTTTCATGACATTCTTTTAATAGATTAACATTAAATCCTTGGGGGGTTTGTGCAGCCCATAAATTGGAACGATTGGGAGTATCTTTAATAAATTGTTTACTATCAACAATTTTAATGGTATCTTTGACAGGAATAGCAGCAATTAAACCTTGACAATTTTTAAGTTCTTCTGCACACTTATCGAATAAATTAGGGGTTACTAAACATCTTGCACCGTCATGAATTAACACGCTTGTTGCTGCTTTTGGTAATGCTTGTAACCCATTATAGACTGATTGTTGACGGGTTTCTCCTCCTGTAATTAATTCCACAGGTTTGTTAAGAGAAATGGTCTCTAAAATATTTTTAAATTCAGGGAAATCATAGGGTTGTCCGATAATACCAATCCACTCAATTTTTTGTGCTGTTTCTGCTGCTAGAAGTGTCCAACTTAATAAAGGTTTTCCTAACAGGGTTAGCAATAGTTTATTGCGCTGGCTTAGCCCTCGCTTTGCGAGTTCACTTCCCATTCGTTTACCCATTCCTGCTGCTGGAATTAATAGATACATACTCTAAAATTTTCATAAATAACTCATTGTATTGTACCAAAAAAGTGGCCTTAAGCAGAAATAATAATTTTCTTGATTTCTGCTACTTTTTGATAATAGTTATTATCTTCTATTACGGGATAACTTTCTGATAAGGAAATATCCTGCTTAAGTTGAATCCAAGAACGACACCCACCATAGGTTGAGTCATAAGGAATAATCACGGGTTTTGGTAACAAAAAAACACGCAATAATAAAACAAAAAGAGGTTGTTTTGGTTTCCAGTTAAATCGTTCTTTAACAAAGTTTTCAGTCCAGATATGATAAGGATAAAGTTGCTTAATTATTGGAAAATCTTGAACCTGAAAAATATTAGTAATCTTAGCCCAACTACTAATATTAATGGTTTGAGGATGCCAACTGGAAGGTACAGAATTAACAAAAGTAGTATACTCCGATTTTAGGAGATTGGGTTTTTGATGTTCATAAGTAGGGTATAATAACACAGGATTATGATTAACTTTAAACTCTCCTAAGCTTTCTTTGATTCCTCCTTTCCGTAACAGTAAAATTGCGTTACCTTTTTCTAGTGCTTTAACAGCAATATTCCACTCTTTTAAAGCATAACTTAGGCTAGTTAACATAAGATAAAATACTCAATGATAATGATTGTTCAACAGCCAATAATTATAGGTGTTTATGCTTTGCTTAGATATCTTTTTATCACACTTAATCCATTAAAAACATCCATATTGTTCTAAAATATATCTATGAATAACATTGCCGCCGTCATCTTAGCAGGAGGATATGGAACTAGAGTTAAACATCTACTTCCTAATATTCCCAAACCTATGGCTTCCGTAGTCAATAAACCTTTTTTAGAATGGATAATTTCTTATCTTAAACAACAAGGAATTACCCAACAAATCATTTCAACTGGCCATCTGGGAGAAGTAATCGAGGAACATTTTAAAACTCATCAAGTCAAGGGGATAGACATTGATTGTTGCCGTGAAAATGAACCATTAGGAACAGCAGGAGGGTTTATCAATGCAGTGCAACAAGTTAAGTTATCTCCCAAAGCATGGTTAGTTATGAATGGGGACTCTTTAATTGTAGCCAATTTTGAGCAATTAGTTAATTATTTAGACGATCAAGAAGTTGGATGCGTCATTTTAGGGGTATCAGTTGATGATGCTTCTCGTTATGGTTCTTTAGTTTTTGATCAGTCAAATACTCTGATAAACTTTGCTGAAAAAAGGGCTGGTAAAGGTGTTATTAATGGAGGGGTTTATTTATTTCGCCATGAAATTTTAGAACAGTTTCCTTCACAGTTTCCCTTAAGTTTTGAATACGATGTTTTTCCTACTTTACTGGAGAAAAATATTAAAATTAAAGTACATTCTGTTGAGGCACCATTCCTAGATATTGGAACTCCAGAAACCCTACCACAAGCTGAAACATTTATCAAAGAAAACTTTACAAATTTGTTAGAACAATGTTAATTTCACGTGCGCCAGTTAGGATTAGTTTTTTTGGAGGCGGAACAGACTATCCAGAGTATTTTTTACAACATGGAGG
>JBFRWO010000029.1:0-24725 GCA_051439625.1 Crocosphaera sp. | reverse complement strand
TGAGGAAAGATAGTTTACCTTTTAATATTCTCAATAGCTTTGGGGTACTCTCTGCCAAACTTTATGCAGAAAAGACCCTTGAAAATTCGGGACTAGCATACACAATTCTTCGACCTGGAAGATTGATTGATGGTCCTTATACTTCTTATGATCTTAATACTTTACTTAGAGCAAAAACTGATGGAAAAAACGCTGTGATTATTGGCACTGGGGATAGTCTAAATGGAGACACTAGCAGAATTGATGTTGCTAATGTTTGTGTTGAATGTTTAAATTATGAGGTAACAATTAATCAAGCTTTTGATATCATTAACTCAGGAAAAAGACCACCAGTTATCAATTGGGAACAACTTTTTAGTCAAATTAGTTAATCAATTAATTAATTAATTCAAAGGTTGGAAAATATGCAGTTGAAACTTTTGGGATAACTCTTCACAAACTTTGATCCCTCGAATACTATTACCCCGTTTATCGAGGGGAGGGGAAAAGACACCGATCCCCATTACTCCTGGAACTACCCCTAAAATACCGCCTCCCACACCGCTTTTAGCAGGAAAACCCACCTTGTAAGACCATTCTCCTGCAAAGTCATACATACCGCAAGTAAACATGACACTGAGCAAATCTTTGATATAGTCAGGATTAATTGCAGTTTGACCCGTGATGGGATTAATTCCTTGATTCGCTAAGGTCGCGGCCATAACCGCTAAATCTCGACAATTAATGATAGCAGAACATTGTTGGAGATAGAGATCAAGGGTTTGTTTAATATCCCCAGAAATCATGCCAAAATTACGTAATAAATAAGAGATGGCCCAGTTGCGATCGCCTTGATTTTGTTCGGAAACCACAGCAGAAGTGTCAACATAGACAGGATGACCCACATAACGTTGATACATTTTTAAGAGACGATTAAGCTTGTGTGCTGGACTTTTTCCTTTGATTAAACTGGTCATAGCGATCGCCCCAGTGTTCACCATACAATTATAGGGACGTTTGGAATTTTCTTCTACTTTAATAATAGAATCATAACTATCTCCTGTGGGTTCCACTTCCACTTTTGTTAAAATATAATCTCTGCCATGATCTTCTAATGCCATTCCATAAGCAAATACCTTAGAAATGGATTGAATTAAAAAGGGTTTTTCGCTGTCTCCTACGGTATAGATTTGCCCATCAACAGTAACAATACAAATAGAAAAATAATTAGGATCAAGCTCGAATAAACCAGGTTCACTTACATAAATATTGCCTTGGTTTAAGGGTAAATATTTATCGTATAAATGCTGTAAAAAACTTGGTAAATAATCTTGTTTTTTGAAGAAAGAAGAAATTAATTTTCTTTTTTTATTAAAGGGATGATTAGAATAATCGGGCTTAAAAATATGCAGTTTAAACTGTTGAGAAAGTTCCTCAAATATTTTTACTCCACGAACACTTTTATTATGGGTTCCTAGACGGGGGGAAAACACAGCAATTCCCATTTTATTTGGAATCACGCCAATGATCGCTCCTGATAAACCACTTTTTGCTGGTAGACCGACACGATATGCCCATTGACCTGAAAAATCATATAAGCCACTGGTAAACATGACACTGAGCAAATTTTTGCTATAATTTTCATTGATTGTTCTTTCTCCCTTAAGCTGATTTAATCCTTGATTTGCCAATGTTGACGCCATTAATGCCAAATCTTGACAAGTTACCAAAACGGAGCATTGTTGAAAATAAAGGTCTAATATTTCTTCAACATTTCCTTCAATAAGTCCAAAATTAAGCATCATATAAGCAATAGCTCTGTTCCAACTATCTCCTGTTTTTCTTGACCAAAAAATTGACTGATTGATGTTAACATCTCGCCCAAAATAACGACTAAACATATTCAAGAGTTTTTGTCGTTTTTCTTCTAAATTATTTCCTTTAATTAAACTGGTAGTAATAATTGCTCCAGCATTAACCATAGGATTATATTTTCTATCTTGAATTTCTTGAGCCTCCATAATATCATTAAATGGTTGTCCCGTCGGTTCAACGCCAATTTTGTTGAGAATAAACTCTTCTCCCCACTCTTCTAAAACCATGCCATAAACTAAGGGTTTAGAAATAGACTGAATTGTAAATAATTGTGTTGCATCTCCTACACTATAAATTTGTCCATCTGTGGTCATAATACTAATTCCAAACAAATCAGGATCTGCTTTGGCTAAATCGGGAATATAAGTCGCATTATCTCCCTCTTTAACATCCAGAAAACGTTGATATAAATCCTTCAAAGATTTCGCAAAAAAATCCTGAAATCCTACTTTTTCAGGAGTAAAAATTGACCATTCCTCACCCATATTTATATTTTCCATTGTTTAATTGAAGATCCCCAGGTTACCGAGGCTGATAAAACTCCTAATATTTTAGTGTACAAATTGGCAATAAAGCAGTAGTCTACAAGGGTACGGAGACCTCAGAAATGATTATGTTGCCCTTAATGGCAATCGTTGCTGTTTATTTGGAGAAAAATTAATGAAACCAGCTAACTCCAACGAGTTTAAAACTTATACTCAAGCTGTCAAAGAAGGGAAATATGATTTATATGTTGGCAATTTGTTCGGTAAATACGATAATGTTCGTACCTATTGGGAAGATCAACTAACTCGTATTGTCTTGCGCCCTTTTTTACGAAACCTAGTCGAAATACAACGTAGTGAAGGACAAGGAATGAGAATCGTTGACTTAGGTTGTGGTGCCGGGCAAGGATACGATATTCTAACTAAAATTGATTATAATGACCTCGATTTAGGATTACAACATAAACGGGTATTGCCTTATGAGGACATTTCCTTGTTTGTAGGTTTAGATATTAGTCAGGCCATGGTCACCAAAGGTCAAGACCTCTTTTCTGATAAACCTAATGTACAATTTAAACAAGCAGATTTATCTCAGGGTTTAGGAGAGATTAAGGATAAAGAATCTGCTTTTGATCTTTATTTTTCTTCCTATGGTTCTCTATCCCATTTAGCGCGCAAAGATTTAGTCACTTTGTTAGAAGATATTTGTCATCATGGGAAAGATGGCAGTGTGGTAGTAATGGACTTAATTGGGCGTTATTCTGTGGAATGGCCTGATTTTTGGCACGGGGAATCTGAAGAAGAGAAGGTTCGTGAATATAATATGGGTTATCTATATTCTGAGGCCGTTCGTCAAACAACCGATATTGAGTCCTTTCCCATTCGGTTTTGGACCGGACAAGAAGTCAGAGAATTAGCTCAAGAAATTAGTGAAAAAACAGGATTCACCCTAGAAGTTAGCAGATTAGTCGATCGCTCCCTGTTAGTGGGCCGTCATACGGATACAAGACATTTTAACCCCAAACTTAAACCCACTCGTCGCTCGATCAATTCCCTCCATGAAGATTATATGCGCACCAATTTAGAAGAATTACTATTGGATAGCAGTATCTTTCCAGAACATACCTTTATCAGTCCTTTGTTAGAAGATTTGATTAGCTCTTGGAATATTTTAATTGAGTTTACCCAACGTCGTCTTTCTCATAATATCTCCCTTCCCGATGTGGCCGGATGGGATGAATTTGCCAAACCCTTACAATTTGCTTTAATGACCATCGATCGCGTCATTGCAGATGTGGGTTGGATGTGGTACGGTGACCCCCGTGCCAATATTATTGAACCTCAATTGGGTTATGCGTTGAGAACCCTAGAGTATGAAATGCAAAAAGGATGGGGTTGTGGTCATGGATTAATTGCCGTGTTGACCCTCAAAAAATAAGTTAACAGCGATCGCATTTCTCAAACTGCGATCGCTAACTCTCAAATTTTCCAAGAATCTAAAGCTCGTAACTGTGGGGTTTTCTTCAACTGATGGGTTTGCATTCGGGATAACACTTCATCCAAAATATCTACACCTTGCCCAATATAAGCTCCTTTGTTTAACATAACGCATTCTGCCCGTTCTGCCATCGCTGCATCGGTCATCTCAGCACGGGAGGGAATACTATTTTTGACCAAATTTTCTAAGACTTGAGTTGCCCAAATTACGGGAACATGAGCAGCTTGACACAACCATAAAATTTCCTCTTGCATCTCTGCTAACCTTTGATAACCGATTTCTACTGCTAAATCTCCCCGTGCAATCATCACTCCAAAGGGTTGTTTTCCGGCACCATGAATGATCAACTCAGGAAGGTTCTTAACTGCCGTCAACGTCTCAATTTTAGCTACGATCGCTACTTTTCGCCAGTCAACACCTAACCTTTGTTCTAACTCCCATTGCAAGATTTCCATATCATTGGCTTTTTGGACAAAGGAGTAACCGATTATATCTGCATGGATAGCGACAAAATCTAAATCTTGACGATCTTTATCGGTCAAGGGGTTAAGGTCCAAGGGTGTATCTGGAAAATTAATCCCTTTATCTACCCGTACTTTTTCTCCTTTGGGACGAGCATGGGTAATGCGAATTAACACCCCTTCTTCCCCGATACTTTCTACTTTCCCACCAATATGACCATCATCAACCCAAATGGTAGCCCCTACTTTGACCTGGTTTAAAACGTCAGGAAAGGTCAAAGAGGCTTGAAAATGGTTTTTATGGGGTTTTGTTGGTTTTTGATGGGTTAATAGCAATCCTTGCCCTGTATGGATGCGTTTTTGTTCCTTGGGTGGTATCACCGTTTTTAACCGTAATTTGGGACCACCTAAGTCCATAAAAATTTTACACTGTCTTTGGGTCCTTTCTTGGGCCTGACGAATCTTGTGGATCATGCTTTCCCATTCAACTTGACTATCGTGGGCGCAGTTAATCCTTAAACAGTCTACCCCTCGTTGCACCAAGTCTAAAATAAAGGTGTCATCCGTGGCAGCGTGACTGGGTAAGGTGACCATAATACGGACTTGACGATGGTTGGGGGGATGGCCGAATAGTTCATCTGTGTGGGTTTTTAAGAGGCGATCGCCTTCAAAAAAAGCTTCCAGGGGAGGATGTTTGGGGAAGAAGGTAGGATCTTGACCACAGACAGCCCCTAATGTAGCAATTACCCCCTCTAAATTGGGCATGACACGGGATTCAATCTGACTTAGGGAAGAAAGACCCCAAGGGGTTAAAGCAAGCTGTATAGGCCGTATATCGTGGTGACGAAGGGCTAAATAATAGGCCAAATTTTGTGCGCTGGCGGTGAATTGGGTTCTGGTGATCAGCGATCGCCATTTTCCAAAGATATTATTTCCCTCTGCAATTACATCATGACGCAGCTTTTGTAAGACATTTAGTAAGGTGTGGGGGTAGGTTAATTTTTGTTGGGCGGTGGTTTCTAAGCTTTTCATGTTTAATTAATAGAAACATTAGAACAATTATTAATATGACCTGTTAATAATTTCCCTTTTTGATTAGTTTGCCAAATGTCTCCTGTATCAACATCCAAACAAGTCAACCAACCTTGACCACAGGCCCAAGTGTCGATACAAATTTGATGACCCATATTAACGGGACAACCATCTTTTTGTGAGGTATGACCACAAACTACTATTTTTCCTGAATAATGACTAGGCCGAGGATAAATTTTCTGCCAAAATAGGTCATGTTCTGACTGTTTATGAAGGGGTAAATCTGGATCTACATTAGCGTGAACAAAGATATGATTTTCGGTTTCGTACCAGTCTAAACAATGGTGTTGAACAAAGGTTAAATGTTGAGCTGGGATATTAGATAATGAATCTTGGTTATTATTGTTATTGTAAGAAAATAAGGTGGTTTTTCCAGCAACATTTACCCAAAAATTGTTATTGTCTCTGCCATGAAAAGTATCTAACATCATCAGTTCATGATTCCCTTTTATGGGAACTAATTGATAATTTTCATGAAGATAAACTAATCTTTCTAATACACCTTTTGAGTCGGGACCTTTATCTACATAGTCCCCCAGTGTAATTAGTTTATCTTCTGGACGCAATTCTACTGCTTCTAAGAGTTTATCAAAAGCTGTAGTACATCCATGAATGTCTCCCACAGCAAGTGTACGCATTATTTTATTTCCCCTTAAAGCCTTTTAAATCTAATCTTATTACTTTTAGGTTAAGTTCTGGTTAATATGCTGTGGAAAAATGGGGAATGTAAGCATCTTGCTGAGTACATATATAACTGATAACTGTTCACTGCTCACTGACTACTGATAGTAATTTGGACATTGTTGTATAATTAAGGATTGCGGTAAAAAATCAAAAAAGAACCTATCATGGCAAAACGAGTTCAAGTAGTATTGAATGAATCAATCAATAAATTAGGAGAAAATGGCGATTTAGTGGAAGTTTCTCCAGGATACGCTAGAAACTATCTCATTCCTAAAAAATTAGTCACCCTTGCTACTCCCGGTATTCTCAGACAGGTTGAACAACGCAAGGAAAAAGAGAGACAAAGACTCTTAGCAGAAAGACAAGAGGCTGAAGCTCGCAAAACAGCCTTGGAAACCATCAAACGCTTTACCATCCGTAAAGAAGTTGGGGAAGGAGAGGCTATTTTCGGGACTGTTACCAGTTCAGAAGTTGCTGACGCTATTCAAGCAGCTACCAACCAAGAAGTGGACCGTCGCGGTATTACTGTTCCTGACATTAATAAAACCGGTTTCTATGAAGCAACGGTTAAACTTCATCCGGAAGTTACTGCAACTATTGAGATTCAAGTTGCACCCCTTTAGATATGGAAAGGGTTGGTTATAGTTAGAGGTAGGATATAACCTGCCTCTACTGTATGGAAAAACAAAGGTTTTAATTATGAGGAGAAAAAAACAATGATAACTTTAGCTAAATGGTCAGTTGAGGATTATCATGCCATGATTACTGCTGGTATTTTAAGCGATCGCTCTGTAGAATTGTTAGCAGGAGAAATTATAGAAATGTCCCCAGAAGGCCCTTTACATCGTTACACACTCACAGAAGGGGTGAAATATTTACGCTCAATTTTAGGGGATAAAGCAGAAGTACAAGAAGCTCATCCTATCACTTTATCAGAGTCAGAACCTGAACCGGATATAACCATTATTAAATCCCCTAATAGTCGTTACAAAACCCGTCATCCTTATCCTGAAGAAATTTATTGGTTAATAGAAATAGCGAATACAACCCTGACTAGAGATTTGACTTTAAAACAAAGTATTTATGCCAGAAGTAATATTAGAGAATATTGGGTGGTTGATCTCGTTAAAAAAGAAATTACTGTCTTTACTCAACCACTAAATGATAGTTATCAACAGCAACAAACTTATAAACAAGGAACAATTGTTCCCTTAGCTTTTACTGAACTTGAGATTTCAGTTAGCAAAATTTTCCAAAAATAAAAATCTTTGTATTCATGGATTATTTCTCACCAATCATAATGGATTTTGTTTAGGAATACCAATAGCACGAGGAAAATTATCAGAAGTTTCTGCTATTTTTTCAACATAAATAAAGTTGCGCATACTTTGAGTTAAAGGGGTTTCAAACTGTTTGACTAAAATTAGTTTTCCTCCTAATTTTTTTAAGGCATTATTTAAGTTTATTTCTTCTTCTTTTTGCCAGTTCCCTCGATATAAAACACCAATCCCTCCTACTTTGAGAAAAGGCAAAACATATTCAGCACAAACAGAGGGTTTTCCTACTGCACGAATTAACCCTAAATCATATTTGTCCCGATGTTCTGGTATATGTCCTATGTCTTCTGCACGACCAATAATTGTTTGAGAATTGTTCAATTTTAATGCTTCTAAAAAGAGTTTAATAACATTAATTTTTTTACGAGTTGAATCTAGTAATGTTAGTTGCCAATGGGAAAAAATAATACTAATAGGAAGACCAGGAAAACCTGCACCTGTGCCGATGTCAATGAATTTTAATGAATCTTTATACTCTAAAAAATCTAAACCAATCACACCGGCCAACGAGTCCCATAAATGTTTTTCCCAAAAGTCGTTTGGTTCGGTGATGCGAGTTAAATTAATTTGACGATTAATTAATAGTTAATAATGAATTTAACTGGTAACTAGTGCCGCTACGCGGAAGTCAAAAGGCAAAAGGCAAAAGGCAAAAAGATGGATTGGTAAAGATTTCAGGATTTTGTTACTGGTGGGTTATTTCCACCACGTTGCACTAGATAACGACTAAACTTAACTTAATAACTTATAGTGGAGAAATATTATGGCTGAATCTTATTTATTAGAAAAATTACAATCCGTTGAACAAACTTATCAAGAATTAACCCGTCGTTTGGCTGATCCTGATATTGCTACTAACCCTGATGAGTTACAAAGGGTGGCAAAATTGCGATCGTCTTTGGAAGAAACGGTTAATACTTATCACACTTGGCAGGAAACCCAAGAGGAATTAAAAGGGGCAAAACAAATTCTTAAAGAAGCTGGTGGCGATCCTGAAATGAGGGAAATGGCCTCTATGGAGGTGAATGAGTTGGAGGAAAATATAGAACAGTTAGAAGAACGGTTAAAAATTCTTTTATTACCCCGTGATCCTAACGATGATAAGAATATTATGTTAGAAATTCGTGCCGGAACTGGTGGGGATGAAGCTAGTATTTGGGCGGGAGATTTAGTTAGGATGTATTCTCGTTATGCTGAGTCCCAAAGATGGAATGTTAAGCTGGTGAGCGAGTCTTTGGCGGATATGGGTGGCTTTAAGGAGGCTATTCTGGAAATTACTGGCGAACAGGTTTATAGTAAGCTCAAGTTTGAAGCTGGAGTTCATCGGGTGCAACGGGTTCCGGTTACGGAAGCAGGGGGACGGGTTCATACTTCTACTGCTACAGTGGCTATTATGCCGGAAGTTGATGATGTGGAAATTAAAATCGATCCTAAGGATATTGAAATGACTACGGCGAGATCCGGGGGTGCTGGTGGACAAAATGTTAACAAGGTGGAAACTGCTGTTGATTTAATGCACAAACCGACTGGTATTCGTATTTTTTGTACTGAGGAGCGATCGCAGTTACAAAACCGTGAACGAGCTATGCAAATTTTACGGGCAAAGTTGTATGAAATGAAGTTACGAGAACAACAAGAAGCCGTGAGTTCTATGCGGCGATCGCAGGTAGGTACGGGATCTCGTTCTGAGAAAATTCGTACTTATAATTACAAGGATAATCGGGTTACGGATCATCGTTTGAGCCAAAATTTTGCTTTAGTTGGAGCATTAGAAGGGGATATTGATAATATTATTGAGTCTTGTATTTCTCAAGATCAACAGGAACGTTTGGCTGAGTTGGCTAATTCTCCTGAAACGGCAGATTCTATCAATTAACAGTTAACAGTTATCAGTTATCAGTTATCAGTTTTTTAGTTATTGAAGGGAAGGAAAAATGACTATTATTCAATGTCTTCATACTGCTATTTTAGTGTCTGATTTGGAGAAAGCAGAACAATTTTATGGCGATATTTTAGGGTTAGAAAAGGTTGAGCGTCCTTTGAAATATCCTGGAACTTGGTATCAAATAGGTGATTATCAAATTCATTTAATGGTTCATTCTGGGTTTGAATTTAGTTTATCTAATCAAGAAAAATGGGGACGTAATCATCATTTTGCTTTGGGAACTGATAAGTTAAGTGATATTATTGCTCGTTTAGAAAATCATGGTTATCCTGTACAAATGAGTCAGTCAGGTAGAGCAGCTTGTTTTACTAAAGATTTTGATGGAAATGTTATTGAAATTAATCAGTTATAACAAAAGCTAAGTTTATTCTCCGTAATGAGTTTTTGCTCGAATAATCAAAATTGTTTTATTTTCTTCTAGTATTTCATAGAGAATTCTATCTTTTAGATTAAGTCGATAAGAATATAATCCCCTTAATTCTCCCTTTAAGGGTTTACCAAGATAAGGATTAATTGTCAAAATTGTCTCAAAAATTTGCTTCAGTTTTTGGCGTTGTTTGTCAGTTAATTGCTTAATATCTTTACTTGCTTTTTTAGAAAAAACAATCTGATAGTTACTCATTACTATTAAAAACTTCTTCCATTGTTAAAGTTTGTCCTTGTTTATACTCTTCTTTTGCTTCTTTAATATCATTTAAAATATTAGGATCTTTCAATAATTCCCTTGTTTCTGTCCAAGACTCTAATTCATTTTGATCAATTAAAACAAAACTTTGATTTTCTTGTACAATAACCACTCCTCCAGGTTCATTTTTTGCTCTTTCAAAGATTTCTTCTAGATGATTTTTTGCGTATTCAAGGGTTACATGATACATGGTTGTTTATATTTCGATTAATTTTACTTGATCTGTTTATATTATAATAGCAATCAGAAAATTAAAGACGACCTGAAATAACAAATATTCCACCGGCAACTAAAAAACTTGTAACCACAGTAATTAAAATACCGATTAATGTCCAAACTAAAATCCAAACTAATGCCCAAATTTTATTTTTTTGTGATGTTTTAATTTCTTTTATATCTTCTTTTAAAGCATTAATTTCTACTTTTAATACTTCTCTTTTTGTTTTTGCTTCTGTTAATTCAATTTTGATGTCTGTAACATCTTTCTGTAAACTCTCTAACTTTTGGTTGATATCTGTTAGAATTTCTGTTAAGTGTTTTTCAATCTTGATTGAATTTTTTTTGTCTTTATTATCAGAGTTTTTCATAAAAAAATAGTAATAGCTTTTATTTTGTTAAGTTTTTTAGCAAATCTTATTAATAAGAATAAAGATATAGCAATTAGGTTTCAATAGTGAGAAAATTAGGATCAGGGTTTAACAGTGTTCATGAGTGTCAACTTAAGCAACGGGAAACTGTCATTGCGAGGAGGCAAAACTTTTACTGAAGCTTCGTTTAAGACTTAATTTTGCCTCGGAAGCAATCTCTAACACAACTGGAAAAATAGAGATTGCTTCGGGAGGATAATGAATAAAAATCAGAAAATAGTAGTAATTAAGCTCCCTCGCAATGACAATAAGTAAGTTTAAATTTACATTATTTAGGTTTTTTACACTGATTCAAAATATCATTAAGAAGATAAGGACAAACTTCAGGAAAATCACAAGCAGGATAATCAATTAAATAGAGATCAATTGCGTCTGAATAAATACCTTCCCATTCTCGCTCTAATTTTGGTTTCATCGAAGGGCTATAACGTCTTCTTATAGTGTTGCAAAAAGCTTTTATTTCTGCTTGCCAATGACGATTAGTTTGCGGTTGATTGGCATAATCAATCTTTAAATTATTTTGAATAATTCTTGTTAGTAAGGAAACCACCGCTTGATAATCACTTCTTCCCAAAGCTTCGATCTCCTCAATTATATTTTCCCAGTCCAATTTCTCTAAATTTTGCTCTCTTAATGCTTCGCTTTGTTCGATTGTCCATTGATAAAAATCTGTCTCATAAGTGTCTATTTTGTTTCCTTGAATCATCAGTTAAACTCCTATAAGTTAACGTTATTTTATCCTAATAAATTCTAGTACCTTTACTTGTCATTCCGAGGTATGAGGAATCTCTTTAACCTCTCAATCATAATACTTTGTTGTAATAAAATGTTCAAACTAAAACGGATTAATAGTAATGTGAGCATCCTGCTCACTCGCTGCAAAAATGGCAAGCAAGATGCTTGCACTACTTGAAATTTCATGGAATAAAGCTGATAAAAATTTGTTGTTTATTAACAATTTTATCAATAAAAATCAACATAATTTTACTACACTTTTAACTCTGTAAAAAAACACTTCAAACTTCTGACTTCATTAACTGGGGAGAACACACACAACACGAAAACCATACTCGTCATTCTCCTCGGGGTTACCGTTGTTGCGATAGGCAGAACGGCAATTCTGCGGAGGTGTGTTGAAAGAACCTCCTCGTCTTACTTTGTTCTTATCTTCATGATTTGTCTCATCAGAAATCCATGCACTTCCGTCACTGGGTGCGCCTTGATAGTTACTGTGCCAATCATCAGCACACCATTCCCAGACATTGCCGTGCATATCATATAAACCAAAGGCATTGGGGTAAAATTTCCCCACAGGGGTTGTTTTACCGATATTTTTATTTTGATCTTTCGGTTCAGAAGCAAAAACATAATTGCCATTATAATTATCTAAGTCTGTGGTTATGGTTTCGCCAAAGTGGAAAGGGGTTGTAGTTCCGGCTCTACAACCATATTCCCATTGGGCTTCACTTGGTAGTTTGTATTCTCTCCCTGTTCGCTTTGATAGTCGCTTACAGAACTCCACACACTCAGCCCAACTGACATTAGTTACTGGAAGCTCATCTCCTTTGAAATAAGAGGGGTCTACTTCAAGGTCAATATCAATTTTCTTTATAGGATTAGCGATCGCTTTCCATTGCGCTTGAGTAATGGGATATTTGCCCATAAGAAATGATGAGACGCTAACTTTTTTATCAATGGGAATGCGTCTTTCTGTTCTGAAATATTCTGTCTTAAATTTTTTTTCCAATCGCTCAATTTCCTCATCATCTGTTCCCATCATGAAAGTATCACCTGGTATCTCTACCATCTCTAAAGTCACGTCATTACCTAAATCTTCCCCTCTATATTGCGCTGTAGCTATTTCACGGTTGATTTCTTTTCCTCTGTCATTAACAGTTACAAATTCAAACTCAAATGGTGATTTTTTTCCATTAGGAGGATAAATAATTTTAGGTAATAAGTGACCTATTACAATTCCTATCCCTATGCAACCCATAATTTTTAGGACTTGTCTTCGATTTATTTGTATCGGTCTGCTTAAATAAGGTTGTTGAATAGTTGGTTTTTGATAGAGTTCGGCCAGTTCTGGTACACGATAACAGAGATAATGATAAAGACCTTCAACATTAGTACAGTTATTTGTCCCTTTGTTTTGTAATACTTCCAATAGCGCGTAAGTAAAAGCTCCCTGTTGTAATTCTTCTATTTCGTAGGATTCCTGTTGTCGACCACACGCGTAAAATGTGATTACACCTCGAAGTTTATCATCTCCAATTCCTCTGGCTCCTCTACTCCTTTGTGAACGACAAGCATCCAGGAATAAGACCACATTATCTGCCCCACATCGTCTTAAACGCTTAGTTATCCAGGTAAGAGATAAAGCAGTCATCTCCACATTCGCCGGATCACTATCCAGTAACATTAAATAATCCTTTTTCTGATGACGTTTGCCGTGGCCAGCAAAAAAGAACCATAAAGTATCCTCTGTTTTGAATAATGGCTTCTCAAACTGTTGGCTCAAAAATCTTCTTAATGTTCCGTAAGTCGGTCGAGTTGGAATCGGTTTAGGTTCAGCTTCTATGTCAGGAGAATCCTCTGTAAATGGAAAGACTCTCTCAAATCTTCCTTCTTTCTCACACCATTTTTGAACAGCCTCAGCATCAGCTTTAGCATATTTTAAATGCTCCAAATTTTCATAATTATTGATGCCAATAACAATCGCCCAATTCTTAGCCATCTTTCCGCTTAAACCTCAAAGTCATTGCTCCTTTTCCCCCTGCTTTTCCCCCTATTCCCAGTAAACTAACTTGACCCTCTGCATTAACCTCTACTGATAATTCTACCTCTTCCAATCTCATTTGACTATTAGGGGGATCAGCTTCATCGAGTATTTCTCTCATTGCCCCGATAAATCCTTTCATTTCTGCTTTTAGTTTTTCTAATTCTACTTCTGTTCGCTTGATTCCTGGTATTTCTGTGGTTATTTCCTCTTGACTAACTAATTTACCTCCAATATCTTCACTATTTCTTGCTCCTTTTTTATCCAATTTTTCCTCTTCAATGCTTGTAATAATGCCAATTTTTTCGGGGATTGTTGATGACATTTTGCCTCTTTATTGTTTATTTTTTTAGTAATTTTTCTATTTTGATAGAATTATGAGTATTTTTTCTTGTACAATATAGCACTACTTATTATGATTGGGGTGTTAACAGCAGTTTTTATGTGCATAGATTAAACATTAAAACGTAAATACTCCCCACACTCCCCACCCCTCCCACATTCCCCACACTCACTCAACCGAAATATTGATACACTCAACTGAAAACTGCTAATCAGAATGACAATTAAACATACAAAAAATGTTATATTAAAAATTGTAAAGACTATATTTAATAAAAAAAATAAACCAATGTCAGAAACAATTGTATTAGGTGGTGGCTGTTTTTGGTGCGTCGAATCAGTTTATCAAAATGTGGGAGGAGTAGAAGCTGTTGAGTCTGGTTATGCTGGAGGAAACACAGACAACCCAACTTATGAACAAATTTGTACTGGAAGAACCGGACACGCAGAAGTAGTTAAAGTTACCTTTGATCCTCAAAAAGTTTCCTTAACTGAAATATTAGAAGTCTTTTTCATTGCTAGTCACGATCCTACCACATTAAACCGACAAGGAAACGATGTAGGAACCCAATATCGTTCTATTATTCTTTGGAACTCACAAGAACAATTAGAAACTGCTAAAACAGTTATTGATAAACTCAATGCTGATAATGTTTTTAGTGGAAAAATTGTCACAGAATTAAAAGAACTTACTGAGTATTACAAGGCAGAAGAATATCATCAAAACTATTTCAAAAGGAACCCTATGCAACCTTATTGTTTGTTTAGTATTCCTCCTAAATTAAGCAAACTCAAGAAGTATTTTCCTGAGAAAGCATTAGCTTAATTGATAGTTGAAAAAAGTAATACCATTTTCATCAACTTAGACTAGAAATGTTTATATTGTAGGGGTTAACGGCCGTTAACTCCTACAGGTATATATAGCAGGATTTATTGATTATTTTCAGAAGATGAAGAAGGTAACAATTCTTCTTGAGATAAAGGAGAAATAGGAGGAGGTGTTATCGGCCCCAATACATCAGGAGGTGACAAAGGTTTTTCATAGTCGGCCACAACTTCCCGTAGCTGACTAACCCGAAAAACCAGTTTAAATTTTCTACCTAACTCTTTCTTGATTAACTCTTCAACCAAACCAACCTGAGTAGAAGTTATGGGATTATTAATATTTTCTTGAACCGTAACTAAAATAATAGGATAATCCTTACTCCAGGGAAAAGCAGGCCATTGAACCTTTAAAGCAACTAACTCACTTTGTTGCCCAACGGTTACGGTTTTATTTCGTAAGAGAGTAATAATTTTCCCTTCAAATCTTTCTTGTTGAAGCAGATTACCAAAACTAATAAATAAAGGAAAAACTAGAATTCCTGTCAAGGCTGTAAACCCACTTAAAGCTTGACTGGTTTGATTGTAATTGAGGTAATAACCACCAAGAACAAAGATAATTGTACAAGATAAAGTAATACCCAATAGGTTAGTTAAATACAACAAAAATGCCCCACTGGCTAAGGGTAAAGCATTTTGAGATAGGGCGATACCGACAACACATAAAGGAGGCATCAAAGCCACAGAAATAGCTGTCCCGGCTAAAGCATCGCTCAGTTTACGACGAATTTTAGCAAAACCACTAATAGCCCCAGCGGCCACAGCTACTGCTAAATCAGCTAAATTAGGTTGAGTTCTCGCTAAAATTTCTGGACCAAAAGAGGCTTCTGGTAGGGCAAAAAATCCGCTAACCATAGCAGAAATAACGATCGCTGTCATGGTTCCTATTCCCAGAGTAATAAGACTACTTTTGACTAAAAGGCGATCAATGTCCAACATCCCTAAAGCTAAACCTCGCAACGGTAACATCAAAGGGGCGATCAACATTGCACCAATAATAACCGCCGCACTATTCATTAACAGTCCCAGACTAGCAATAATACAAGAAGTGACAGTTAGGACAAGAAACTCTGTATCAAAGTCAGCTTCGTCCAACAATTCTTGTTGTAATTTTATTCTGATGTCTGGGGGAACTCTGGGAATTTTACGTTTGAACCATTGCCTAATGGGGATGAACATGAAAAACCTCGAACCCTAGCAAATACGATGTTAATTATTAGGATAACCAGAACGATGAAAAATGGCTGATATTTCTTTGCTGTTATCTTAAAGATTAATTGTTGAGATTTTAAACCGAAAAGAATCTTAAATTAAAGGAAAATTTCACTTTTCTTAGTTTTCCCTGACTTTATGTTTTTTTGATGACACGATCGCTGATTTTTGAGACATAAATGTGTTATCCCATAATGAGTAAACGAGGCGTTAATATTTTCAGTCTCCCATCAATTGACAGTTTGTTTTATTTTCCTTAAACTATGAGCAAAACAGGTAAAATTTACTGTTTTCAAGCAGATTATCGAGCATCTACCCAGTTTGATGCACATCAAGTTCCAGATTGGTTATCCTTAGAAGTTCACTGGCAAGGTTATTGCATTTCAACAGTTCCTTGGGTTGCTGATGTGGCCAGAGTTTTGGGTCATTTACCCGTTGAGGACACTCCAGAAGCATGGATGAGTCATTTAGAGGAATTAGGGCTAAAAGGCATAACTCAGGTATGTTGCGAAGACTTTTTTGAAGACAGATTATATTCTTAACTTAAGGGGGCAAAATAGCCCCCACTGAGGAATAATCCCCCAGAAAAGGCAATTAAGAACGTCCAGCAGGAAGAGCAATACCTTCAGCAGCTTGGCGAAATTGTTCAACTTGATCGCTATAATCGATCGGTAAGACCCCAACCACATTCTCGTGGGGACGGGGAATAATGACCCATGTTTCTAGGGTTGCTCCTTCTGTCCGTTCAATGGCTTCAATTCCGGCTGCCATAGCTGTTTTAACTTCTTGAACGTCTCCCCGAATGTTTAGAGTGAAACGCGCACTTCCAGCGCGAATGTAACCAACGATAGTAATTCTTCCTGCCTTGACCATAGCATCGGCCGCTGCTAAAATTCCTGGAAAACCTTTTGATTCGATTGATCCAACTGCTTTTTGAGTCATAGTTAAGTCTCCTAAATTATCATCAATTCACAATTAATAGTCAACAATTAACAGTTAATTAATTCAATGTTTAAAATCTACCCTATCTTGGTACGTGCATCCAGGGCAATTTCAAATCACCTGGGTTCGCATCGCTTCTAAGGGTAAACAATCAAATAAATTCTTTACTTCCCATCCTCTCATTTTTACAGAGAGGTAATTGTTAATTGTTAATTGTACATTGTACATTGTTGAATGATGGCTTTGTTAACAATAGAAATAATTTTATAGTGAAAAGGTCTAATTCTTCTATGAAACGCGGAATTGTTCTACTGCTTCTGTGAAATCTAAAGGGAGAACCGAGAGCAGATTTTCTGGGGGGTTAGGGACAATATAATGACTAGCTATTTTACCGTTATAGGATTTTACAGCCGCTTCTTTTCCTGCTTCCATAGAATTTTTCACCTCAGAAACCGGACCACGAATAGCCACTAAAAATTCTCCACGTTCAGCTTTATCAAAATACACAATTGTCACCCGTCCCCCTTTAACCATTGCATCGGCGGCCGCTAAAACGGCGGGAAATCCTACGGTTTGAATGACACCAACGGCTTGAGGCATAAGGATAATAATGGGAAAAGCATATTTTTCTTGTTCACCCATCATATCATGATGGGGATTCTGGGATCAGGGTCAGAAGGAGTCACCCAGTCCCCCAGTCCCCCAGTCTCCCAGTCCCCCAGTCTCCCAGTCCCCTAGTCTCCCAGTTTTCCTGTCAAGCGATGGTGCAATCTATTCTGATTTAACTAACTCTGTGGGAGTCTCAGAGGTATCAAATACCAGTCTTAATAGAGGGGGAGATAAAAAGGTAGTGGCAATCACCATCAACACAATGGCCACATCAATAGAGGGAGGTAAGGCCCCTGTTGCTGAACCCAACCCGGCAAAGACTAACCCAACTTCTCCACGGGGAATCATTCCGGTACCAATACCAAGACGGTTAATTTTTTCATCGGAAAAGGCAAAGAACCCGGCTGATACTTTCCCGAGAATGGCCACAATAATCAGAAAACCAGCTATAACTAAACCTTCTTGATTAGCCGGAACCGATGGGTTAAGAACACTGAGATCGGTTTTTGCTCCAATAGAAACAAAAAACACCGTTGAAAACACTACAGAAAGCACTTCTATAGCCTCAATTAAGCGTTCTCGTGCTTTAGTTCCTCCTAAGATTAATCCGGCAGCAAAGGCTCCGAGAATCGGTTCTAAACCGACAACTCCTGCTAGAAAACTGAGGAAAATAAAGAGAATAAAGTAACCCATCCCTCGGTTGGGAGATTTTAATTTCTCTAACTGAGTTACAAACCAGGGGCCAAAAAAGCGATTCATAATTACGGCAGCTATCATAAACGTAGCTGCAATAAGGATTAATGTCAGGGCTTTAACCACATCCACTTCTCCTGTCTCAACAATGCTGATGACTACTGCGAGGATGACAATGCCTAAAATATCATCGAGAATGGCTGCCCCTAAAATAATTTGACCTTCTTTGGATTTGAGAACCCCGAGATCCTGCATTACTTTGGCTGTGATACCGATACTGGTGGCGGTTAAAGCTGCCCCGGCAAATAATGCGGGTAAGGTGGGAACATGAAAAAGATAAGTTAGCCCCAAAAATCCTAAAACAAAGGGCAGGGTTACCCCGACAATGGCGACACTGGCTGATTGAAAGCCTACTTTGAGCAATTCTTTTAAGTCAGATTCTAAACCAATGAGAAATAATAATACCCCAACCCCAAATTCTGCGTATTCATCGATAATTAGGGGTACTGGTTCCTCAAAAACGGCTTTAACTTGTTCTGGGGTACTGTTGGAAAGAATCTCAATCAAGTGGCTTAAGGAGGGATTAATCTCTCCTCCATCCAATACCACAAGATGTAATCCGGAAACCCCGATTACTACACCTGCAACTAAATTACCAAGGACTGATGGTAAACCTAGTCTGGCTGCTATTTCTTCAAAAAAACGACTAAATACATAGATCGAAAGACTGACTAAAGCTAAAGAGACAGCTAGGGCTTTTCCATAACTCTCTCCTTCTGTGGCAGTGGCTAAAAGCGATGGACTACACCACTCTAAAGCACTGTTGATAAGCGATATGGGTTCTATCATGGGCTTTTCTAAATATGTTAAACAATTAATTTTGATAAGTTTGATAATTGGGAAAAACCCAATCTCTAAGACTTAAATGTATCACATCATTCTTATAATAGTTTTTTGGTGCATTAATGTTTCAGTTGAGTGAGTGTGAGAGGGTTGGTTAGTGTGGGAAATATTTACTTTTTAGGGATTTAATAGTTCTTCTCTAACTTGCATTAATAATTCTCCTAAGCGATTTTTTCCAGTATGTTTTTTTCCAATTCCCCAATAATAGTCATAAGGGGAATTTTCGTAAAGATGTCTATTTTCAGTTGCCAACAAGATTTTTTTCATTTTCGGATGACTAAACTTTTTTCTTAAAGCATATAACATCACTTCTTCTTTTACTGTTTCCCAATCTCTTCTTAAAGGTATTTGTCTCGTTTGACCTAGTTTTTTTGCTTTCCCTGGTGTTTGAGCAAGACGAATTTTTTCTCTATATACTTGATATTTTTCCCCAGGAAATTTCATGGCCTGAAAATAATGTTCTACCGTTGACCAATATAAACCTTCTTCATCCATAAACCCAAATAGATAAAAATTTGATAATTCATACCATTGATTAGTTTTACTAAAAAAATAGATTGGTGTATTCATATAGTTCTTTTAAATCAGTCTATTAATAAATTAATATTGAAAATCCCCACAATAAAATCGAAATAAATACAGTTAAAATAATCATCATACTAATAACTCTGGAGCTTTTATACTCAATTATTTCTTTAAAATCTTTTGCTTTCCCAAGCGATAAGATTCTGCTTTAACTAATAATGATTTAGCAAATTCCATCGCATCTTCTGAGGAATGTCCTCCTGTTAATTGTGCTAATTCTTCTTTTCTGGTTTGAATATTTTCTAATGCTTTTACCCTGACAACTGTTCTTAATTCGGGTAAACTTAATTGTCCATTTTCTTCGTTTTCTAGTTTAGACAATTCTTCAACAATTTGCTTTTCAACTCGGAAATGATTGGCGGCCATAGCAGCAACTAACGGTTGATGGGTGACACATAAAACTTGATAAGTCTCGCTTAAATTATCTAATTTTTCTGCGATCGCTTGGGCAACTTTTCCGGAAACTCCTGCATCAATTTCGTCAAAAATTAAGGTTCCTGAGCATTTTTCTGACTTGGCAAAACACGCTTTTAATGCTAAAAGAAAACGACTCATTTCCCCCCCAGAAGCTGTACGAGATAAGGGTTGTATTTTTTCTCCTGGGTTGGGACTAAAATAAAAAACAACTTGATCGCTGCCATTAATACTGGGATTACAAGGAGTTATCTGACAAACAAAAACTACTTTATCCATGGCCAAAGGTTTTAATTCTTTGACTAATTGTTTCTCTAATTTTGTAGCAGCTTTCTGTCTTAATATGGTTAATTCTTGGCAAATTTTTACTAATTTTTCTTGAGCAAAATTATACTCTTTTTCTAACTTTTCAATGGACTGTTCACTATCATTTAATTCCTCTAATTCTGCACTTAATTTCTGATAGAAACTAATAGCATCTACTAAATCGGGTCCATATTTGCGACATATACGCTTAATTAGGTTTATTCTCTCTTCTACCTCGCTTAATCGCTCTGGATCTGCTTCTAATCTATCTCCATAACCGTTTATCTCTTTTCCTGCTTCTACAACCTGGGTTAAGGCGGATTTTACCATTTCTAATAATGGCTCAAGTTCCTTATCATATTCTGTCATATTTGTCAAGAGAAATTCTGCCTCTCCCAAGCGATCGGCGATCGCTGGTTCTCCGCTATAGTTTTGATAGAGAAGTTGATAGGTTTGGTAGCTTAGTTTCTGCAACTCTACCACATGGGAGAGGCGATCGCGTTCTTGTTCTAGTTTTTGCAGTTCATCGGGATCGCTTAATTGTGCTTCATCCAGTTCTTTTATTTGATATTCTAATAAATCGAGGCGTTGTAATCTTTCTTGTTCCGATTTCTTCCGTTTATATAAAACTTTTTCTGCTTTTTTGCAATTTTCGTAAGCAGACTCTACTAATTTTCGTTGTTTGAGGATAGCATTACCCCCATAAAGATCCAATAATTCCCGTTGTCTGGTTGCATCCATTAGTTGGACGGTTTGACCTTGTGCGGTAATTTCCACCAAGAGACTGCGGAATTGTGCCATTAACTGTAAGTTTACCAGAACCCCATTTATTCGGGAACGTGATCGCACCGTTGTCCCTGTTAAAGATAACTCTCGTAAACATACTACAGTGCCATCATCCAGGGTATCAATTTCTTGCTGCTGTAACCATCCTAAAACCCTCTCATTCTCCGTAAATGTCGCTTCTAGGGACGCGTGTTGGGTTCCCTGACGAATGAGACGGTTATTGACTTTTCCTCCTAAAACAACATCGATCGCATCAAGGATAATCGATTTTCCGGCCCCTGTTTCCCCTGTCAATACATTCAACCCTTGGCCAAACTGGAGGGTTAAGCGATCGACCAACGCAAAATTTTTGATTTGCAATAAGGAAAGCATGAAGTTGGAGTTAAAAAGTTAGTATGAGTTTGTTCCTTGATCTTAAGCAATTTCGGCAAAAGTGCAACTTAAGCAAATCAGGATATTAACGAAGTTACAACTCAGAAGTCAACCCACCCCTAACCCCTCTCAGGAAGAGAAGTTCCTCACTACGTTCTAATGGTATCGCATAGAAGTTATTTTTGAAACAAAGATTTATGGTTCATCTCAACAACTATTGACCTTAAAAGGTGGGGTTTTATACCCAATAATTTTCGATGATATACATACATTTTCTCGATTTTTATGATAGCGTAGATAATATTTTCATATTTGTCAATCAATAAAACAATGTTATTAGAATTAAAACGCTTTGATATTCCCCCAGGACAAAGAATTTTCTTAAAAGATGTTACTTGGGATGAGTTTGAACAAATTTTAGAAGAATTGGGGGAACATAGAGGTAGTAAAATTGCGTATCATTATCACACCTTAGAAATTATGACACCATTACCTGAACATGAAAGCAATAAAGAAATCATTGGTGATTTAATTAAAACTCTTTTAGAAGAGTTAGATATTGAAGTTTATCCTTTAGGTTCAACTACATTTAAAAATAAATTGATGCAGCAGGGAATTGAACCTGACAATTGTTTTTATATCGAAAATGAAGCAATAATAAGAGGAAAAGATCGCTTAGATTTAACCGTTGATCCCCCTCCAGATTTAGCCTTAGAAATTGATGTTACTTCCCGTACCCATCGAGAAATATATGCTTTATTAGGAGTTCCGGAATTATGGAGATTTGAGAAAGGAAAATTACAAATTAATATCTTAGAAAATGGCAATTATAAAGAGTCCGAATTTAGCCCCCATTTCCCTAATTTGCCTCTGAAAAAGTTTCTACCATACTATTTACAAAAAGTCAAAAAATCAGGAAGAAATAAAACAATTAAAGAATTTAGGAGATGGGTTAATGAACAAATAGAAGATAACTGATCACTGAGAATTAATAACTGATCACTGATCACTGAGAATAGAAATACCATTACTAGATAATTTAGTGACCCAAAATTCCAAATTAGGATCTTCTATTTTTTCTCTAGCTATTTTTTTAATAGTTTCTGCCTCGGTTTGAGACTGACATAAAGTAAATACAGTCGGACCAGATCCTGACATCATTGTTCCCAGTCCTCCTGCCTGTTGTAAAATCTCTTTTAATTGAGCAACTTGGGGATATTCAGGTAAAACAACCTTTTCTAGATCATTGTGTAATAACTGTCCTATTTTTTTTCCATTTTTGTGACTAATTGCTTGTACAAAAGGACCAGAATGAAGGTGAGAAGTACGAGACTTAATTCCTGCGCTATCATTAATATAACTATCACCAAACTGTTGCTTATAAGTTTTATAAGCCCAAGGAGTTGAAACAGAGATATTATTGTATTTAGCGAGAACAACCCACAAATTTTCTAAATCTGGAATAGCGTCTAATTTTTCTCCTCTTCCTGTAGCGATCGCAGTGCCACCACTAACACAAAAAGGAACATCAGAACCCAACTTTTCTGCTAACTTTTGTAATTGAGGTATAGTTAATCCTAATTCCCATAATAAATTTAATCCAACTAACACCGCAGCCCCATCTGTTGAACCTCCAGCTAATCCTGCAGCCACAGGAACTTGCTTATCAATAGTAATATCAACTCCACCATAATTAGCGAATTCTTGGGGGAATTCTTCACTCATTAATAGAGCAGCTTTATAAGCAATATTAGTCTTATCTAAAGGAACTAAAGGATGATTACAATGTAGATTAATTGATTGAGTGCCATTAGAGCGAATTTCCAAGCGATCACCTAAATCAATACTTTGTAAAATCATAACTAATTCGTGATAACCATCGGGGCGATCGCCGATGATTTCCAGATATAAATTAATTTTAGCAGGGGCAATTAACTGATAAGTTCGCATTTTTAATTCCTGGGTTCAATAATGAACAATGAACAATGGATAATTAATAATTAATCACTTTAACTTTTCTAAAAAAAGTAATAAACTTCCCTTCCTTTTCCACTCCTGGGAAGGGTTAGGGGTGGGTTGACTTCTGTGCGATCGCGCCGGAACAACGTTTACGGAACTTCATTTAGCTCCTGCTTTTTTTAATAATTCAATAACATCAGGATAATTATTATATTCGGCTAAAGACAAAGCAGTATAACCACTGTGATTTTTTTCATCTAAATTAACATTTTCCGTTGCTAATAACAGTTTAACCACATTAACGTAACCACGATGAGATCCCCACATTAATGCCGTTGCCCCCGTTTCATCAGTTAAACTTATATCAGCCCCGGCCGCTAGTAATAAACGCAAGAGGCTAACATTACCATCATCAGCGGCCTTCATCAACCCTGTGCGTCCATTGGGAAGTCTGGTATTAGGGTTTGCCCCTCCATCCAATAAAACTTGAATAATTTCTGATTTGCCATCAGTGATCGCCAGTGTTAAAGGAGTTTCCCCGTAATTTTTGCGGTTAGGATCAGCCCCGTATTGTAGTAATTCTTGGACTATTTTGGCGTGGCCCTGTACCACAGCTAAAATGAGGGGAGTATCTCCAAATTGGTTGGCTAAGTGAACATTTGCCCCTGCCCCTAATAAAGCCTTAACCGCCCCTAAATGACCTTCTACGGTGGCATAATGTAAAGGGGTTTCTGCTTCCTCATCTCGTTGGTTAACGTTTGCTCCTGAAGCTAATAGGGCTTGGATAATGGCTGTTTGACCTTCAGCCGCAGCTAAAGATAATAAGGTTTCTCCTTCAGCATCAGGACTATCGATGTCGGTTTCAGGGGTTAATAAGGACTGAAACACCCTTAAACTGCCACAACGAAGAGCAAACACTAAAGCTCGTTCTGGGGTTAGTTCTTCTTGAAAACTTGGAATTAGGTGTATAGTTTCGGGGTGATCCCCTTTGATCGCCAGTTGTAAGGCCGTATTGCCTTGTTGATTATGATGATCGATATCAGCACCAGCAGCCATCAAATGGGTGACAATCTCAGTATGCCCTTTGTAAGCAGCAATCATCAAGGGTGTGTTGCCATCATCATTAGTTTGGTTAACCTGCGCTTGGGCCGCAATTAAGTCTTGAACAATATCAACTCGGTTAGCAGCTACGGCAAACATCAGGGCGGTTAAACCCGAAAAGGCTCGTTGTTGATTAACATTTGCCCCGGCCG
>JBFRWO010000028.1:0-4143 GCA_051439625.1 Crocosphaera sp. | reverse complement strand
TAAGTAAAAGAGGAACATCAAGACTCAAACCTACATTATTTTGCTTTCTAGAATAACTAAACCTTTGTTTATTAGCCATTATTAGTCTGTTTATATTCTACCAACATCTGATTCATTAGATGTTCCGCTTCAAAACAATCATAAGGAGAATTAATCAAATAAGTTTCATCTCTTTGAAGCTCAGATAATAGATTTTTATAATCTTCCTCTTTAGAAAGTTCAGCAATGAGAAATTGCATAATCTTTAACTTATCTGAACGAGATAGCTTTTGTAAATTAGGCAGTAATTCAGTAACAGACATAAAAGGATCAATATTAGCTTAAATTTTCTCTAATTATATCATTAATATGCCTCCATATCTTGATCTTTTTGTTAAAAAAAATTAATTATCTGCTAGTTAATTCGGGGATTTTGAAGAGTGTTTTAGGTTTTTGAGATTCGTAATTAATGAAGGAAGTTCTTCGGTGATAATGCTCCAGATAATGTCATTATCAATACCAAGATAGCCATGAATAATTCGGTTACGGGTCGCAATAATTTGTCGCCAAGGGATTTCGGGATGATTTGTTTTAATGTCTTGGGGAATATTGGTTGCAGCTTCGCCGATGAGTTCTAGATTTCTCAGGGTTGCATCATAATAAACTTCGCTATTAATAAAGGCTTTTTGGTCAAAATTTTGAGTATATCGCTGCACTTTTTCTGCAAAAAGGATCATGTCATCGACATAAAATCGCCATTCTCTTTTTGGTGTATTACTAGACATATATTTTTTCTGCGTCTATATAGGGTTGTAGTTCGGGACGTAAGGCGTTTTCTGTAATCAAGTCAATAGGACATTGGAAAAGGTCTTCAAGATAAAACAATACACCAAAGTATTTTTTTGAGTCGGCTTTTTCGGCAAAACTGATTAATATATCAATGTCGCTTGTTTCAGTGGCAGTATCCCTAGCAGTGGAACCGAATAGAGCGATTTTTCTAACTCCATATTTTTCCTGAAGCAGAACTTTATTTTTGGCAAGAAGTTCAAGGGCTTTTTGTTTTTTCATCTCTCATATAATCAATAGGATTTATATACTTTAGAGCGATCGCATATTTTCTTACTATAGCGCAACAGTTATCAACAGTTATAGAACGCAATCGCTATAGATACAGGAAATTTATATATGTTATAATGGTTTAAAGAATTAGCAAACTAATATTATGAAAAAAATAGAAATTGAACTAGACGAAACCACCTATCAAAAAATAGAACAATTAACCACAACCCATCATTGTCAAGTATCAGAATTAATTAAAGCAATGATTGAACAATTAACCCAAGAAGAAACCCTAAATAAATCATTAATTGGTCAATGGTCAAATGATTCTGAAGTGGTTGATAAAATGGTTACTGAGATTTTGCAAGATAGAAGCTAAAGAATAAATTATGTCCCAAAAATGTTTAATAGATACGGATATTTTTTCAGAAATACGTAAAGGTAAAAATCCTTCAGTTATTAGACAAGCTCTTGCTTACAAGGCAATTTTTAAACAATATACCATATCTGTTATTACCGTCTCAGAAATTATTAAAGGTTGGAAAAAAGTTAATCGAGAAGATAGAGTACAAGAATTTGTAAAAGATTTAGAAGACATCGAAGTTTTATCCTTAGATATTAAAGCTGCTAAATTATCAGGATTGATTCATGCGGATTTAGAAAAAAGAGGTCAATCCATTGGCTTAGCTGATATTTTAATTGCTTCAATTGCTATCTCCAATCATTTAATTTTAGTTACTAATAATACTAAACATTATCAAAGAATTAAATTATTGGGTTATCCTCTTTTCATTAATAACTGGAGACAAGATATAGCAATCAGGAATGATTCATGAGATATCCTGTTCCCTGTTCCCTGTTCCCTTATACTCAGACTGAATTCTCACAACTGATAACTGATTGCTATAGTATCATCAGTTAAGAATGAATAGGATTAATCTATTTTAGAGCGATCGCAGACTTTCTTACTAAAGCGCAATAGTTATCAACGGTTATACTCCCCACACTTCCCACACTTCCCACACTCCCCACACTCAATTGAAAACTACGATAAACGGCGATCGCATATTTTGTTCCCATTGTAGATAAATGTAAATAAATGTAAAATTGATTAATATTTATTTAAGTGTTGACAATCGGTACCGTCGTAAAATCTTATGCAAAAACGTGGCTTAAAGTCTTGGTTAACTTCTCTTGTAGCCTGTATTCTGGGCTTATTCATCTTAGTTTCTTCCCCTTCAGCAGCCTTAGCAGTCAATAACCCGGAATTATTGCCAGATACAGTGACTCCCGTGGTAGATTTAGCCAATTTTCTACCCGATCGCCTAGAAGAATCCTTAATTAAAGATATAGAAACCTTTGAAGGGGAAACCGGATGGAGAATCCGCGTTTTAACCCAATACGATCGCTCCCCCGGTCGTGCGGTTATTAATTTTTGGGGTTTAGATGACAAAAGTATCCTCTTAGTGGCTGATTCCCGTGGAGGCAATCTCCTCTCCTTTAGTATTGGAGACGACGTTTATGAGTTACTACCAAGAACTTTCTGGATCGAATTACAAGCCCGTTTTGGTAATATGTATTATATACGGGAAAATGGGGAAAATAGCTCTATTATGAACTCACTAGGCACAGTTAAAGGGTGTTTAGTCAAGGGAGGTTGTGGAGTTGTCCCTGGTTTACCGAGAGAGCAATGGATTCTTACTTTGATTACTTCTATTGTCGGCGGTTTGGTCTTTGGCTTTGCAGGAATTCCCCGTAAATCGGATCAAGTGTTTGCTTGGCAATGGGTTCTAATTATTTCACCGTTATGGGGCATTCTCTTTATTGCCTTTGGTATTGGTCCAGTAGTCACTAGAACCTCCGATTGGTTGCCTTTATTCCGCAATGTTATGGGATTTGCACTAGGGGTATTAGTGGCTTATCTGTCTCCATTTTTGAATCAATCCTCTGCCTCCAATCCAAACACATAATTTTTTTGTTAACTATGGAATGGCACCTTACTGATGCTCAAAGTCTAGCTATGATTGATAGGGAGATTGGCGAAACGGTTTTCTCTCCTGCCGAGTACGAAATTGTTCGGCGCGTCATTTATCAAACGGCGGACTTTGAATATCTTTCACTACTTCGTTTTTCAGAGAAGGCTTTGCAACTAGGGGCTGCTGCGCTGGCGGCCCGTAGAACCCTGGTTGTTGATGTACCAATGGTTCAGGTGGGTATTGTTCCCAATCTTCAGGAAACTTTTGCCAATCCTGTTTACTGTAGCACCCAAACTATTACCCGTCCCCAGAAAACTAAAACTATGACCGCTTGGGGGATGCAAACTTTAGCAAAACGCTATCCCGAAGCTATTTTTGTGGTGGGAGAGTCGCAAACCGCCTTGACTGGGTTGGTGGAATTAGTGGAAGAAGATGAGATTAAACCGGCTTTGGTGATTGGTACTCCTGCCGGGTTTATTGGCGCAGATGTGGCTAAAGAACGGTTACACGATGCCCAAATACCTCATATTACGGTTAATGGTCGTAAAGGTAGCGCAGTCGTGGCAGCAGCTATTGTCAATGGGTTATTAGACTTGGCTTGGCAAGCTTATGGTCAGTCGGAAAGTGGGGCTAGATAAACGGTTTGTAGTTAGGACAGTTGGGTAAGAAAACAATATGGAGATTGCGTCGGGAAAATAATTAAAACACATCAAACTCTAGTATTAATTCAGCCCCTCGCAATGAAAATCAAGAAATAATAATTAACATTGGGCTTAATAGTATTGGGCTTAATATTATTAAGCCCCTACGGATACAATAACAAGGTTTCATCTTAAGTTAAGGTTCAGAAAAATAATGATTAATAAAGATAATATAGCAATCAGTTATAAGTTGTGAGAATTAAGTCTGAGTATAAGGGAAAAGGGAACTCCCGAACAGATAAAAAAAATATATCTCATGAATTATCCGGTGACTTCTATAGTCTCTAGAGTCGGTTAAATTGTGCTAGAATAGTTCACTGATATGGTAGCACAGCCTAAAATGTAATAAATAATGAACAAAAAAAGAGGTTAATTAATGGGAGATTTCTTTAAAAATGTGTCACTTTACCCCCGTTATACTGTCTCTT
>JBFRWO010000027.1:0-2929 GCA_051439625.1 Crocosphaera sp. | reverse complement strand
CCTTTAAATCTGCTATTTCCTAAACTTTCAATATATTCTTCTCCTGTTATATTTTGAGGGTCAAGTTGATAGCGAGATGACAAAATATTCTCAAAATTTAACTCAACTAATAAATCAACTAATGCTGCTCCAATCTGTTGATTATCATAGGCCGCTTCCCCAATATCTTCACAGATAGCTAACTTTACCGCATTTTCTTGATTTTCTAACTTAGCAGGAATAATTCCAGGTGCGTCTAAAAGCTCGAGAGAATCAGATATCCGTATCCATCGCAACTGACGAGTTACTCCAGCGCGTCTAGCACTAGCTGCCACTTTACGCCCCAATAAACGGTTAATTAACGCTGATTTTCCCACATTAGGAAAGCCGATAACTACTGCTCGAACCGCACGAGGCCGCATTCCTCGCTCCTTTCTTCTTTGGTTCATTTGTACGCCAGCAGCTTGTGCTGCTTTTTTTAAAGCTTTAATTCCTTTACCCTGTTTAGCGTTGGTACAATAAAGTGTCTCTCCCTGAGCAGCAAAGGAGCTTAACCAGCTTTGCCGGACAGATTCTGGTATCATATCGGTACGGTTAAGTACCACCAGTCTGGGCTTATTCCCTATCCATCCAGGAACGTCTGGATGATGGGACGCTAGAGGGATACGAGCATCTAAGACTTCAAAGATGACATCCACACGGTTTAGTTGTTCTTTGAGTTGTCTTTCTGCTTTGGCAATATGTCCAGGATACCATTGAATGAGGGGCATGATTAATTAAGTTAGAAGTCAGAAGTTGTTGAAAATAGGAGATAATTTAAACCTTAGTCCAAAAACTTTTCGCTGGAAAAAGTGAGGTTGTAAGTCCTATTATCTCGATAATTGTTATAATAATTTTCTTAAATTATAGTATAAATTTACATGAAATTACCAGATCAACGGTGGTATATTGCCTCTCCTAACCCAGATCAAGTTAAAACATTAGTAGCAGAAACGGGACTATCTCCTTTACTCGCTCAGGTAATCTTAAATCGAGGTATTGATAGTCCTCAGTTAGCACAAGTTTATATTAACCCATACTCAGAAAGTTTGCCCGATCCTTTAACAGAATTTCCTGATTTATTGCCCAGTATTGAACTGTTAAAAGAAGCGATCGCAACGGAGGAAAAAATTGCTATTTGTGGTGACTATGATGCTGATGGAATGACTAGCACTTCTCTTTTATTACGCGCTTTTAATCATTTAGGAGGGGATGCTTATTATGAAATTCCTAGCCGCATGAAAGATGGTTATGGGATTAATGAAAGAATTGTGGAAAAGTTTGCTGAAGGAGGTGTAGGGGTTATTTTAACCGTTGATAATGGCATTTCTGCTTATGATCCCATCAAACTAGCTGTAGAATTAGGTTTAACAGTTATTATTACGGATCATCATGATTTACCAGAAAAGTTGCCTCCTGCTGATGCTATTTTAAATCCTAAATTATTACCGATTCAATCTCCTTATCGTGGGTTAGCTGGTGTGGGAGTTGCTTATATTTTGGCAGTAAAACTTGCTGAAGCTTTACAGAAAAGTGAGGAGATTATTGACTCGTTATTAGAGTTATTTACTTTAGGAACAATTGCTGATTTAGCTCCTTTGGTTGGGGTTAATCGTCGTTGGTTAAAAAAGGGGTTAAGACAGTTACCAACTTCACAATTGGCAGGAATTCAAGCTTTAATGCAAGTAGCAGGGGTTAGTGAAGAGCAAAAACAATTAAAACCGGATGATATTGGCTTTAAATTGGGTCCAAGAATTAATGCAGTGGGAAGAATTGGTGATCCACAAACTGCTATTGAACTATTAATTACTGATGACCCGGGAATGGCTTTGGAAAGGGCGATGCAATGCGAACAAATTAATGGTCAAAGGAAAAGTTTATGTGAAGAAATTGAAAAAGAAGCGATTGATTTGATCAGAAAAACTCCTATTGATTATAAAAAGAATAGGGTTTTAGTTGTTATTCATCCTCAATGGCACCACGGAGTTATTGGGATTGTTGCTTCTCGTTTAGTTGAACGTTACGGAGTTCCTGTTTTTATTGGTACTTATGAAGAGGAAGATTACAGTAAAATTAGGGGATCAGCTAGAGGTATTGAAGAATTTAACATCTTTGAATCCCTGGTATATTGTGATGATTTATTAGGTAAATATGGGGGACACAAAGCAGCAGGGGGATTCGGTTTAAAGAGTGATAATTTAATAGCTTTTCAGGAAAGATTGAGTCAATTTGCTCATCAATTACTAGAACCTCATCACCTCAAACCTTTAGTAAAAATCGATGGAAAAGCAGATTTTAAACAGTTAAATACTCAGTTATATGAAAATATCGATAGTTTACAACCTTGGGGCATACAAAATGCTTTTCCTGTATTTTGGACTCCTAATGTGAAAATATTGGAACAAAGAACTGTAGGAAAAAATCATCTTAAATTAGTATTGGGTCAAGATGATGGTCAAGAAATGAAGGCTATCGCTTGGCGGTTTGGTTCTTATTTTCCCTTACCAAAACGGTTGGATATTGCCTATAAATTGAACGAAAATAGTTGGAATGGTGAGGTTAATATAGAATTAGAAATAGTTGGTGTTCGTTTACCTGATGGTGTAAGAATAAAACCCCATAATAGTTTTAGTTATCAAGGAAAGGATTATATTTGTTTTTATTCGGAAAAAGCACAGGAATTAAAAATTAAAAATTCTCAAGGTAAAATTTTAGCTATTCGTAAAGGACAAAGAAAAGGACTATTAGGAATAAATCGTCAAGAAGCACAAGAAGTTGATGTCACTAAAAAGCCGTATTATGATATAATTAGGGCCGCAATGAATAGCTTGAATTTGACAAAATAATTATGAAATTAATTAACTTTAAAATATCTTATTTAGCTATATTTAACGCTATCATTTTATTAGGA